>NZ_JAPZSY010000101.1 GCF_027532025.1 Inhella sp. | reverse complement strand
GCCGTCCCGGCAAAACGCTCGTAACTGGCAGACAACAGGAGGCCACGGGTGGGAAAGCCTAACGAATCGAGCGTGTCATAGCCGATCTCGCCGAAAGCCGAAAGCTCGTTCACGCCGCCAGATGCGCCGATGTCGGGAACGGTTACCCGTCCACGCAGCCAGCGGTGCTGCAAGCCCATGCGCGCCTGGGCGTTGTCGAGCAGTTGACGTCCCAGCGCCAGTGACGCTATGCCGCTGCTAACGCTTACCAATAAACTGGCGCGACCGGTTTCGTCGTCGTATACCGTGGCGCCGTTCTTTCGGTAGCCCACGCGGGCGCTGCCAAACCAGGGCGACCCGGCCCCCACGGGCTGATACCACTCGGTCAGCACCTCGTTGACCGTGCCGGCCCGCAGCAGGCTGCGCCACTCGGCTCCGGCCTGGTTGAGTCCGCCCAGCGTGTACAGGCCCGAGAGCGTGAGCTCGCTGCTGCGGGCGAAGTCGGTCGACAGGTCCACACCCAGCCGCAAGCGCGAACTGGCGAGCGGCGAGGCGATGGGCAGCAGCACCAGTTCGCGCGAGGGGCCGTCGCCCGCGATCGCCGTATCGACGCGTTCGGCATCGAGCTCGCGCGTCAAACGGGCGGCCGCGTCGCTGAGCGTTTGCGCCGTGAGCGCCTCCCCGGCGGCCAGCGGTGCCCCCACCCAGCCCGGCCGCGCTTGGCCGTCGCGGCCGATGGGCTGCACGCGCACGGCCGCCGCCGTGGGCGGGCTGGCCGCCAGGGCGGTGTGCCCCTCGGTTCGGCGCCGGCGGTACTCGGCCCAGGCTTCGGGTGGCACGGACCAAGACGCCAGCCGCTGCGCTTGGGCGCGCGCCGCCGCAGCGCCGGCCTCGATGTTGTGTCGAGCGCGGTTGAAGTCGAGAAAGCTGGCGCCACCCAGCTCGGGCACCACCAGCACGTCGTTCGGGGTCAGTTCCTGCAGCGAGCGTTGAACGTTTTGTTCCGTCAGGATGGCGATCATTTGCTGCGCCATGCCCAGTGCATCGCCCAACACCTCGGGGCCTCCGAGGGGGGTGCCCAAGTTGACCGCGATCACGCGCTCGGCGCCGAGTTGCCGGGCCAGGTCCACCGGCAGGTTGCGCACCAGCCCGCCGTCGCCCAGCACGCGGCCGTCGACCGTGATCGGCGCGAACGCGCCAGGCACCGCCATCGACGCCCGCATGGCCGTGAACAGGGTCACGTTCACCGGCGTGACCATCTCGCCGCTGAGCATGTCGGTGGCCACCGCGCGGTACACGATGGGTAGTTGTTGAACTTGCACCAGCGAGGTGGACGGCGTCATTTGCCGCAGCACCCGTTCGACCTCCCCGCTGGCGAAGGCGCCGCTGGGCAGGGTCAGGCCGCTTCGGCTCAGGCCCAACTCCAGGCGGGACGACACCAGCGTGTCGTCCTCGCGCTGGCGGTAACGCAGGGCGTCGCGCGGCGGCCGGTCCTGCAGCACGCGGTTCCAGTCGGTGGCGAGCACGAGGCGTTCGAGCTCGGTCACGTCCGCACCGCCCGCGTAGGCGCCGCCGACGAGCGCCCCGAAGCTGGTGCCGACCACGATGTCCACCGGCACCCGCATTTCTTCCAGCACCCGCAGCACGCCGATGTGCGCCAGCCCGCGGGCACCGCCTCCCGACAACACCAAGGCCACTGGGGGTCGTTGGGCAGTGCTGGGATGGGGCGGCTGTGGCGGCACCGCTTCGTTGGCCGCCAGCGCTGGCCCCGTGGTCGACACCAGCGCCAAGAGCAGCGTCGCGAGACCGAGTCGCCAACCCCCACACTGGCGCTTGGGCGCGACGGCAGGGGTCGGGTGCGGGGCAGCGGGTGGCGACACGCCACGATCTTACGCAGCGCGGCGGGTGAGCGTTTGGCGGCGCGGCGCCGCCGGCCGGGTCACGGTCTCACCGTCAAGCTGTTGTAGTCCTGCCCGTATTGCGGCACGTCGAAGTAGTAGCGGTTGGCGCCCAGGCGGTAGAGCGGCCCACAGATCCAGGGGTCGCTTTCCACGCGCACGCACAGGCCTTCGTCGTCGGCGCGCCATTGGCCCGATTTGCGTGCGGCGAACAGCCGCATGCCAAATTCGACGCCGCCGTTGGGTGCAAAGCGGTAGGTCAGCCCACCCCGCACGTCGTTGTCCAGTTGAGTCGGCTGGGCGAACAGGGCTTGGATGTCCGGAGTGCTCATCCGCGTGGCGCCAGCAGGCACCGGCGTTGGTGCCGAGGTCGCGCAAGCCGTCAACAGTGCGGCCGTGGCCAGCGCGCCGAGCGAGGGGATCGAGGAGGGTGACATGGTGGGGCGTCCCTTCATTCAAAGGTCAGGGTTTCGGTTGCGGCGCACGAGGTGTTGAGCGGCTGATCGGCCAAGAAGGCACTTACCAGCGTGCGCGCGCAGGGGCTGGCGCTCTGGATCGAGTGCGCCCGCGTCGGGAACCGAACCAACGTGCTGTTGGCCAGCGCGCCGGCCACTTGTTGTGCCCAGGCTGGGGGCGTGGAGGGGTCGAGTGAACCCGACAAGATCAGCGTCTTGACCGGGCTTTTCAGAGGCTGGTAGGCGCTCGCCGGCAGGTCGCTGCGGAACGGCCAGCTCTGGCAAATCGCGTAAAACGCGCCGCTCCATGCCGCCATGGCCGGTTGCAGGGCCGGACGCACGCGCTGGGCCCCGGCGGCGAGTTCCGTGGCCGTCGTCGTGGCGTTGTCTGCGCAGACGAGCGACCAGACCTGTCCGGGGGCAGGCGCGATCGACGAGTCGAGCCCCTCCCGAGCGAGCTCAGCGAGCAAGTCCTGCTGGTCGCTCGGCAAGGCGTCGGGCGACAGACCGCTGCCGACGAGGTTCTCGAACGTGGTCACGGCAGCCGGGTACGACTGCGGGGTGAACTGCGCCACTGAGAACAGCGCGCCCAGCGCCACCGTGGCATTGAACTCGCCCCCCGGGCCGCGCTTCCAGGGCAAGGGCTGGGTGTTCAGGCGGTCGAGCAGTGCGGAGAGGCGGGCGTCCAGGTTCGGGTAAGCGCTCGCGCAGGCCGGTTGTTCCGCACAGGCCGCCGCCACGGCGGTGAACGCCCGGTCGATGCCCTCTGCAGTCGTTCGACCGGGGAACACGGCGGGCGAGACCACCGAATCGAGCACCAGGGCTTCCACGCCAGCGCTGTGGTTGCGAGCGACGGCCAGCGCCCAGTTGGTGCCATAGGACACGCCATTCAGCACGACCTTGGGGTGCCCGAGCAATCGGCGCAGGTCGTCCACGTCGGCCGCAAGGTCGTCGGTCGTGAAGTGGCGCGGCTGCAGGCCCTTGGCGCGCAGGCTGTCGGCGCACGCCTGGATGCCCGGCAGCGCGGCGAACAGCGCTGCAGTTGCGTTGCGGAACATCTCTGGGCCCCAGGAGACGGTGGGGCAGGTCAAGGGCTCCAGGGTCCCGGTCGAGCCGCGCTGTTCGAGGACGATTTCATCGCGCGGCAGTTGGGCTCCTTCGACAAAGCCTGGGCTTTCGCCCGCTTTCACGGTGGCGAGACGTTCTTTCCAGGTTTCGCCTGGGCCCCCGGTCAGGTAGACGACGGGCGTCAGCGTGCTGGCGGTGGCGGGTTTGAAGACGGCGAAGGGGATCCGCAGCGTCGGGCTGGAGGGGTTGCTGCGGTCCTGAGGCACCACCAGCACGCCGCAACGCACCGTCGAGCGCAGGATTTGGCTCGAGTGCAGGGCATAAGGGCAGCTCGATTCGTCCAGGCGCGCAGTCGCGCTGGTTGGGGCCGGGGCCGGTGTGGGGGCCGGTGTGGGGGCCGAGCCCCCCCCGCATGCGCTGAGGCCGATGGCAACCGCGGCAAGGGTGGTGGTGGCTCTGAAAAGGGGGTTGAAGTGCACGGGCAGGGCTCCTGTTGGGTTGGCGCCGCGACTGGCCGAAGGGCGCTGTCTCGCGGCGGAAGCCAGTCTGTGCGTGGGCTCGCCAAAGGGCCCAGGAGTACGTGCGCGGGTATCGCCTGGCGGTCTCGGCGGTGTCGGCGGGCGACCCTTGCCGCTCAGTGGCCGCTTGCCTTCGGGTTCGCGGCCCGGCCCGTCCTCAGGGCCACGGCCAGCGCCAGGCCGCTGGTCAGCAGGGCGAAACCGCCCAGGCTGTGCAGGGGCGCGACTTCCAGACCCTGGCACACGCCCCCGACCACCGAGCCCATGACGATGGATGACATGTTGGTGACTTGCGGGGACCAGCGGGACTCGCCGGTGAGCGTTGCGCCGTGCACCCAGGCCAGGGGCAGCAGGAGCAGGCAGCCGGCGGCAAAGCCGGCGCTGAAACGCACCGCATCTGCACTGCCCCAGGCGAGCATGGGCAACACCACCAAGGCGGTCGCCAGGGTCCAGCCCAGCAGGAACTGCGCGGCCAAGTGCCCCGACCACCGGCGGCCGAGCACCGGCATTGGGGGCACGCCGGGCGCCAAGCGCAGCAGGTCGAACTCGCGCCGCATTTGCCGCAAGTGGGCACCGATCCGAACGACCGGGCTCAGTGCCACGCCGAAGGCCACGTAGCACAGGCTGATGCACATGAGGTTGATGGCACGGGTGCCGTTGGAGGGGTTGGGCTGCCTCCAGGTTTCCATCGCCCAAAAGGGCAAGCCGAACAACAGCACGAGCCAAGCCAAGAGGCCCGCTTGGCGAGCCCAATGAGAAGAGCCGGCCAGCACCAGGTTCAGGCGCCCCACGCGGCCCGGCTGTTTCGTGGCCGCTGGCCAGGACCCGCCGTTCAGCTCGCGGGCCAGCAGCCGGCGCCAGGGCCAGTCGACCAACCGCTCCAGGGCCTCCAGCCAGCCCGAGCGCAGGCGCACTGGCACGCCTCCGCCCTGCATCATGGCGGCGCTCATCAAGCGCATGTTTTCCCGCTGTGCGGCGTTGCGCCGGTGCGCCGCATGGCCGGTGCTCAGCAGCCCAGGCAGTGCCGCGCCGCTGGCCAGCAGCACGAAGGCGGCCCAAGGCCAGCCGGCCATGGGCTGCTGGCTGCTGAACGCGGCTTGAAGTGCCGGCGCCTGCGAGCCCCACTGGACCATCAAGGCCACAAAACCCAACGCATACGCCAGCCAAAGCCAGGGTTGGCGTGCCGCCCACGCCAGGGCGACGAGGGCCGCGCCGAAGCCGGCGGCCATCAGGGGGGCGCCCGTGCTGGGGAAGAAGGTGCAGAGCCAAACCGTCCAAACGCCGGTGTGCAGCAGCCATTGCCGCAGCAGGCTGCGCCGCAAGGCCGTGACATGACCTGGAACCAGGCGCGCCAGCATGGGGCGGTTTTGCTGCAGCAGGCCGTCCACCTGGAAGTGCCACAGCAGCAGTGCCGCGATGCCGCTCACCAGACCCAACCAAAAGGTTCCGCTGGAGGGCAGGAACTTCAGCGCCAACCCAACCATCAGAGCAGCGAACAGCAGCCCCAGGGCGAGCTGCAGCAGGTGCCCCTGGTTGCGCAGGGTGCGCCATGCGTAGCCGGCGTGGGGGAAGCGGAGGGGTGGGGTCATGGGGCGTCTCGCTCAGCGGGTCAAGGGTCCGGCGTGGCCAGCGGGCCAAGGCGAACGGTGGCCGCCCGGCTGCGGCGGGCGGCTCCAGCGCCACGCGACGAAGCCGCCCGTCACCCAGGCCAAAGGCACCAGGGGCCAGAGGGCGGGGCCCCCTGCCGCGGGCACGCCGACCACCGCAGCGGCTAAGAAGGACCCCGCCGTGCTCCAGCCAACCCAAGCCCCGGTGGGTGGGGCTTGGTGGGCCCAGTGGACCCCGGGCAGCAGCCAGACGGCAGGCGCCACCAGGGCCACCGCGGCCAGGGCGTGCGGCCAAGCCGCTGGGGCGATCCAGGCGCACAAGCCCAGGCCGATGCCGCCGTGCAGCACCCAGCCCGCCACCGCGTGGCGGCGCAAGGTGGCCGCCCAACCGAGGCGCAGGGCCTCGCCTTGTGGCGTGTGCGGCGCCAAGCGCAGCAAGGCTTGCTCACCGCGGGTTCGCCAATGTTCAGTCAGGCCGCTGCACAGCGTGAGCAGCAGCAGCCACGTGATGGTGCCCATCGCCAGCGCGGTCATCACGCCCAGGCTCAGCCCTTGGGACAGGCCCTTCATCAGCATGGGCAGCAGGCTCATCAGCAGCACCGGCGTGCCGACGGTGAGCAGCATCAGGCCTTGCTGGGTGGGGTGCAGGCTGGGGACCAGCACCCACTGGGCGCGGCGCAGGGCCTCGCGCGCGCCGCGCACCGGCAGCCGCGCCGAGTCCAGGCGGCGGCGCAGGGGCCAAAACCACCAGACCACGAAGCGCGCCACCCAGCCCTGTCCCAACTGCCCAGCGCCGCGCTTGCTGCCATCGAGCGCGGCGCCGTAAATGGCATCGGTGCTGCGCAAAGCCCGCCACTGCGCCGCGTGTGCGCTGTCGCCGCGGCGCAGCAAGGCGGGCAGGGCGAGCAGCATGACGCCCCAGGTGCAGGCCAAGCTCGCCCAGAACGTAAAGTCCTTGCTCTGCCCCGTGGTTGTGTTCAGCCAGAACGTGCCGATCGTCACCAAGGGCAGCAGGGGCAGCGCCATCCACCGGGATAGCCCCCAGCAGCCGCCGAGCCACAGCACCACGGGCGCGACCAAGGCCAGGACGGGCCGCTGCTCTGGCGTCGGTGCAAGCCCAAGGCCCAGCAGGGCCGCGGCGGTGAGCAGCAACACGCTGCGCACGGCCCATTGCAAGGTGGCACGGTGCCCCGGCATCAAGCGCGCCAAGTGGGGGTGGTTTTGCCGCAGCACGCCCTGCAGCAGGTGGATGGCCAGCAGCACCACCGCCAGGCTGGCGACCGTTTGTGCGTTCATCAGCCAACCGCGGTCGCCCCCGATGCTGGCCATGGCAAAGCCGACCACGCCCCCCGCGAGCCCCAGTTGCTCAGAGGTGCGCGGTTGCCGCCATGCGGCCCGCAGCACCGTGGTCAGGGGGCGCCTGCTCAAGTCAGCACCTCGAACAGGTCGTCCAAGCTCACGCCTTGGGTCAGCAGGGTGTCCGGCAGCGCGTCCGGCCAACGGCCGCGCAGGAGCGCTCGGCTTTGCCCGGTCTGGGCGGGCAGGGTGGCCAGCGTACGCAGCCCGTGCTCGCGAACCAGGGCCGCCACGGCCTCCGTGGGGCCGGCCACGCGCCGGGTGTCCTCGAGCAACTCGTCCAGCGGCGCTTGCAGACCGATCTGCCCGTCCTTCAGGAAGGCGACATGGAAGGCCACGCGCTCCAGGTCGCTGAGGATGTGGGTGGAAAAGACCACCGTGGTGCCGCGGTTGATGACGTGGTCCACCAGCTCGCGCAGGAAGTCGCGGCGGCCGATGGGATCCAGGCTGGCCACGGGCTCGTCCAGCACCAGCAGGTCGGGCTCGTGCGCCAGCGCGCGGATGATGGACAAGCGCTGCTGTTGCCCGCCGCTGAGCTTGCCGATCACCTGGTCGCGCGGGATCTCCCACCGGCTCATCAGTCCCTCCACCTTGGCCTCGTTCCAACGCGGGTAGAAGGCGCGAAAGTAGGCCAGCAGCTGCGTGGCGGTCAGGTTCTCGAAGAGGTCGCTGCCCTGAGGCACGTAGCCGATGCGGGCGCGGGCGGCGTCGTCCAGCGCCGTGACGCTTTGGCCGAACAAGCGCACCGTGCCGGCCTGCGGGTCGCGCAGGCCCAGCAGGGCTTCCAGCAAGGTGGTTTTGCCCGCGCCATTGCGCCCCAGCAGGCCCACCACCTGGCCGGGCTGCAGGGTCCAGCTCAAGTCGCGCAGCACGGGCTCGGTCGCCTTGCCGTAGGCCAGGCGCAGGCTGTCGATCTGCACTTGGGGCGCAGCGTGGAGGAGGGGGCTGTTCATGCAGGACTCCCGGAGTCGTCGGTCAAGAGGTGTTGGAACAGGCTCAGCGCCTGGGCGGGCGAGATGCCCAATTCGCGCGATTCGTCCACCGCGCGTTGCAAGGTGGGCCGCAGTTGCTCGATGCGCTCGCGCCCTGGCGCCGCGCGCTGGTGGGTGGCTGCGATCACCATCGGCAGGCCGCGCCGCCGCGCCAGCCAGCCTTCGCTTTCCAGCAGGCTGTAGGCCTTGCTGATGGTCATGGGGTGCACCGTCAGTTCGGCGGCCAGCTCGCGCACCGAGGGCAGCTCTTGCCCCCCCACCCATTGCCCGGCCGCCACCCGTCGCTTCAGCTGGTCCATCAGCTGGCGGTAGAGCGGCTCGGGCGAGCCGGTGTTGAGTTGGAATTGGATGGGCAGCATGCCGGGTGCCTGTGGGCCGCCGAGTTGGTGATCGAGTGTACGCGTCCACTAGTACACCTGTCGAGCGTGCCGATGGTCATGGGCGGCCCGGCGTCTGTCGCTGGAAGTCGGCGGGCACGCGCATCAGCGCCGAGTCGGGCTCGCCGCGTCGGACCTGCTCCAGCCGCTCGATCACCTCCCCGTGGCGGGGGTCGCGCTCGTGCAGGCGCACCGTCACTTGCAGCGCCGGGCTGCGCCAGACCTCGCGCACGATGACGATGGGCTCGGGGGACCCCGGCAGGGCGGCCGGCAGGGTCCAGGTGGTGCGCTCGCCGGTCACGGTCAGGCCCTCCACCACCTGCTCGGGCAGGGGCGTCGTCACGCCGTCGCCGCGCCGCGCCAGCGCCCTCGCGTCCCCGGCCCCGGGCGAGGCGGGCCAGTCCCATTCGGCCTGCTGTGCCAGCACGCGGGCGAGTGCGCTGCGGCGCTCGTCGAGCGTGCGCTGGCGCTCGGTCATGGCTTGCTGCTGACGCGCCAGCGCGGCGGGGTCTTGCTGGACGGTGCGTGTCAGAACCAGGGCGCGAGCGATCTGGCGCTCCGGCTCCAGCACCCAGGCCGTGCGCGCGATGGGGTCGTTCAGGACGATGCGGCGGGGGCCGCCATCGGGCTGCACCTCGCGGCGCGTGCGACCTTCGCCGTCGCGGCACATCGGCATGCGCTGGCGCTGCACGTTGCGGCGGCCGTCGGCACGCAGCGTCACGGTCTCGCGCACGAGGCTTGCGCAGTACGGGGCGCCGGTGACCACGCCCTCCTGGCGCAGGGCCAGGCCGATCGCCTCGACCGACGCGTCGTCGTCTTCGGCCGCGTGGGGCCGTCCGAGGACCATGCCAACGAGCAAGAGGACGACGAAGCGGTTCATGTGGCGATGTTGCACAAGCGGGGTGGACGGCCGGGCCCGTTCGATCATGGCGCCTCACCGCGCAGGCGCCGGTAGCCCAGCTCGATGCCTTGCCCCTGCAGCCAGGCATTGGCGGTTTGGCGGCTCACCCCGGCCAACTGCGCCAGCTCCGATTGCGTGGCCGCCAGCACCCATCCCCCCGGCCGCTCCGGGTCCGGGCGGGCCCGCTCTCGCCGCAGTTGCGCCAAGGCCGACCGCAGCCGGTCGTCGGCGCGGCGGTGCCGGGCCTGGTCCAGCCAGAGCAGGTTCTGGTCAAAGCGGCGGGCCAGCGCCTCGATCAAGGCCCGCGCCAAGCCGGGCCAAGCATCCAGCAGGTGGCCGTAGGCCTGCGGCCCGATGCAAAGCACCTGCGTGGCGCAGGTGG
Organism: Inhella sp.; assembly: GCF_027532025.1. GTDB lineage: Bacteria > Pseudomonadota > Gammaproteobacteria > Burkholderiales > Burkholderiaceae_C > Inhella. Next base: position 22,048 of record NZ_JAPZSY010000101.1, on the reverse strand, counting down.
CCACGGCCTCGTAGCGGGTGGGCAGGCCGGCTGCGAAGCCACTCAGGCCGAACAGACCTCCGGGCGTGACGTGCTCCAAAACCGAGCTGCTGCCGTCTTCGGCCGTGATGCGGCACGCCACCTCGCCCGTGACCACCGCGTACAAGGCGCGCGATGGGGCGCCTTGAGCGAACAGCGTCCGACCGGCGGGCAGACGCTGCCAGCCCACCAGACCCGCCACGTCGGGCGGCGGCCCCAGGTGCGGGAAGTTGAGCGCCCGCACTCGCTCCAGGGCTTGGGCCACGGTCGAAGGGGCGGCAGCAATCGTCGGCATGCCGACATTCTGTGCCGCCGGGCCCGCGCACACTGCGGGCATGAACAGCGCCCTCGCCCCCCTTCCTCCGCCCGCCGCGCCGACCTCGTGGCCCCACGAGTTCCGCCGCTTTGCCCGCGAAGAATGCGCCGCGCAGCCCGTCACCGCGGCCCTTTGCCAGGTCTTGGCTGAATTCCCGCCTTTGGACGACTGGATGGCCGAAGTGCCTGCGGCCCAGGCGCGGGTGAACCTCTTGCTGGCCGCGGTGCACGAGCGGGTGCTCGCGGGCGCCGGCGGCGAGCTGGCGGCCTACTTCCCCAGCGTGGGCGGAGGCCGCGCACCCGATGCCGCCTTGCCGGCCGCGCTGCGCGCCATGCTGCAAGCGCAAGCGCCCACCCTGCGCCAGCACCTGCGCACGCGTGCCACGCAAACCAACGAGACCGGGCGCTGCGCCGTGTTGCGCTTGGCGTTGGACGCCATCGCGGCCCACACCGGCGCGCAACGGCTCGCGTTGTTCGATTTCGGCGCCAGCGCCGGCCTGAACCTCGGCGTGGACGGCGACTGGGTGCGGCTGCTGGGTGCGGGAGGCGATGCCACCCGCGGCCCGGGCACGCGCTTGGCGCTGGACTGCGACTGGCGCGGCGGCCTGCCGCCGCCCGCGCAGGACTGGACGCTGGCGGCTCGCGCCGGCACCGACCTCGCCCCCATCGACCCGAGCGACCCGGCCGCCCGCCGCTGGCTCGAGGCCTGCACCTGGCCCGACGACACAGCTCGCCTGGCGCGCCTGCGCCGGGCCCTGACTTGGGGTGATGCCGCTGTGCGGGCGGGTGGGGTCCGTGTCAGCGCCGCCGCCGATGGCTTGGCCGAGCTGACCGCTTGGTTGCCCACCCTGCCGCAGGGCGTGCAGCCCGTGCTGTTCAACAGCTGGGTGCTGGCCTACTTCAACCCGGCCCAGCGCCAAGCGCATCGCGACCGCGTGCAAGCCCTGGTGGAGCGCAGCCCCCTGATCGCCCTGTGCGCCGAAGCCTGGCCCTTCCACCCCTGGGGCCAGGGCGTTGCGCCCGCCCCCGAACCCTCGGCCACACTCTGGACCGCCCACGACCGCCACGGCACCCGCGCCCTGCTGTGGAGCCACCCGCACGGCGCCTGGGCGCGTGCCGCCTGAAGGGCGGCCTTGGGGCACCGCACCTCCAGCGCCGGGATGCCGGCAACCCCGCTCGCGGCCGCCGGTTCAGCCGGCCAGGCAATGCGCGAGGCGAGGGCTCAAAGCAGGCGCCCGAAGAAGGCCTCGGTTCGGTAGGGCAGCCGCACGTGGCCGTCGGGCTCCGCATGCGCCTGATGCAGGCGGGCCACCTCACGTTCGACTTCTCGCCCCGCCTCGCTGTCGCGCACGGGCATGTAGCTGCGACTGAACACCAAGGCCAGCAAACCCTCGGCGCTGAGATGCTGGACGTGCGGGGTCGCCCAGGGCGACGGCATCGAACCGAAAAATGCGGGCAGTGCGGACCGCTCGTCGTGTTCCAACTGGGCGCTTCGCAAGGCGCCGCCGAAGGTGGCGACCACCCGGTCCAAGGCCCGATGAACGGCGGCGGCCGGCTCCCGTTCGTTCCACACCAAGAGCACGCTGCCGCCAGGGCGCAACACCCGCTGGCATTCGGCTCGCGCCCGGGGCACATCGAACCAGTGGAAGGCCTGTGCCGCCGTGATCAGGTCCATGCTGGCCGCTGCCAGGGGCAAGCGTTCGGCCAGGCCATCCAAGCTGCCATAGCCTGCGCGATGACCCAACCGACTGTCGGCCGCGGCTCGCATGCCTGGATCGGGTTCCACGGCGGTGCAGCGGTAACCGGCATCCAGCAAACCCTTGGTGAACAAACCCGTCCCGGCGCCCAGGTCGGCGACATCGGCGGGCGCGGGTCGCTCGCGCAGCAAGCGTTGAAACAAGGCCACCGGGTAGTCGGGGCGAGAGGCCTGGTAATCCAGGACCTTGCGGGCGAAGAGCTGAGGGCTTCCCCCCAGCGCCTTGGCGGCTTCATGCAGTGGGGTCATGACCCAGCAGTATCCGCTTTGCTCCGAAAGACCGAAGGCCCAGCTCCCTCTCGGGAGCCGGGCCTTCGGTGCTTCTTGCAGCCCGCCGCGAGGGCGGTGATCAGGCGCTGATGTCGGAGGCGCTGCGCTTGGCGACGACGATCACCGCAGGCAGCTGCGCGATCGGCTCGGCGCGCTTGACGGTCACCACGACCGGGGGCAGTTGAACGATGGGGGCGCTGGGCTTGTCGTGACCGCTGGCGTAGGCCGCGGCACCGGCGAGGGTCAGGCCCGCCATCACGGCCAGGCTCAGGGCGCCACCGACGTGGTCGAGGACGGGGGTGATGTTGAAGGTCTTGGTCATGGTGTTCTCCTGGCGGTGGGTTGCGTGTTGCGGTGACTGAACTGTGATCGTTCGCCTGCTGCTGGGCCAGTGGCGTGCGACGGTCCGACGCTGGGCGCGATGGGCTGCGGCGGTGGCGTGGTGAATGGCGCGGTGCTGCGGCTTTGGCGGCCCGCGTCCAGCCGTCCGCCACACTTGCGGCCGGCGCAACTACGCCACGGCCCCTGAAAGGACCCCGATGCCCCTCCCACCCCCCATCGCCCTGATCGACCGCACCGAGGGTCTGGCGCCCGCGCTCGACCGCCCGCGCCCCGATCGGCTGGAGGCCGGCAACCCGCAGCGCTGGACGTGGTTGCTGCATGAGGCTGGCCCGATGAGCGCCGGCGTTTGGGCGTGCGAAGTCGGGCGCTGGCGCATCGCCTTCCCGCCCCACAAGCAGGAGTACTTCTTCGTGCTGGAGGGGCACGTGCGCCTGCACGGGGCCGGCGGTTCGGTGGTGGACGTGCAGGCAGGGCAGGGTGCGGTCATCCCGCCGAGCTTTGAAGGCGCCTTCGAGGTCGTTCGTCCGGTGCGCAAGCACTTCGTGGTCGTCGATGCGCAGCCTGTCCCATGACGAATCGGCCCCGGGCGGGCCCTAGCTACATTGCGCCTGCCGCAAACCCGCGGCGGGAGATTTGGTGTGAACACCGCGAACAAGACCCTTCAAGCCCCTTGGTGGCGCCGCTGGCGCGGCCGCCTCATCGTTGCCGGGCTGCTCATCGTCACCCTCGTCGGCTGGCGCCTGATGAACCCGCCCAAGCCGCCCGCGCCGCCGCCCATGGGCACCGTGGAGAAGGGCGACATCACCCAGGTGGTGCAAGCCGCCGGTGTGCTGCAGGCCAAAACACGCGTCGACGTGGGGGCCCAGGTCAGCGGCCAGATCCGCGAGCTGCACGTGCAACTCGGTCAGCAGGTGAAGAAGGGCGACTTGCTCGTCAGCCTGGACCCCGAGCTGGCCCGCAACGAAGTGGCCCAGGCCGAGGCGGCCTTGGCGCAGCAGCGCGCTTTGCTGGAGGCCCGCCAGGTGGACCTGGCCAGCGCCCGTCGTGAGGCCGAGCGTCAGAAGCGCTTGCTCGCTGGGCAGGCCACCGCCGGCTTGGAGGCCGAGCGGGCCGAGAACGACTTGGCCAAGCTCGAAGCCGATGCGCGCGGCCAGAGCGCCGTGTTGCAACGCCTGCAGGCCGACCTGGCCCGCGCCCAGCTGCGCCTGGGCTACACCCGCATCACGGCGCCCATGGACGGCACCGTGGTCAACCTGCCGGTGCAGGTGGGCCAAACCGTCATCGCCGTGCAGATCACGCCCGTCATGCTCACCCTGGCGGATCTCGGCACCATCACCGTGCGCACCAAGGTGCCCGAGGTGGACATCCAGTCGGTGAAGGTGGGCCAAAAGGCCAGCTTCCTCACCCTGTCGGGCCAAGGCCAGCGTTACGAGGGGCGCGTTCGCGTCATCCAGCCCGTGCCCGAGCGCAGCGGCAACGCTGTGTTCTACAACGTGCTGTTCGACGTGGCCAACGCCGACGGTCAGCTGTTCTCCGACATGACGGTGCAGGTCGACATCGAAACCGGCTCGGCCCAAGGCGTGCTCACCATCCCCGTGGTGGCCCTGGGCGAACGCGAAAAAGACGGCCGCCAGCTGGTCACCGTCGTCGAAGGCGAACAGAACAAGCAATCGCCCCGCCGCGTGCGCACCGGCTTGCAAGACGGCGCGCGCGTGCAAGTGCTGGAAGGCCTGAAGGCCGGCGAGAAGGTGCTGTTGGCGCCGCCCTCGGCCGCTGATGCCGCCTCGGCGCCGGCTTCCTCGGCCTCCGCATCGTGATCGGCATGGTCGGGTCAGCGCCGGGCCCAGCCCCCTCGGGGGACCGCCCGTCGCGCAGCGACGCGCGTGGGGGCCCTTTGATCGAGCTGCGCGGCATCGCGCGGCACTACCGCATCGGCAGCATCGAGGTCCGCGCGCTCGATGGCGTGGACCTCGCCATCGAGGCCGGCGAGTTCGTGGCCATCATGGGCCAGTCGGGCTCGGGCAAGAGCACGATGATGAACGTGCTGGGCTGCCTGGACAACCCGACCGAGGGTCAGTTCCTCATCGACGGGCAAGACGCCGCGCACCTGGGGCCGGACGAACTGGCGGCGCTGCGCCGCGAGCGCTTCGGCTTCATCTTCCAGCGCTACCACCTGCTGCCCCACCTGGACGCGCGCGGCAACGCCGCCTTGCCGGCCGTGTACGGCGGCGTGGGTGCGGGCGCGCGCCGCGCCCGGGCCGAGGCCCTGCTGGAGCGCCTGGGCCTGGGCGAGCGCCTGCACCACAAGCCCAACGAACTCAGCGGTGGGCAGCAGCAGCGCGTGTCCATCGCCCGCGCCCTGATGAACGGCGGCCAGATCATCCTGGCCGACGAGCCCACCGGCGCGCTCGACTCGGCCTCGGGCGCCGAGATGCTCAAGCTGCTCAAAGAGCTGCACGAGCGCGGCCACACCATCATCCTCGTCACCCACGACGCCAAGGTGGCAGCCCACGCGCAGCGCGTCATCGAACTGAAAGACGGCAAGGTGGTGCGCGACGACGGCACCCCCAGCCAGCACCGCCCGCCCACGCAAGCGCCAGAGTCCCAAGTGCCGCCCCAAGGCGGTTGGCTGCGCCGCCTGCAGGTGCAATGGCGCGAGGCCCTGGCCACGGCGTGGCTCTCCTTGCAAGGCAACCGCCTGCGCACTGCGCTGTCCATGCTGGGCATCAGCATCGGCATCGCCTCGGTGGTCAGCATCGTGGCGCTCACCAGCGCGGCCCGCACCACCTTCGAGGGCGAGTTCGCCAGCCAGTTCCAGGGTCGCATTTGGATGTGGACTGGCAACCGTGACCTGCCTTCGGGGGTGCAACCGCCGCCTTTCACGCCTGCCCAGGTCGAGGCCGTGGGCGCACTGGACGGCGTGGCCGGTCTGCTGCGCGAACGCCAGGCCATGGTTCAGGCGCGCTTCGGGGCGCGCGAGCAAGTCGCCCAAGCTCAGGCCGCCAACGCCACCTTGCTGAAAGACCGCAAGTTGCGCGTCAAGGAGGGACGCGACTTCGTGCCGCTCGAGCTGGAGCTGGGTCAGCAAGTGACCTTGCTGGACCACGAAACCGCCAAGAAGTTGTTCAAGGACGGGCAGTCGCCCGTTGGCAAAACCGTGTTCCTCAGCGCCCAAGGCGGCATGGACGCGGGTTCGGCCAACGCCAATGGCTTGGGCGCGGGCGTCTTGCCACCGCCGCCCGTGGCCATGCCCTACCTCGTGGTGGGCGTGGTCGAGCAAGACAGCCAACTGGGTTTCAACTTCTCCAACAACCTGCTCTACGTGCCTGAGCGCACCTACCGGGCCAAGCTCGACGCCAGCGTGACGCTGCAAGCCTTCGCCATCAACCTCGTCAAGGGCGTGCCGCCGCAACAGGTCGTGACCCAGGCCAAGCACCGTCTGCGCGCCATGCGCGGCCGCGAGGACTTCAGCTTCTGGGTGGGCGACGAAGCCTTCCAAAAGATGCAAACCTTCAACGCCGGCTTCGCCGCGCTGCTGGCGGGCGTGGGCGCGATCGCCCTCATCGTCGGCGGCGTGGGGGTGATGAACATCATGCTGGTGTCGGTCAGCGAGCGCACCCGAGAAATCGGCATCCGCATGGCCGTGGGCGCGCGGCAAAGCGATGTGCGGCTGCAGTTCCTCATCGAAGCCGTGGTGCTGTGTTGCCTGGGTGGCTTGGTGGGCGTGGCCCTGAGTTGGCTGGGTGCCCAAGGCATCAACGCCGCGCAAGACACGCTGCAAGTCAGCGTCAGCTGGCAGGCACTGGGCGTGGCCTTCCTGGTGTCCAGTGGCGTGGGCCTGTTGTTCGGCACGCTGCCCGCGCGCCGCGCCGCTGCCCTCAGCCCCGTGGACGCCCTGGCCCGTGAATGACCTCGACGGTGACTGACCCCATGACCCCATCCCCCTTCCGCCTCAGCCCCCTGCTGCTGGCCGCCTTGCTTGCCGCCTGTGCCAGCGTGCCGGACCCAGCGCCTTCGGCCTCCGCCCTGCCCATGGCGTGGCAGGCCGAGCCCGCGCACGCGGCGCCGCTGGACCCCGCGGCCGCCACCGACCCCCAACTGGCTGCCCTGCAAGACCGCGCCCTGCGTGCCAACCGCGACCTGGCCCAGGCCGCGTTGCGCTGGCGCCAAGCGCAAACCCAGGCCGAGATCGGCGGCCTGCGCATCCGCCCCAGCTTGGGCGGCAGTGCCTCGGGCAGCAAGCCGCTGGAAGGCGCCAGCACCCGCACCGTCGACGTGGGCGGCGTTGGCGTGCCCGTCACCAGCGACGCCGGCTGGCGCCGCAGCTATGGGCTCAGCGCCAGCGTGGGCTACGAGCTCGACCTGTGGGGCCGCATCGCCGCCAACCAAGCCGCGCAAGCCGCCCAGGCCGAAGCCGCCCGCACCGATCTCGACGCCGCGCGCCTGCTCATCCGCCAGCGGGTGGCCGAGGCCTACTGGACGCTCGCCGCCATCGGGTTGCAACGCCCCCTGGCCGAGCAGCAGTTGGCCCTCAACCGCGAGGCGCTGGCCCTGGTGACCTTGCGCGTGCGCGAGGGCAAGCTGCTGCCGCTGGAGATCGACAAAGCCGCCGGTGCGGTGCAGCAGGCCCAGGTGCGCCTCAGCGACCTGGCCGCCGATGCGCAAATCCAGCGCCACACGCTGGCCCTCCTGCTGGACACGCCTCTGTCCGGCCCCGAGCTGGACCCACTCGTGGCCGACCCGCGCCTGCCCGAGCACGCGGCGCCCGTCTGGGCACCCGGCGCCCCCGAGCAGGTGCTGGCACGCCGCCCCGACGTGCAACGCGCCCGCCTGAGCGTGGACGCCGCCCTGGCCCGCAGCCGCGCGGCCGACGCCGAGCGTTACCCGAGCTTGAGCTTCAGCGCCAGCGTCAGCACCGGCGGCTCCCGCGCCGCCGACTGGCTCAGCCAGCCCATCGCCAACCTGGCGGCCAACCTGGCCGTGCCCCTCATCGACTGGCGCCGCCTGGACCTGCAGCGCACCAGCGCCCGCACCGAGGTCGAAATCGCCGCCCTGGCCCTGCGCGACACGGTCCAAAAGGCCTTGGTCGAGATCGAAGGCCAGCTCATCGACGGCGAGCGCCTGCGCCAACAGTTGGCCGCCAACGCCCAGCGCCTGCAAGAAGCCACCCAAGCCGAACGCCTGGCGGCGCTGCGCTACGACGTGGGCGCCATCGCCCGCGCCGACTGGCTGCAAGCGCGCAACGCCATGCTGGAGGCGCAGCAGGGCCAGATCCAGCTGCGCCTGCGGGCTTGGTTGAACCGCGCGGGTTTGGTCAAAGCGGTGGCGGGGTCATGAGCCAATCACCCTGGCGCCTCGCCTGCCTGTGCGCCGCCTGGTGCCGCGCCTGCGAGGCCTACCGCCCGATCTTCGAAGCCACGGCCGCTGAGTTGGGCTTGGCGAACCAATGGGTCGATGTGGAAGACTCGGCCGATCGCTTGGGCGATTTGGACATCCAGACCTTTCCCACGGTGCTGCTGTTCAACGACCACGCCCTGTTGTTTGCCGGCCCCGTTCTGCCCGACGCGGCGACCCTGCAGCGCTTGGTGCGACATGCCATCGAGTCGGCCACGCCAGAGCCGGAGGGCATGTACGCCGAGTGCTTGGCTGGGTTGCGTGCACCAACCGAAGGGCCTGAGGCCGGCTGAGGGCCCAGCGCAGAGCGGGGCAGGCAAGCACCGTTGCTGGGAGCAGGTCACAAGGGCTGCCGTCCAGATGACCAAATCTTTGCGGCTGCACCCGGCCCGCTGCAGTCATTCGCCCGTGCCAGGTCTCAGGATGATGACCAGCCGGTTCTGGACCGTCGCCCGAACGGCCTCGATCGCTGCTTGAGCGCGATCGAGGTTGAAGGTCATGCGGGCTCCTCCAAGACATCACGAACATCCACGCGGGCGGTGATGGCCGCCTTGACCGAGCCATAGATGCGCGCAACGTCTTCGTCTCGCGTGTCCTTGCGGAAGATCCGCCCAAGCAGACCGCCTTCCGCAAACGCGAACACACGCCACGAGCCCGGTTGCTCGTCGGCACTTGCGCAAGCGACGTACAAAGCGTGCGGTTTCGATTCAACGGGCACACACCACCCAAAGTCTTCGGCGATGACTTCTCCTGCAGCATGACCGCGGGCGATGAGCTCGCCTGCGAGCCACTCTGCCAAGGCCTTTCCGAAGATGCCGGGGTTGGTCGCCTCGTCCTCACCGGGAGCGATCGCAAACGCCTCGGACTTGAACTCGAGCAACGGACTTTGCTTCATAACCTTCAGCGATTGAATTCAGCGGACCAGCCAGTCAGGATCGCTGCACCCTAGATACGAGGGCCGCCAAGCTCTTGCTTCATGGGATGTTTTCCTCCCGTCGGCTGTGTGCCTGTCCAGCATCAAATCTCCGACAAAAGCGGCGCGTTGTTACGAGTGCTTGGCACTCGAAAACGCCCAGCGCAAGCCGGATCATGCCAGCCATGGCGCGCCCTGCCTCGGTGCAACTTGCTCTGCGCCCGGGTTGATCAGCGGCCCCTGCGCGCGCGAACGCTGGCTGTCGGTTTGGGCCAGTGGATGGCTTCCACGGGTCGGAACCCGCCGGAGGGGCATCGCCCCGAGTCGGGATCCGCCCGTCGGCAGGGGGCCGGCTCCCTGGCGCGTCGAACGGCCGTGTCCAACTGCCGTTTCGAGGCTCAGCCGAACACGCGGCGCGCGTGCAAGGCCAGGCCTTGGCCGACAGAGGCCAGGGCATCGCCCTGCACCCGCGCGGCGGTGGGGAAGCTCGCGGCAATGGCCTCGCGCAGTAGCGCCAGGCCGGTGGAGCCGCCGGTGAAGTACAGCGCGTCCACGCGCTCGGGCTTCAAGCCGGCCAGGCGCGCGGTGTGGGCGGCCGCATGGGCGATGGCGGCTACATCCGTCGCCAAAGCGCGCTGGAGCTGCCCGCGCGTGTAGGGCCAGTGCAGGCCGCGCTCGACCAGGGCCAGGTCGAAATCGTGCGCGTCGCTGGCCTCGCCCGCGCCGCCCAGCGCGATCTTGCCGGCCTCGGCCAGGTCGGCCAGGTGGTGGCCGAGGTGGTCTTCCAGCACCGTCATCAGGCGGCGGTGCTGCGCCGGGTCGGCGTAATCGGCGCGGCGCTGGCGCATCTCGGCCAGCACGCTGGGCGTGTAGCAGGTGTTGATCAGGTGCCAGGTGGCCAGGTCGAAGGTGATGCCACTGGGCACCTCGCGGGGCGGACCGTCGCTGCGTGCGGGGCCCAGGGCGCCATGGCCCAGCGCGCGCATCGGGCCGTCCAGCGCCACGCGGCGGTCGAAGTCGGTGCCGGCCACGTGCAGGCCGTGGTGCGCCAGGATGTCGTCGCGGCGGTCGGCGCGGGCCATGCGGTCGGGGCCCACGCGCACGAGCGAGAAGTCGGAGGTGCCACCGCCAATGTCGGCCACCAGCACCAGTTGCTCGGCCTGCGCCTGGCGCTCGTAGTCAAAGGCCGCAGCGATGGGTTCGAACTGGAAGGCCACCTCGGCAAAGCCCACCGTGCGGGCGGCGGCTTCCAGCGCGGCTTGGGCCTGGGCGTCGCGCGCCGGGTCCTCGTCCACGAAGAACACCGGCCGGCCCAGCACCGCGTGCGTCAGCGCCTGCCCTTGCTGAGCCTCGGCCACGCGCTTCAAGCGCTTCAAGTAGCCGGCCACCACGTCGGCGTACTTGGCGCTGCGCCCACCGCCCACGTCGGTGTGCTGCTCGAGCAGGTCGCTGCCCAGGATGCTCTTCATCGAGCGCATCAGGCGCCCGTCGTGCCCGTTCACGTAGGCCTGCAGGGCCGCGCGCCCGAACGCCCGCGGGGGGCCGTCGGCGTCGTGCGCGCCTTCGGCGAAGTAGAAAACCGCCGTGGGCATGGTCAGCGCGCTGCCTTCCAGAGGCACCAGGGCCATGCCCTCGCCATGTCCGTCACGCTGCGGGAGGGCCACGGCCGAGTTGGAGGTGCCGAAGTCGATGGCGCAAAACGAGGGGGCAGCCACGGGGCACTCCAGAGCAAAAGGGCGCGGATTCTAGGGAGCGGGCGGCTCGCGTGGGTCTCTACCATGTCGGTGCACTCCTGAAAGACGCTGCCATGACCCGCACCCTGATTTCTTCCGGTTCTCCCTTCGAGCACGAACTCGCCTACAGCCGCGCCGTGGTGCAGGGCGATTGGGTGTTCGTCTCGGGCACCACCGGCTTCGACTACGCCACCATGACCATCTCGGACGACGTGGCGGCGCAGGCCGAGCAGTGCTTCCAGAACATTGCGGCCGCCCTGGCCCAAGCCGGGGCCAGCCTGCAGGACGTGGTTCGGGTGACTTACCTGCTGCCCGATGGCCAGGACTTCGCGGCGTGCGCCCCGGTGTTGCGCAAGCACCTGGGCGAGGTGCGGCCGGCGGCCACGATGCAGTGCGTGGGCCTGCTGGACGCGCGAATGAAGATCGAGATCGAGGTCACGGCGATGAAATCACCCCGAGGGGTTTGAGACGAGTCGATCCTGGGCCCAGCCCGAAGAACGACGGCGCGAATCCCGGTGAAGGGACGGCGGCCGTGGGCTACGGCAACGCCGTGACGGTGACCGACACCTGGGGCCAGGCTTGACCGCCGCCCCGGATCACGCCGCGCAAGGGGGCCACGTCGGCCTGGTCGCGCCCCCAGGCCAGCAAGGCGTGGTCCTGGCCCACCACCAGGTTGTTGGTGGGGTCCAGCGCGAGCCAGCCTTGGCGGGGGCACCAGATCTCCACCCAGGCGTGCGAGGCATCGGCACCGATGAGCTTGGGCTGGCCCGGTGGCGGCTGGGTCAGCAAGTAGCCGCTGACGTAGCGCGCGGCCAAGCCAATGCCGCGGCAAGCGGCGATGAAGACTTGCGCAAAGTCTTGGCACACGCCCCGCCGCAGGCGAAAGGCTTCGACCGCGCGCGTGTCGACGCGCGTGGAGTTGGGGGTGTAGGCGAAGTCGGTGTGCACCTGGCCCATCAAAGCCAGCGCCCCCGCGGCCAGTGGCAGGCCGGGCGCAAAGGCGCGGCGGCCGTACTGGGTCAGCGCGGCGTCGGGGGCGGCAAACGGCGAGGCCAAGCTGAACTCCGTCTCGGGGCTTTGGGCGTTGCCGCCGCTGTAGCGAAGCTGCTCCACCACACGCTCCCAAGGCGGGCTGAGCTCGGGGTCGAGCGGCGGCTGCGGCAGGCGCTCCACCGTGAAGCGGCTGCGCACGGCCAGCTCTTGGTGCACGCGGCTGTGCCCAAACACCAACCTTGCGTTGCCCCAGGCATCCAGGCTGATTTGGCGCTGGGCTTCCCAACTGGCTTCGGCCCAGCCGTCGGGCAGGGGATCGATCGAGAGCTGCCAGCTCACGACCCGCTGGTGGGCGGTGTGGCGGGGCACCAAGAAGGCGACGTGGTGCGCCAGCTCGACAGGCGCCTGGTGCTCGTACACGGTGTCGTGCTGAACGAGCAAGCGCCTCACAGCCATACGCGCCTCTCGGGCATGGCCACATGGGCGAACACATGTTGGCTGATGGCCGACGACAGCGCCAACGCGGCCCCGCTGCATTCGCGCAGCAGGTCGAGCAAGGGCTGATAGTTGTCGTCGCTGGGCAGAAGGCGGGCCAGCGACCAGTCGTCGGGGTTGGGCAAGCGCGCGATGGCGGCGTCGCCCCAGGCCGTGTCGTGCCGCGTGAGCTTGCGCACGCGTTCGCGCAGGGTGTGCGCCACCCACGCCAGCGAACGCGGGTTGTCGGCGTCCATCACCAGCAGTTGCACCAGGGCCGGTAGCTCACGGCGGCTTTGGAACTGGGCGCGGTAGGTGATGGTGGAGTCGAACAGCGCCAGCAGCAGGGCAAAGCCGTCGTCGCTGTCGTGCAGGCCGGCACTGAGCCCTTCGGCGAGCACGTCGGCCAAAAAGTACTGGCGTTCGATTTGCCGCCCGGCGCTGAGCAAGCGCCAGCCGTCGTCGCGGGTCATGCGGTCCAGCTGGCCGCCGGTGAGCGCGGCCAGCCGGGTGTCGGTCGAGGCCAGCAGGGCTTGCAGCTCGGCCTCACCGCCGGCCAAGGCCGCCGGGAAGCGGGCTTGAAAGTCCTGCCCCAGCTGTTGGATGAGTTGCCAATGCGCGGTGGACAGCCGCTCGCGCAGGGCGTGGGCGTTGTGGGCCAGTTGGCGAAGGCTTTGCAACAGGCTGTTGGCCTGGGGGTTGCCGAGTTGGCGCATCAGCAGCTCGGCAAATCGCCGGGGCTCGGCCACGGCGTCGGCAGAGTCGTCGCCCAGCAAACCGTGCAGGAAGGCCAAGCGTTGCAAGGTGCTGCGCAGGGCCACCATGTCGCCCGTGCTGGCGTCGTGCGCCGAGCGCTCACTCGCCCCGAGGCTGGCCAAGGCGTGCCGTGCCAATCGCACGGTGTTCTCCGCACGTTCGGTGTACCGGCCGAGCCAAAACAAGTGCTCGGCCGACCGGCTGGTGACCATGCGGCGCGTGCGCCCGAGGTCGGCGGCCTGCAAGGGGGATGGCAAGAGCGAGCTGCGGTCCACCGCCGACTGCCCTTCGGTCAGCACCCAGGTGTCCACGCTGGCGCAGCCGGCTTGCATGGTGAGCAGGGCATCGGGCGCGCCACCGACGGCGCCCCGGGTAGACGCGACGCGGGTGAGCCCACCGGGGAGCACGGTCCAGCCGCCGGCGCCATCGCTGAGTGCAAACACGCGCAGCACGGCTGCACGGGGCTCGAGGGCGCTGCCCGTCCACACCGGCTGCTTGGACGGGCGCACCCGCGCCTTGAGGGTGTGCGCCGCGGGGTCGGCCTCGATGCGCTCGCGCAGCATGACGAGCGCGGCCTCGTCCAGCTCACCCGCCGGGAAGGGCTGAAAGCCGCGCGTGGTTTCGCTGGTCGGGAAGGTGGGGGCCACCACCGTCTGTGCCAGTTGTTCGCGTTGCCGCGCCCAAGCGGCCACTTCGCCACACCACCATCCGCTGCTGGCAGGGAGCAGCAGCTCTTCGCCCAGCAGGGCCTCGGCCACGCCGGGCCAAAAGGCCGAGAGGCCGGGGCTTTCCAACCAACCGCTGCCGGGCGCATTCGCCACCACCACCTGGCCAGCACGCATGGCGTTGACCAGGCCGGGCACGCCCAGCTGCGAATCGGCGCGCAGCTCCAAGGGGTCGAGGTACTCGTCGTCCACGCGGCGCAGGATGCCGTGCACACGCTCCAGGCCCTGCAGCGTCTTGAGATAGACCCGGCGCTCGCGCACGGTCAGGTCGCCGCCTTCGACCAAGGCCAAGCCCAAGTAGCGGGCCAAGAAGGCATGCTCAAAGTAGGTTTCGTTGGCCGGCCCGGGCGTCAGCAGCACGATGCGCGGGGTCTGTCCGGCTTCGACCAAGGGCTCGGCCAGCCGGTTCAAGCCCTGCAGCAGCACCCGAAACGCGCCGGCCAAACGCTGCACGGCCAGCTCGCGAAAGGCTTGCGGGAACTGCTCGGCCACGATGAGCCGGTTCTCGAGCATGTAGCCCAGGCCCGATGGCGCCTGCGTGCGCTGGGCCACGATCCACCACAGACCGTCAGCCCCGCGCGCCAGGTCGAACGCGACGACGTGCAGGTGCACGCCCCCCAGCGGTTTGCAGCCTTGCAAGGGGCGCAAGAACTGGGGGTGTTTGAGCACCAAGGCCGCCGGCAGCAGGCCTTCGGACAACAAGCGCCGCGGGCCGTACAAATCGGCCAGCGCGGCGTTGAGCAAGCGCGCACGTTGGCGCACGCCGGCTTCGATGCGCTGCCAATCCGGGGCGTCGATCAGCAGCGGCAGCAGCTCCAGCGGCCACACGTGGCTGGCACTGTGCTCGCCTTCACCATCGGCGCTGGTTTGGTAGACGTTGTAGCTGGCGCCGTCTTCTTGCACGCGCCGCTTCACACGGGCCGCTTTGGCGGAGAGCTCTTCCGGCGCAACGATGCCGCTGGCCGCCCAAAAGCGATGCCATGCCGGGGCCACGTACGGGCTGGGCTCGCCCGGTTTGCTCAGGGTGCCGCGCAGCTCGTCCCAGTGCCCGTCCAGCGGCCGCAAAGCGCAGGCCAGCATGGCCTCGCTGGGCGAGGCCTGCAGGGGCGGCAACAGGGAGGACTGTTCGGGCGTCGGCATGGCCCAGTGTCAGGGCCGAGCCGACGCCGACACGCGGCGCGTTGGCATCGGCTCAGTCTGCCATCAACCCTGGGCGTGGCGCAGGTCGAGCGTGAAAGGAAACTCCAAACTGCGTTGCGCCACCGTCGCTTCGACGCGCCCGCTGCTGTGCCCCATGGCAAAGAAGCGCGCCAAGCGGCGGCTTTCGGCCTCGAAAGCGTTGACCGGCAAGGTCACGTAGTTCCGGCCACCGGGGTGGGCCACGTGGTACTGGCATCCGGCCAAGCTGCGCTTCATCCAGGTGTCGACCAAGTCGATGGTGAGCGGGGCATGCGGCCCGATGGTGGGGTGCAGCATGGAAGGTGCCTGCCACGCGCGGTAGCGCACCCCCGCCACGTACTCGCCGCTGCGCCCCGTGGGTTGCAGCGGCAGGGCGTGACCGTTGACGCAAATGCGATGGCGCGGATCGACCAGGCCGCTGACCTTGACCTCGATGCGTTCGAGCGAGGCATCAACGAAGCGCACGGTGCTGCCGGCCATGCCTTCTTCGCCCATCACATGCCAAGGCTCGAGCGCTTGGCGCAGCTCGATGTGCACACCGCGGGCCGACAGCTCGCCCAGCTTGGGGAAGCGGAAGGCGAGGTGCGGCGCAAACCACGCCGGGTCCAGGGCGAAGCCGGCGTTCGCCATGTCCTCCAGCACATCGCGCAGGTCTTCGGCGATGAAGTGCGGCAGCAACCAGCGGTCGTGCAGGGCCGTGTCCCAGCGCACCAAGGGCGCGTCGTAGGGCGTCTCCCAGAAGCGCGCGACGAAGGCGCGGATCAAGAGTTGTTGCACCACGCTCATGCGCGCGTGGGGCGGCATCTCAAACGCGCGCAACTCCAACAGCCCCAAGCGGCCGGTGCTGCTGTCGGGGCTGTAGAGCTTGTCGATGCAAAACTCGCTGCGGTGGGTGTTGCCCGTCACGTCCACCAGGATGTTGCGCAGGCTGCGGTCGATCAGCCAAGGGGGCACAGCCTCGCCTTGTTTCTCGATCTCGGCCAGGGCGATTTCCAGCTCGCGCAGCTGATCGTTGCGCGCTTCGTCCACGCGCGGGGCTTGGCTCGTGGGCCCGATGAACAGGCCGGTGAACAGGTAGCTCAGCGCCGGGTGGTTGTGCCAGTAGCGCAGCAAGCTGGCCAACAGGCTGGGGCGACGCAGGAAGGGCGAGTCGGCCGGCGTGGCGCCGCCCAGCACGAAGTGGTTGCCCCCGCCGGTGCCGGTGTGCCGACCGTCGATCATGAACTTCTCGGGGCACAGCCGCGTCAGCCGGGCGGCCTCGTACAGGAACTCGGTGTGCGCGACCAAGTCTTTCCAGTTGTGCGCCGGGTGGATGTTGACCTCGATCACGCCGGGGTCGGGCGTGACCTGCAGCATCTTGAGGCGCGGGTCGCGGGGCGGTGGGTAGCCCTCCAGCACCACGGGCATCCGGAGCTGCGCGCAAGTGGCCTCGATGGCGGCCAAGAGCTCCAGGTAATGCGCCACGTCGGCCAACGGGGGCATGAAGACGTAGAGCACCCCGCTCTTGGTGCCCACTTGCTCGGCCTTGGGGCCGTTGGCGCGCCGCGGGTCGCGGGCCTCCACGCACAGGGCGGTGCGGGTGATCCAGTGCGCGCTTTGTTGTCGCTCGGGGGCGGCGTCTTTGGCCGCCGTGGCGGACGTCGTCGTCGGGTCCTGGGCCTCGCCCTGGCCAGCGGGCCCAGCTTGCCGGCCCACCGTGCCGCCTTCGGCGAAGCCACCGCCGACGTGGTGCGGGTCCAGGCCCATGAGCTGGCTGTGAAGCTGCTGCCGGATGTCGGCGGCAGGCGGCAGCACGCCGCGCGGGGCGAAGGGGTCGTGCGCGTGCAGGGTGGGGTAGTCGGCCGCCTCCACCCAGGGCAGGGAGTCCAAGGGCAGGCGGTAGCCCATGGGGGAGTCGCCGGGCAGCAGGTACATGCGCTCGTCGCGGAAGAACCAGGGGCCGGTGCGCCAGCCTTCGGTTTCGCGCGCCAAGGGCAGGGCGTATCCGATGGGGGTTTGCAAGCCCTGCTCGAAGACCCGCCGCAGGCGAACGCGCTCGAGCTCGTCGTCCAGGCGGGACTCGAACGGGTCGACGTTGGTGGGCAAGCGGCGCTCGCGCCACAGGTAGTACCAGGCGTCCTCAAAGCCGGGCTGCAGGTACTGGGTGCTCAAGCCCAAGCGCCGGGTCAGCTCGGCGATGAACCGACGGGCATCGTCTGGGCCGTAAGCGTGACGGTCGCGCTCGTCCGCCAACCACTTCGGGTCGAGCCAGCAGGGCTGTCCATCGGAGCGCCAGTAGCTGGAAAGCGCCCAGCGCGGCAGCTGCTCCCCCGGGTACCACTTGCCCTGGCCATAGTGCAAGAAGCCGCCCCGCCCGTACTCGTCGCGCAGGCGTTGCACCAATTCTTGGGCGTACAGGCGCTTGGTGGGGCCGAGGGCGTCGATGTTCCATTCGGGGGCGTCGCGGTCGCTGGTGGCCACGAAGGTGGGCTCTCCGCCCATGGTCAGGCGCACGTCACTGGCCTGAAGTCGCGCTTCCACCGCTTCGCCGGCCGCCAGCACCGCCGCCCACTGCTCGTCGCTGTAGGGCGCGGTGACGCGTGGGCTTTCCCAGACGCGGCTGACCTCCATCTGATGCTCGAACTCGACCTCGCTTTCGTCCACCGCCCCGCTGATGGGCGCGGCGCTGGAGGGCTGAGGCGTGCACGCCAGCGGGATGTGTCCTTCCCCGGCCATCAGGCCCGAGGTGGGGTCCAGCCCGATCCAGCCCGCGCCGGGCAGGTAGACCTCGCACCAGGCGTGCAGGTCGGTGAAATCGACCTCGGTGCCGCTCGGCCCATCGAGCGCTTTTTCATCGGGCTTGAGCTGAATCAGGTAGCCCGACACGAAGCGGGCGGCCAGGCCGAGGTGGCGCAGCAGTTGCACCAAGAGCCAGGCGGAATCGCGGCAGGAACCGCTGGCTTTGACCAGGGTCTCTTCCGGGGTTTGCACGCCGGGCTCCAGCCGGATCAGGTAGCGCACCGCCTGCTGCAGCTTTTGATTCAAGCCCACCAAAAAGTCGACCGTGCCTTGCGGCTGGCGATCGATTTCGGCCAGGTACTTGGCAAAAGCGGGCGTGGCGGGGTCTTGGATCAGGTAGGGCGCCAACTCGATGCGCTGTTCGGCGGCATACGCGAAAGGGAAGCGCTCCGCCCCCGGCTCCAAAAAGAAGTCGAAGGGGTTGTAGACCGCCATCTCGGCGACCAGATCGACGGTGACCTTGAAGGTCCGCGTTTTTTCGGGGAACACCAGGCGTGCCAGGTAGTTGGCGAAGGGGTCCTGCTGCCAGTTGATGAAGTGCTCGCCAGGTTCCACCGCCAAGGCATAGCTGAGGATCTTGGTGCGGCAGTGCGGTGCCGGCCGCAGGCGCACGACCTGGGGCGACAAGGCCACCAGCCGGTCGTACCGGTAATGGGTGACGTGCTTGAGTGCGACATGGATGCTCACCGCAGGAACTCCTCGCTGATGCCATTGCCCAGCTCGTTGACACGTTTCAGGAAGCCCTTGAGGTAGGGGTGAAGTCCGGTCGCGAACACTTCGTCGATGCGGCCGAACTGCAGCTCGGCGTGCAAGCGGTTGGCTTGGCGCAGGGTTTCGCTGGCGCGTCCGGCGCTGACCTTGCCCAGGTTGCTCACCAAGCGGGTCATCGAGAAGGTGAGCGAACGCGGCATGGCGCGGTTGAGGATGAGCAGCTCGGCCACCTTCTCGGGCTGGATGACGTTGCTGTACACCTTGCGATACACCTCGAAGGCCGACACCGACAGCAGCACCGCGCTCCAGTGGTAGTAGTCGTCCACGGGGTCGCGCTCGGCGCTCAGGGCCTCACGCGGCGCGTGGTACTTCACATCCAACAGTCGCGCCGTGTTGTCGGCCCGCTCCAGGAAGCCGCCGATGCGCAAGAAGTGCAGGGCCTCGTCTTGCAGCATCGTGCCCACGGTGACCCCGCCCAGCAGGTGGGAGCGGAACTTCACCCAGTCGAAGAAGGCGGCCGGGTCGCGTTGGTGCAGCTTGTCTTTGAGCAAGCGGCGGAACTCCAGCCAGGTCGAGTTGGTGGTTTCCCACACCTCGGTGGTCAGGGTACCGCGCACGGCGCGGGCGTTTTCACGCATGGCGCGCAGGCAGTTGTAAACCGAGCTGAGGTTGCTCTCGTCGGCCACCATGAACTCGGTGACCCGGGCCGGATCGATGGCGCCGTAGCGCGACGCATAGGCCTCGGTGAGCTCAGAGATCGACAACAGGCTGCGCCAGCCCTGCGTGGCGTTGCCCGCGGATTGCGGGAGCAGCGAGGTTTGGTAATTGACGTCGAGCATGCGGGCCGTGTTCTCAGCCCGTTCCATGTAGCGAGCCAACCAGAACAGTGAATCAGCGGTGCGTGACAGCATGATGAGATCAACCTTCCAAAACCCAGGTGTCCTTGGTGCCGCCGCCTTGCGAGCTGTTGACCACCAAGGAACCTTCCTTCAAGGCCACGCGGGTCAAGCCGCCGGGCACCATGCGCACGTCGCGCCCCGTCAGCACATACGGCCGCAGGTCGATGTGACGCGGCGCGATGCCGGCGTCGACATAGGTCGGGCAGGTCGACAGCGACAGCGTCGGCTGCGCGATGTAATTGCTGGGGTTGGCCACCAGTTGCGCGCGGAAGGCTTCGACCTCGGCCTTGCTGGCCGCCGGGCCCACCAACATGCCGTAGCCACCGGCTCCGTGCACCTCCTTGACCACCAACTCGTCCAAGTGGGCCAGCACGTACTTCAAGTCCTCGGCCTCGCGGCATTGGTAGGTGGGCACGTTGTTCAAGATGGGCTTTTCGCCCAGGTAGAACTCCACCATCTTGGGCACGTAGGGGTAGATGGACTTGTCGTCGGCGATGCCCGTGCCAATGGCGTTGCACAACGTCACCTTGCCCGCCTTGTAGCTGGCCAGCAGGCCGCGGCAACCCAAGGTGGAATCGGGACGGAAGGCGTCGGGGTCGAGGAAGTCGTCGTCGATGCGCCGGTAGATCACGTCCACCCGCTTGGGGCCGTGCGTGGTGCGCATGTACACAAAGCCGTTGTCGACGAAGAGGTCCTGCCCCTCCACCAACTCCACGCCCATTTGCTGCGCCAAGAAGGCGTGCTCGAAGTAAGCGCTGTTGTACATGCCCGGGGTCATCACCACCACCGTGGGCTCGGTGTTGCCGCCGGGGGCGACCGAGCGCAGGGTGTCCAGCAGCAAGTCCGGGTAGTGCGCCACCGGCGCGATGCGGTGCTGCGCGAACAACTCGGGGAACAAGCGCATCATCATCTTGCGGTTTTCCAGCATGTAGCTGACCCCGCTGGGCACGCGCAGGTTGTCCTCCAGCACGTAGGTCATGCCGCTGCCATCGGGTTGAGCGGCGCGCACCAAGTCAACCCCGGCGATGTGGCTGTAGATGCCCCCGGGCACGTCCACGCCGATCATTTCGGCGCGGAACTGGCTGTTCTTCAAGATCTGCTCGGCGGGCACCACGCCGGCCTTGAGGATCTCTTGCCCGTGATAGACGTCGTGGATGAAGCGATTCAGCGCCGTGACGCGCTGCGCCAGTCCCTGTTCCAGCTCGGCCCACTCTTGCGCTGGGATGACGCGCGGGATCAAGTCGAAAGGGATCAGGCGCTCGGTGCCTTCACCGTCGTCTTTGTCGCCGTAGACGGCGAACGTGATGCCCACGCGGCGAAAAATCAGTTCCGCCTGCTCACGCCGCTCGCGCATCAACTGCAGGGGCTGGCGCCCCAACCAACGGGCGTAGTCCTGGTAGTGCGGGCGGGCCGCTTCCGGGGTCATCGCACCCCCGTTGTGCAGCATCTCATCGAACATCACTGGCTTCATCACAAGCACCTCCTGCGCGCATCAGAGCAATTTCCGCGCCGCCTGAAGGTCCGGAGATACCCGGTTCCACCCTCTCTCACGCACCGCGTTGGAAGGGGGTGCCCTGTTTTGGGTCGATGAGGCGTCAAGGGGCGCTGGCGGCGCCCCTGTTTGGTGCGCGGCCGGTGACCCGGCGCGGCGTCACACCCCGTAAAAGTGGAAGTCCGTCGGCGGCTTTCGGCCGCTGATGAGCTCGGCCATGGCGTGCCCGCTGCCGGCGCCGTGCGTCCAGCCCAGGGTGCCGTGGCCACAGTTGAGCCACAGCTTCTTGAGCTTCTTGCTGCGCCCGATGTAGGGGATGTTGGTGGGCGTGCTGGGGCGCAGGCCGGTCCAGAAGTTCGGCTCGCTCAGGTCGGCCACGCCGGGAAACAGGGCCTCGTAGCGGCGCACCAGGGCCTCGCAACGGGTGCGGGCGGTGGGCGTGTTCAGGGCCGTGTCCAGCCCCGCCAGTTCGGCCGTGCCGGCGATGCGAACGTGGTCACCCAGGCGGCTGATGGCGATCTTTCGCGTGTCGTCCAGCAGGCTCACGGTGCTGGCCTTCTCCGGCTGCTTCAGGCGCAGCGTGGCCGAGTAGCCCTTGGCCGGGTAGATGTTCAAGCAGTCGGCCACCGGGTTGACCAACTGCGGCGCGTAGCTGGCCAGGGCCACGACGAAGGAGTCGCCGGTGATGGTCTCGGTGCGGCCCTCGGGCGTTCGCACGCGCACGCCCGCCAGTTCGTCACCCCGGCGCTCCAGCGCCAGGATGTGGTTGTTGAAGCGCTTTTCGGCCCCACGTTCGAAGCACTTTTGGGCGAGCTTCTGCGTGAAGACCAGGGCGTCGCCCGATTCGTCGCTGGGCGTGTAGGTGCCCCCGAAGATGTTGGGGCCGAAGGGGGCCAGCGCGGGCTCGACCTTCAGCACTTCGTCGCGGTTGAGCACGCGGCGGTCCACGCCGTGGCGGCGCATCACCTCGGCGCCGGCGGCGCCGTTGTCGAAGTCCTGCTGGCTGCTGAAGAAGTGCAGGATGCCTTTCTCCAGCCGGTTGTATTCGATGCCCGTGGCGGGCACCAACTCCTTGAGCCGCGCATGGCTGTAGCGGCCGAGCTGCACCAACTCTTCGACGTTGCGCTCAAAGGCCGCCGAGGTGCATTCCCGCAAGAAGGCCAGGCCGTAGCGCATCTGAGCCAGCTCCAGCCGGGGGCGGAACAGCAGGGGCGAGTCGTCGCGCAGCAGCCACTTGGCCACCTTGATCGGCACCCAGGCGTTGGCCCAGGGCTCACAAAAGCTGACCGAGATTTGCGCG
>NZ_JAPZSY010000128.1 GCF_027532025.1 Inhella sp. | reverse complement strand
GGTGGCCACTTGGTCGTTGCGGCTGCGGCCGGTGTGCAGGCGTTTCCCCGCTTGGCCCACCAGCTCGGTCAGGCGCGCTTCCAGGTTCAGGTGCACGTCTTCGAGGGCGAGCTTCCATTCGAACTGGCCGCTGGCGACTTCTTCGCGGATTTGCGCCATGCCGCGCTGGATGTCGGCCCAGTCCTGGGCGGTGATCAGGCCCTGTGCGTGCAGCATCTCGGCGTGGGCCAGGCTGCCTTGGATGTCGGCGGCCCACAGGCGCTGGTCGAAGCCCACGCTGGCGGTGTAGCGCTGCACCAGCTCGCTCACGGGTTCGGCGAACAGGGCGGACCAGGCGTTGGCCTTGTTGGCCAGGGGGTCGTGGGACATGGTGGGAACGACAGGGCGCTCGGGAGGCAAGACAGCCTAGGATTCTAGGAATGGCCTTCCCACCCACCTTGCCACCCTCGTCTTTGCACGAAGCCAGCACCTTGCTGGAGCCGCCTGACGTGGCCGCCCCCCTGCGGGTGGCACCGGCGTTGGACCTGTGCCACTTGGGTCTCGTGCTGCGCGCGTTGCTGGGGGTGTTGGTGGTGCTGATGCTGGGCAGCGCGCTCGAATCCCGCACGGCGGAGCATTGGGTGGCTCGCTTCACCGATGCCAGCGTGGTGGCGGTGCCCGCGGTGCTGTCTTGGATCGTGCTGGTGTGTGGCCTGCGCCCGGTGCTGCAGCGGTGCCGACCGCTGCTGCAGACGAGCGCGGTCACCATCCTCGGGGCCGCGATGGCCCTGCTGGCCTGGCGAACCTGGGCGCAGTGGCTCACGCTGGAGGCGCCGAGCCCTTGGTCGGGCGGGGCCGTGGCGATAGGCGGCGCTTTGGGGGCGGCCGTGTTGGTGCAAGGGGCGCGGCTGCGGGCGCTGGCGCAGGGGCCGGTGGGCATGCAGGCGCGGTGGGTGGAGCTGCAAGCCCGCATTCGTCCGCACTTTCTGTTCAACACCCTGAACACCGCGGTGGCGCTGGTCAGGCTCAACCCCAGCCAGGCCGAACGCGTGCTGGAAGACCTGGCCGAGCTGTTTCGCGCCGCCCTGGCGGCGCCGGCCGACGCCAGCACCCTGGCTCAGGAGGTGGCCTTGGCCGAGCGCTACCTGGGCATCGAGCAGCTGCGTTTCGGTGATCGACTTCGCGTGCATTGGGAGCTGGATCCCAAGGCGCAGGGCGCCAGGCTGCCCGTGTTGTTGCTGCAGCCCTTGGTGGAAAACGCCGTGCGGCACGGCGTGGAGCCCAACGAGCAAGGCGGCGATGTGCTGGTGCGCACCCGCCGGCGCGGTGACACGGTGGAACTGCTGGTTCGCAACTCGGTGGGCGCTGCCGGGCAAGCGGGGCATGGTTTGGCGCTGGCCAATGTGCAAGAGCGCCTGCGCCTGATGCACGACGTGGCCGCGCACTGCCAGATCGAGCCCGGCCCGGGGCGCTTCAGCGTGCGCTTGACGCTGCCAGCGGATTCGCGCTACATCCCGACGACATGACTGCTTTGACTGCCCCTCTCCCGCCGCTGCGCGTGCTGTTGGTTGACGATGAGCCCCTGGCACGCCTGCGCTTGCGCAGCCTGCTGGCCGAGTGCAAGGACACCCCGGTCGAGGTGGTGGCCGAGGCGGGCAGCGCCAGTGCCGCCCGGGTCTGGTTGCGCGAGCACGCGTGCGACTTGGTGTTGCTGGACGTGCAAATGCCGGGCGACGACGGCCTGCAACTGGCCCGCACCTTGCTGGACCTGCCCTTGCGCCCTTGGGTCGTGTTCGTCACCGCCCACGCGCAGCATGCGGTGCAGGCTTTCGAGATCGAAGCCCAGGACTACCTGACCAAGCCCGTGCGCCTGGAGCGCCTGCAAGCCGCGCTGGTTCGCGTGGCTCAGCGCCAGCGCGAGCGCGGGGCCTTGGGTCAGGTCGAGCCCGAGGTCGTCTTGCCGCAGGACGAGGGGGAAGTCAT
Source organism: Inhella sp. (assembly GCF_027532025.1). Taxonomy (GTDB): domain Bacteria; phylum Pseudomonadota; class Gammaproteobacteria; order Burkholderiales; family Burkholderiaceae_C; genus Inhella. The sequence continues at coordinate 17,292 of NZ_JAPZSY010000128.1, read as the reverse complement.
CCCCATCGTGGAGCGAGGTCGCCTGGTGCGCGTGCCGCTGGCCGAGGTGCTGTACTTCAAGGCCGAGCTCAAGTACCTGACCGTGCGCACCGCTGCGGCCCGCCACACGCTGGAGGGCAGCTTGAACGACTGGGAGCAGCGCCTGGCCGGTCGCTTTTTGCGCATCCACCGCAACGCCCTGGTGGCCAAGGCGGCCGTTCGCGAACTCGACCGCCATGCGCCCAGCGACGAGGGCGAATCGGGCGCCCTGCCGCCTCTGGATGCCCTGGGCGACAGTTGGGCCGTGCGCGTGGCCTTGGTCAATGAATGGCTGGCCGTGTCCCGCCGGCAAGTGGCGGCGGTGCGAGAGGCCTTGCGGGCCTCGACGTGATGCTTCGGCTCGTGCCGAGTGGGCGGCTGGGGGCGGCCGGGGGCGGGGGTCAGGACTGGGGATGGCGTCGCCTTGTCGCCCCCCACAATCGGCCATCCTTGGCAACGCATGGGTGTGCAGCGATGGTTTCGTTTTTTCTTGACCGGGTGCGTCGGCGGTTTTTTCGGGTGGCTGCGGGGGCCCTGCTGGTCGGGTTGTCGGCCTGTGGTGGTGGTGGCGATGGCGGAACGGGCCCCACCGTTGCGCCAACGGCGCCAACCTTGCTCATTCGCAGCGATGTGACGGGGGAGGTTCGGGCCGACTTTCGCGTGCAGTTCTTCTTCAGCGCGCCGGTCACCTTTCCGTCGGGCACCTTGCCCTTCTCGTTGTCGGGGCGCGTCCGTTGTCAGCGGCTCCTTCGCGCCCATCAGCTCGGACACCTACCAGGTCACGCTGCGCCCCGACCCCAACCGCCAGGGCCTGGTGGATTTGCGCGTGCCCGCTGGGGCGTACGCCGACGCCAGCGGTCGGGCCACCAACGCCGTGAGTTACGAGTTCGCGCAACCCTTCAACACGCTGGCACCATTTGCCAAGTTGAGCTTCGCCGGACCCGTCGACCCCCTGGGCTTGATCACCGGCCCGGGCACGATGACCCTGGAGTTCGATGCCGTGCTGGACGCGCCGCTGCGCGCCGATCAGATTCAGCTCACGGCGGGTTCGGCGTCCCAGTTCCTCAAGGTATCGGGGGCCGGTCAAAAGGACCGCTACACCTTCTTGTTCACGCCGCCGCCGGCCACCGCTGGGGGCGTGACCTTCGAGCTGGGGCGTGGCGTGGTGAGTTCGGGGGGCATTCCGAACGAGCGCAACTGGTGGACCTTCGGGCTGGCAACGCCTTGACGGGTCGCCCTTGAGGACAGGGCTCAGCCCTGAGCCAGCGCGCGGGCAATGTGCCCGCGCTTGACCGTGGGCTTGGGCACGCGCACCTCCTCGAAGAAGCGGCGCACGTCCCAGTCCAAGCCCACGCCGTGCATGAAGTTGTAGAGGCCGCGCTTCAGGCCCAGGCCCAGGCGGTCGTGGTCCACGCCCGTGGGGTCGATGAAGCCGATGTCGTTTTGCGCGAATGTGTACCCCCAGGTCCCCGCTGCGCGGGGCCCGCCCCCCGAGGGGGACTCGGCCGCTAGGGGCGGCCCGTCGCGACCGACCGTTTCGGGCAGTGGGATCAACTGCACCCCGAACTGCTCGGGGTGCTTGCCCACCGGCGAGTGCACGGTGCAGGTGAAGCGGTGGAAGAAGCCGCTGTGCAGGCAGCCTTCTTCGAAGAGTTGGCGCACGTACTCCAGCGCGTCCACGGTGTCTTGCGCGGTCTGCGTGGGGAAGCCGTACATCAGGTAGGCGTGCACCAAGATGCCCTGGTCGGCGAAGGCCTTGGTCACGCGGGCCACCTGGTCGACGCTCACGCCCTTCTGCATCAGCTTCAGCAGGCGGTCGGAGGCCACCTCCAGCCCGCCGCTGATGGCGATGCAGCCGCTCTCGGCCAGCTTCTCGGCCAGGGCCGGGGTGAAGGTCTTCTCGAAGCGCACGTTGCCCCACCAGCTGACCGACAGGCGCCGGCGCAGGATCTCGTCGGCCAGGGCCTTGAGGGCCTTGGGTGGGGCGGCCTCGTCCACGAAGTGAAAGCCGGTTTGGCCGGTCTCGGCCACGATGGCCTCCATGCGGTCGGCCAGCACGGCGGCGTTGGCCGCCTCGTAGCGGCCGATGTAGTCCAGGTCCACGTCGCAAAAGCTGCACTTCTTCCAGTAGCAGCCCTGGGCCACGGTCAACTTGTTCCAGCGGCCGTCGCTCCACAGGCGGTGCATGGGGTTGAGCATGTCAAGCAGGCTCAGGTACTGGTTGAGCGGCAGCCCATCCCAGGTGGGCGTGCCGGTCTGGTCGATGGGCACTTCGCCCTCGCCGATGAAGTTCAGGACCTTCACCGCGCCGTCTTCGCGCACGAAGCTGCGGACCAGGCGCTGGCGGCTGCGCTTGCCGCCCAGGTGCTCCAGCAGGGCGAGCAGCACGCGCTCGCCGGCGTCCAGGGTGACGAAGTCGAAGAAGTCGAACACCCGCGGCTCGGCCAGCTCGCGCAGCTCGGTGTTGACGTAGCCGCCGCCCAGCACGGTGGTGATGGACGGGTGCGACGCCTTGATGGCCTGGGCGATGCGAAAGGCGGCGTACACGCTGCCGGGGAAGGGGCAACTGAGCAGCACCACCGTGGGCTGCAGCCGCGCCACCTCGGCCAAGGCCAGCTCGCGCAGCCAGGTGTCCAGCGGGGTTTCGGGCGCGGCCAGCGCGTCGGCCAGGGCGTCGAAGGTGGGCTGGCTGGCGGCCAGCTTTTCGCCGTAGCGCACGAACTCGAAGCGCGGGTCCAGCGCATCGCGCACGGCGTCGGCCAGGTCGTTCAGGAACAGGGTGGCCAGGTGGCGGGCGCGGTCTTGCGCGCCCAGGGTGCCGAAGGCCCAGCCCAGGGGGTCGGGCTCGTCCTCCTGGCCTGGGATGCCGACGTCCACCGGCGCGAAGCGCGGGCCTTCGGGCAAGAAGGCACGGCTGTTGATGCGGTGGGCCAAGGTGGGGTCGCGCCCCTGCAGGAAGGCGATGACGCGGGGCGTGACCTGGGCGATGAGGTCGGCCGCGGCCAGGTGGAAGTCCAGCGCCGGGGTGCGCGGGGCGGCCTCGGCGGCGGCGCGCAGCGTGGCCAGGCCGTCGGCACTGAAGAGGCGCAGCACCAGGGCCAGGGCGAGGTCGGCCTGGTGCGCATCCACGCCCTGCGCGCGCAGGAAGCCCGTCAGGTAGGCGGTGGACGGGTAGGGCGTGTTGAGCTGCGTCATCGGCGGGATGAGGCTGAGCACGCGCGGGGGCTGGGTCATGGATGCAATTTTTTGAATGGTGGCTTCACGCCCATGCGGACACAGGGTGCGGCGGGCCGGGTGCAATGAGTTCCATCGCAACCCCACAACCGGAGATTGTCATGACTGACATCGTCATCGTGTTCCACAGCGGCTACGGCCACACCGCCCAAGTGGCTCAAGCCGTGGCCGAAGCCAGCGGCGGCGCCTTGCTGGCCATCGACGCCGAAGGCAACCTGCCCGAAGGCGGTTGGGAGCAACTGGCCGCGGCCAAGATGGTCGTGTTCGGCTCGCCCACCTACATGGGCATGGCCAGCTGGCAGTTCAAGAAGTTCGCCGACGCCTCCAGCAAACCCTGGTTCGGCCAGGCCTGGAAGGACAAGCTGGCCGCCGGCTTCACCAACAGCGCCACCATGAACGGCGACAAGCACAGCACCCTGCACTACATGATGACCCTGGCCATGCAGCACAGCATGCTGTGGGTGGGCACGGGCCTGATGCCCAACAACAACAAGGCCGCCACGCGCGACAGCATCAACTACGTGGGCAGCTCCGCCGGCCTGATGACCACCACGCCCAGCGACGCCAGCACCAGCGAAATGGTGGCCGGCGACATCGCCACGGCCAAGGCCTTCGGCGAGCGTTTGAAGGCCGTCGTCGCGAAGCGAGGCTAAACCTCGCTCTGGCATTGGCCTTGCTTTTGGCGGGGCCCGAATGCCTAGCGCGCCCCAGGCAGGCCCCGATCGATCGGGGCCTTTTTCATGGGCGTTTGTCTGTTTGGCGGTCACCCCGCTTGACCGAAGATCGGGCAGTGCTGCACCGCAGCATTACAGGCAATTTCACGTAAGCTGGCGGCCTCGTTCACCCAGAGACTGCCCATGAACAAGCTCTACCCGAGCGCCGCTGCGGCCCTGGCCGGCCTCGTCCACGACGGTCAATTGATCGCCGTGGGCGGATTCGGTCTGTGCGGCATCCCCGAGGCGCTGATCGACGCGCTGAAAGACACCGGCGCCAAAAACCTGACCGCCATCAGCAACAACGCCGGCGTGGACGGCTTTGGGCTGGGCAAGCTGCTGGAGACGCGTCAGATCAAAAAGATGATCTCCAGCTACGTGGGCGAGAACAAGGAGTTCGAACGCCAATACCTGGCCGGCGAGCTGGAGCTGGAGTTCACGCCCCAGGGCACCCTGGCCGAGAAGCTGCGCGCCGGCGGCGCCGGCATCCCCGCCTTCTTCACCCGCACCGGCGTGGGCACCTTGGTGGCCGAAGGCAAAGAGCTGCGCGAGTTCGACGGCCACACCTACGTGATGGAGCGCAGCCTGAGCCCCGAGCTGAGCCTGGTGAAGGCCCAGGTCGCCGACAAGAGTGGCAACTTGCGCTTCAACTTGACGGCGCGCAACTTCAACCCGGCCGTGGCCATGGCCGGCAAGGTGTGCGTGGTGGAGGTGGAGCAGGTGGTGGAGGTGGGCGAACTGGCTCCCGACGACATCCACCTGCCGGGCATCTACGTGCACCGCATCGTGCACAACCCGACCCCTGAAAAGCGCATCGAAAAGCGCACCACCCGCCCGGCTTGAGGAGCTGCAATGCGGCCCCCACGCTCATTCCATTCGCTGCCCCCCGAGGGGGCTTCAGCCGCCTCGGGGCGGCCCATCGGAGGCTGACATGCCCTGGACCCAAGAACAGATGGCGCAACGCGCCGCCCAAGAGCTGCAGGACGGCTTCTACGTCAACCTCGGCATTGGCATCCCCACGCAAGTGGCCAACCACGTGCCCGCCAACATGGAGGTCTGGCTGCAAAGCGAGAACGGCATGTTGGGCATCGGCCCCTTCCCGACGGAAGACCAGGTCGACCCTGACCTGATCAACGCTGGCAAGCAGACCGTGACGACCATCGCCGGCAGCAGCATCTTCGGCAGCCACGACAGCTTCGCCATGATCCGCGGCGGCAAGATTAACCTGTCCATCCTGGGCGCCATGCAGGTCAGCGAGAAGGGCGACCTGGCCAATTGGATGATCCCCGGCAAGATGGTCAAAGGCATGGGCGGCGCCATGGACCTGGTGGCCGGTGTGCCCCGCGTGGTGGTGCTGATGGAGCACGTGGCGCGCAAGAAGGACGGCACCGAGGACCTGAAGATCCTGCCCGCCTGCACCCTGCCGCTGACCGGCGTGGGCGTGGTGCACCGCATCATCACGGACTTGGCCGTGATGGACGTGACGCCCCAAGGCCTGAAGCTGGTGGAGCTGGCGCCCGAGGTGACGCGCGAGTTCGTGCAAAGCAAGACGGGCGTGCCGCTGCACTGAGCGGCGAGGCGCTTCGCCGGGCGTTCACACCGCTTTACCGGAAACACCCCCCTCAAACGGGGGGGGTGTTTCGTTACATTGGGGGCATGAGCAACACCCCCGTCACCGAGCGCCTCACCGAGGCCCCCGCCCCGACGCCCGAGGCGCCGGCCCTGGACAGCGTGGCCCTGGTGGCCGCAGCCACTGCGTTGCTGGCCGCGTGCGGCGGCGGGGGCGGCGGTTCTCCCGGCGCCAGTCCAACGCCGGCACCACCTCCACCACCACCACCTCCGCCGCCGCCGCCCACCGATCCGCAGGCCGCGCGATTTCTGGCGCAAGCGGGCTTTTCGGCTTCCGCCGACGAGATCACGGCCGTCAAGACCCAGGGCTACGCCGGTTGGCTGGACGCCCAACTCGCCCAGCCCGTGCAGGGCGCCACTCGATACGAATGGATGGTGAGCAACGGCTACGCGGTGGAGGCCAATCGCTCCAGTGTGGCCGGCGCCGATGCCGCGATTTGGCGCAAGCTGATTGCCAGTCCTGATCCAGTGCGTCAGCGCATGACCCTGGCGCTGTCCGAGATCTTCGTGGTTTCCATGTTGGGTTTGCCCATCGAGTGGCCTGGTCTGTGCATTGCCCACTACGCCGACATCCTCGAGCGCAACGCTTTTGGCAACTACCGAACCTTGTTGCAGGACGTGACGCTCAGCCTGGCCATGGGCACTTACCTGAACATGCAGGGCAACCGCAAGGAAGACACCCGCACCGGTCGCGTCCCCGATGAAAACTACGCCCGCGAGGCGATGCAACTGTTCAGCATCGGGCTGGTGAAGCTGAACAACGACGGCACGCCGCAACTCAGCGGCGGCAAGCCGATCGACACCTACACGCAAACCGACATCACGCAGTTGGCCCGCGTGTTCACCGGCTGGGAGCGGGACCGGATCGATGCCGCCGACTTTGCACACGTCACGCGGCCCATGAAGCACAACGCCACCCAGTACCAAGCGGGCGACAAGACGGTGCTGGGCACGGTGATCGGTGCCGGCCTCACCGGCCCTCAGGCCCTGGCCGCAGCTTTGGATGTGCTGACCAACCATCCCAACGTGGGGCCCTTCATCGGCCGCCAGCTGATCCAGCGCTTCACCCAGAGCAACCCCAGTCCCGCCTACGTGGCCCGCGTGGCCGCGGTGTTCAACGACAACGGCAGCGGTGTGCGTGGCGACCTGAAGGCCACCTTGCGCGCCGTGCTGCTCGACCCCGAGGCCCGGGCGGCCCCGACCGGCAACGGCAGTGGGCGGCTTCGAGAGCCCATCCAACGCTTCGTGCAGTGGGCCCGCACGTTTGGCGTGACGAGCACCGGTGGCAAATGGCCCATCGGCGACACCTCCGACCCTGCCACGCGCCTGGGCCAGAGCCCTTGGCGCAGCCCCTCGGTGTTCAATTTCTTCCGTCCCGGCTACGTTCCCCCTGGCAACGAATTGGCGGCCAACCAAGTGACGGCGCCCGAGTTCCAGTTGTGCAACGAAAGCACCGTGGCGGGCTATTTGAACTACATGCAAGGCCTCATCGCCAATGGCACCGGCAGTGGCGATGTGTTGCCCAGCTACACCTTCGAGCTCACCCTGGCGGCCGATGCGCCGGCCTTGTTGGCTCACCTGAACCTGCGCTTGGCCGGCGGTGCCATCAACAGCATCACCCTCAACGACTTGAGCACGGCGGTGGCCACCATCGCCGCCACCACCGATGCCGGCAAGCTCAACCGTGTTCGCGCCGCCGTTTTGCTGGTGATGGCGGCGCCCGAATACCTCATTCAGAAGTGAAGCGGCCATGAAGATCAACCGACTCCCCGAGCTTCAACGCCGGGAATTTCTCCGCCGCTCGGCCCAGTTGGGCTTGGCCGGTGTCGCCGCGCCTTGGGCCTTGAACCTGGCCGCCATCGGCGAAGCCGCCGCAGCCGATGCCAGCGGGGGCTACAAAGCCCTGGTGTGCCTCTTCCTGTTCGGTGGTAACGACTTCGGGCGCACGCTGCTGCCCGTGGATGTCGCGGGCCATGCCAACCTGGCCACCTTGCGCGGCGGCACCACCGACACCGGCGGCCTGGTGGCCCCGCGCGCCAGTTTGGCCGCCACCACCCTGACACCGCGCGTGGCCCTGACCGGCAGTGGCGCTGCGGGCACCCAATTGGCCATGGCGGCCGAGTTGGCGCCGCTCAAACCGCTGTTCGATGCGGGCCAACTCGGTTGGCTGCTGAACGTGGGGACGCTCGTCCAGCCCACCACCAAGGCGCAGTACACGGCCCGATCGGTGCCCCTCCCGCCCAAGCTGTTCAGCCACAACGACCAGCAGTCGGTGTGGCAGAGCAGCGGGGCCGAGGGTTCGACCAAGGGTTGGGGCGGAGCCATTGGGGATCTTTTCCTGTCCAGTAACGCCACGTCCACCTTCACCTGCATCAATGCCAGCGGCAATGCGGTGTTCATGAGTGGCCAGCAGGCGGTGCAGTACCAGGTCAGCAACAGCGGTGCGGTGCCGGTCAACGGCGTGGTTTCCAGCTTGTTTGGGTCCAGCGCTTGCAGCACGGCGCTGCGCAACCTCATCACGGCCCCGCGCACCCACTGGATGGAGTCGGAGCTCAGTCGCGTCACGGCCCGATCGATCACGGCCGAGGCTCAAGTGAAGACGGCGCTGGGCAACAACGCGACGCTGCCTTTCAGCACCGTGTTCAACACCAGCAGCAGCCTCGGGCGCCAATTGCAGATGGTGGCCCGGCTCATCGCCGGGCGCACGGCCCTCGGGGCGCAGCGCCAGGTCTTCTTCGTCAGCCTGGGAGGGTTTGACAACCACGACTTCTTGCTCACCCAACACCCGGGCTTGCTGACACAGGTGGCCAGCGGCCTGGCCTCGTTCCAAGCAGCCATGACCGAGCTGGGTCTGGCCGACCGGGTCACCACCTTCACCGCCAGCGACTTCGGCCGCACCCTGAGCAGCAACGGCGATGGCAGCGACCATGGCTGGGGTTCGCACCACCTGGTGATGGGCGGTGCCGTGCGTGGCCAGCGCTTTTGGGGCGACATGCCCGTGCTCGCCAACAACGGCCCCGATGACGTGGGCCAAGGCCGACTGCTGCCAACCACCAGCGTGGACCAAGTGGCCAGCACCTTGGCACGATGGATGGGCGTGCAAGACAGCGAAATGGCCACCGTGGTGCCCAACATCGCCAACTTCAGCCGCCGCGACCTGGGCTTTTTCAGCCCCTGAGCGGCCCTCGAATCGACCGCCGCCGAACCCCCACAGCGGCCGGGCTGAAAACGTGAAAGCCCGCCAAGCATGGTGGCTTGGCGGGCCCGGGAAGGTCCCCGAACGAAGGCTGACGCCGTCGTTCGGTCTGAGGTTGCCTTCCTCCAGCGCAACACGCACAGTGCCGCACAGGTCCCTTGGGCAAGAAACCCCTCATCGTTGTCGCCTCGGCTCGGGTGTGACCCTCCGCCTTGTTGACGCCTCCAGTGTGGGTCGCGGCTGGGTGGCGCCGATTGAGTTTGCTCAACCCCAGCGCATGGCGTGGAAAAGGTCGACAAGGCCACCCTGACGGGCGATCGGCTCGGGCCGGCCTCAAGCCGCATCCGGCCTTTGCAACTCAAACCGCGGCACGGTTTGGCCGTCGACTTCGACCGTGCCCACGAACATGGCGAAGGGCCTCACCCACCATCCGCTGTCGTTGTAGACGGGCCGGTAGACCACCACAGGGTCCAGCGTTTCGCTGTGCCGGGCCACGCCCAACACCTCGTACAGGCCGCCTTTGTGGTGGCGATAGTGGCCCGGCGCGAGGGTGGGCAGTGGGGGCAGGGGGTCTGGTTGGCTCATGGGTAGGGGCGACCGGGGCCGATCGGTGGGGAGCAAGACAAGGCGCACAAGCGTAGCCGGGCGCTTTGGCAGAATCCGGCGCTTCGTGTTTCCCCAGGGCGTCGTGCGGTGAACAACCCGGCGCCCTTGTTGTTTGTGGATCGAATCGTTGTTCAGATTGCCGCCGAACTGAAGGTTCGCCCGGCGCAGGTGCAGGCCGCCGTGGACCTGCTGGACGGTGGCGCCACCGTGCCCTTCATCGCCCGCTACCGCAAAGAGGCCACCGACGGCCTGGACGACACGCAGCTGCGCGAACTGGAAGTGCGCCTGACCTACCTGCGCGAGCTGGAAGACCGCCGCGCTGCCGTCCTCAAGAGCGTGGACGAGCAGGGCAAGCTCACGCCGGAACTGCGTGCTGCGTTCGAGTCGGCCGACACCAAGCAGGGGCTGGAAGACCTGTACGCCCCCTACAAGCCCAAGCGCCGCACCAAGGGCATGATCGCCCGCGAAGCCGGTTTGCAGCCCCTGGCCGACAAGTTGTTCGCCGACCCCGGCCTCGACCCCGCCAACGAGGCCGCGGCCTTCGTCAATCCGGAGGCCGGCTTTGCCGATGCTTTTGCCGTGCTGGACGGCGTGCGGGACCTGCTCAGCGAGACCTGGGCCGAGGACGCCACCTTGGTGGGCAAGCTGCGCGAATGGTTGTGGGCCGAGGGCCTGCTGGACAGCAAGCTCGTGGCCGGCATGGTTGGGCAAAGCGAGACCGACCCCGAGGTCGCCAAGTTCCGCGACTACTTCGACTACGACGAGCCCCTGCACAAGGTGCCCAGCCACCGCGCGCTGGCCGTGTTCCGCGGCCGCACCCTGGGGCACCTGGACGCCAAGCTCAAGCTCGACGAAGAGGCCGTGCCGGGCAAGCCCACCATGGCCGAGATGAAGATCGCCGCGCACCTGGGCTGGAAGAACCAGGACCGCCCCGGCGACGCCTTGATCAAGAAGACCGTGGCCTGGACCTGGAAGGTCAAGCTCAGCATGAGCCTGGAGCGCGACCTGTTCAACCGCCTGCGCGAGGCCGCCGAGGCCACGGCCATCAAGGTCTTCGCCGAAAACCTGCGCGACCTGCTGCTGGCCGCACCGGCCGGGCGCAAGGTGGTGATGGGCCTGGACCCCGGCATCCGCACCGGCGTGAAGGTCGCCGTGGTGGGCGAGACCAGCCAAGTGCTGGACACCACGACCGTCTACCCCCACGAGCCACGCCGAGATTGGGAAGGCAGCCTGCACACCCTGGCCAAACTGTGCGCCGCGCACGGCGTGAACCTGATCGCCATTGGCAACGGCACGGCCAGCCGCGAAACCGACAAGCTGGCCGCCGACCTCATCAAGCGCCTCCAACAACACATGAGCCCCCAGGCGCCTGGCGGCGCCGCCCCCCAAGGGGGTGCTCGCCCATCTTGGGGCGGCCCGGCGATGGGCTCGGCGCGCGGCGTGGCCATCCAGAAGGTGGTGGTCAGCGAGGCCGGGGCCTCGGTCTACTCCGCCAGCGAGGCCGCCAGCAAAGAACTGCCCCACCTGGACGTGAGCCTGCGCGGCGCCGTGTCCATCGCCCGCCGCTTGCAAGACCCGTTGGCCGAGCTGGTGAAGATCGACCCCAAGAGCATCGGCGTGGGCCAGTACCAACACGACGTCAACCAAAGCGAGCTGGCGCGCAGCCTGGACGCCGTGGTGGAAGATTGCGTGAACGGCGTGGGCGTGGACCTGAACACGGCCAGCCCCTCGCTGCTGGCGCGCGTCTCGGGCCTGACGCAGGGCCTGGCCGGTGCCATCGTGCGCCACCGTGACGCGCACGGCCCGTTCTGCAACCGGCAAGAACTGCTCAAGGTCACTGGCTTGGGCCCCAAGACCTTCGAGCTGGCCGCCGGCTTCTTGCGCATCCGCGACGGCGACAACCCGCTGGACCTGAGCGGCGTGCACCCCGAGACCTACCCGGTGGTGGAGAAGCTGCTGCAGCAGCTCAAGGCGCCGATCACCGAGGTCATGGGCCGCAGCGACGTGCTGCGCCGCCTCAAGCCCGAGGCCCTGGCCGACGAACGCTTCGGCGCCATCACCGTCAAGGACGTGCTCACCGAATTGGAGAAGCCCGGCCGCGACCCGCGCCCCGACTTCAAGGTGGCCCGCTTCAACGATGGTGTCGAAGACCTCAAGGACCTGCAGCCCGGCATGGTGCTGGAAGGCACCGTCAGCAACGTGGCGCAGTTCGGCGCCTTCGTCGACTTGGGCGTGCACCAAGACGGCCTCATCCACGTCAGCCAGCTGAGCAACAAGTTCGTCAACGACGCCCGCGAGGTGGTCAAGACGGGCGACATCGTGCGCGTCAAGGTGCTCGAGGTCGACCTGCAGCGCCAGCGCATTTCGCTGAGCATGAAGATGGATGCCCCGGTGGAAAAACGCCAGCCGGGCGCCGCGCCCCAGCGCGGGGTGTCTTCCCGCACGGTCGGCATGACGAACGCCAACAACGCGCCCGTGGGCAATGCTCTGGCTGCCGCCTTTGCCAAGGCACAGACCAAACGCTGACCCCTGATGTTCAAAACGACCCCCCTGGCCGCCGCACTGACCGCTGTCTTTGCGGTCTCCCTGCCCGCCTTCGCTCAGCAAGAGGTGAGCGACGACCGCCAAGCCCAGCCCCAGGCCCTCGACCGCGTCGAGGTTCGCGGTCGCCAGGCCACCGAAACCGAGCTGCGCCGCCGCCAGCCCGTGGCCAAGCAGATCTACGGCCGCGACGACCTCGACAAGTACGGTGACACCCAGCTCAGCGACGTGCTCAAGCGCTTGCCGGGCATCAACGTCTCGGGCGGCCAGCTGCGCATGCGCGGTCTGGGTGGGGCGTACACGCAGATCCTCGTCAACGGCGAACAGGCGCCCCCCGGGTTCAGCCTGGACAACTTGAATCCGGCGCAGGTCGAGCGCCTGGAGGTCACCAAGGCCCCGACGGCCGACCAAAGCGCCCAGGCCATCGCCGGCACCCTGAACATCATCCTGAAGGACGCCCCGCGCGTGGTGCAAAAGGACCTGCGCCTGGGCCTGGCCTACAACGCCGAGCGCCCGGTGGTGAACGGCGGCTTCACCTACGGCGACCGCAAGGGCGGCATCGGCCTGGTGCTGCCCATCTCGTTCTACCAATGGCGGGTGCAGGCCGACACGGCCAGCGAGCGATTCACGCCCTCGCAGACCTTGCCACAGGGCACGCGCCGGCGCGTCAGCGAGGGCGAGGACATCCCCTTTGGCCGCGGCTTCAACGTCAGCCCGCGAGTGAGCTGGAAGCTGGGCGACGACGAGACCCTGACCCTGCAAGGCTTCTTCGTCAGCAACCGCTTCCGCAACCGAGGCGATGCGGCGGTCACCGAAGACGTGGTCGACCCGGCTGCGGCCGATCGCGCCTTCATCGAGCGCACGCGCAACCAGGGCACCTTCAGCGCCTCGCGCTTGAGCCTGCAGTACAACAACCGCTTCGACGAAGACCGCAAGGTCGAACTGCGTGCCCAGGCCGGGCGCGGCGGGGCCGACTTCGACTTCGATTACCAAGCCGGGGCCTTGAACCGCCGCACCACGGGCGAGGGGCGCAATGGCAACGTCAGCCTCACGGGCAAGTACAGCCAGTACTGGGGCGAAGACCACACCATCACCACCGGCGTGGAGCTGGAGCGCCGCACCCGCGACGAGCAGCGCCGCACCGTGCAAAACGGCGTGGACCTGCTACCCGGCTTTGAGGGCCAACCCTTCGATGCCACCATCACCCGCACGGCCGCCTATGTGCAGGACGAGTGGGAGATCAACAAGCAGTGGTCGGCCTACGTGGGCCTGCGCAACGAGCGCATCCGCGTGCAAAGCGAGGGCACGGGCAGCAGCTTCACCAGCAGCAGCAACGTGCTCACGCCCTTGCTGCACCTGAACTACAAGTTCGACCCCAAAGGCCGCGACCTGATCCGCGCCAGCCTCACGCGCAGCTACAAGGCGCCCGACGTGCAGCAGCTGATCGCGCGCCCGACGATCAACACCGACTACCCGACCAACGGCACGAACACGACCACGGCCCCGGATCGCGTCGGCAACCCCAACCTGAAGCCCGAGCTCGCCACGGGCCTGGACATCGCCTGGGAAGCCTACCTGAGCGGCGGCGGCATGGTGTCGGTCAGCGTGTTCCACCGCCGCATCACGGGCCTGATCCGCAGCGGCCTGGCGCTGCAAACCGTGCCCTGGGCCAGCGCGCCGCGTTGGGTGGCCATGCCCATCAACCTCAGCCGCGCCAGCACCACCGGCATGGAGTTCGAGGTCAAGGGCCGCGCGGGCGAGTTGATGCCCAGCCTGTTCGAGCCCACCTTGGCCCTGAACCTGCGCGCGGCGCTCAGCGTCTACACCTCCAAGGTGAAGGACGTGCCGGGGCCCGACAACCGGCTGGAGCAGCAGCAGCCTTGGTCGCTCAGCCTGGGCGCGGACTACCGCATGAAGTCCCTGCCCGTGAGCCTGGGTGTCAGCGTCAACCTCACGCCCGAGTACGAGGTGCAGCAGACCGAGTTGCAGCGCTTGACCACCGGACAAGCGCGCGGCATCGACGCCTTCGCCATGTGGAACCTCAGCAAGATCGACACCCTGCGTTTGAGCGTCAATGGCCTGGCCCAGCCGGCCAACCGCAACACCACGGCCTTCGCCAACGGCGACTTCAGCCGCAATGAGCGTCAAGGCTCGCCCTGGTGGTCGCTGAACTGGGAGCACAAGTTCTGATGCGCTCGGCGCTGCAGGTGTTCGCGGGCCCGGTGGCGCGTGCGCGCCTGGCCGAACGGGGCCTGCAGCCCAGCGACATCGCGGCCATCCCCGCGGCGGCCGGCGGCCCCAAGGGCCTGATCCTCAACGGCCTCGACCGCCACCTGTTCGCGCACTGGCTGCCCCGCAGCCAGCACAGCGTGCACCTGCTGGGCGCCAGCATCGGCGCCTGGCGCATGGCCACGGCCTGCTTGCCCGGGGATGCAGATGCCCATTTCCGCGCCATGGCCGAGGCCTACGTGGGCCAGCGCTACGACCCCGAACCCGGGCGCCAGCGCCCGAGCGCAGCCGGCGTCAGTGCCAAGTTCGCGCGCACGCTGGCGGCTTGCTTCGGCGGCCAGGAAGGCGCGCTGCTCCAGCACGCCCGCTGGCGCCTGCACGTGGTCACTTCGCGCGGGCGCGGCCCTCTCTTGCGGCGCGAGGGCCGATGGCGCACGCCCCTGGGCTACCTGGGCGCCTTCGCCACCAACGCCCTGCACCGGCCCTGGCTCGGGGCCTGGCTCGAGCGCGTGGTGTTCTCCGATGGACGAACGCCGCTGGGCGTGGACTGGCGGGACTTCCGCACCCAGCGGGTCGATCTGAGCGAGGCCAACCTGTTGCCGTCGCTGCTGGCCAGTTGCTCCATCCCCTTTTGGCTGCAAGCCCAAGCCGACCTGCCCGGCGCACCGCCCGGCTCCTACTGGGACGGCGGCATCACTGACTACCACCTGCACTGGGACTACCGCCCCTTGCAGCACAGCGCATCGCCGCTGGTGCTCTACCCGCATTTCCAGCCGCAGGTCGTGCCCGGTTGGCTCGACAAGGCCTGGAAGCGCCGGCACCGCCCCAGCGCCTTCCTCGACAACCTCGTGCTGCTGGTGCCCCACCCCGACTGGGTGCGCCGCCTGCCGGGCGGCAAGCTGCCCGACCGCAGCGACTTCACCGACCTCGGGGTGGACGAGCGCCAGCGACGCTGGCGTGCGGCGGTGGCCGACAGCCAGCGCCTGGCCGACGACTTTGCCCACCTGAGTGCTCAAAGCAGCGTGCATGCCTTGCCGCTTTAGAATCGCGACCTCGACCGACTTTCACAAGAGCGAGAAAGGCACGACGGTTATGACACCGCGGACTACGACCTCCACCTTGAAGCGCGCCCCCGCCGCGTGGTGCTGCGCGTAAGTTTTTCGCCTGTTCTCCCTTCCAAACGCGGCCCTCAGAGGCCGCGTTGTCGTTTCCAGGAGCTGAATCCATG
This sequence comes from Inhella sp., assembly GCF_027532025.1. Lineage (GTDB taxonomy): Bacteria > Pseudomonadota > Gammaproteobacteria > Burkholderiales > Burkholderiaceae_C > Inhella. Next base: position 1,898 of record NZ_JAPZSY010000128.1, on the reverse strand, counting down.
ATTTCCATTCAATTGCCCGACGGCTCCAAGCGCCCGTTCGACGGCCCTGTCAGCGTGGGCCAAGTGGCCGCTTCCATTGGGGCCGGTCTGGCCAAGGCCGCGTTGGGTGGCAAGGTCAACGGCAAGCTGGTCGACCTGAGCCATGTCATCGACGCCGATGCCCAACTGGCCATCGTCACCGAGAAGGACGCCGACGGCTTGGAACTGATCCGCCACAGCACGGCCCACCTGCTGGCCTACGCCGTCAAAGAACTGTTCCCCGACGCCCAGGTCACGATCGGCCCCGTCATCGAGAACGGCTTCTATTACGACTTCGCCTACAAGCGCCCCTTCACGCCCGAGGACCTGACGGCCATCGAAGCCAAGATGACCGAGCTGGCCAAGAAGGACGAAAAGGTCGAGCGCCGCGTGCTGCCGCGCGACCAGGCCATTGCCCACTTCACGGCCATGGGCGAGGCCTACAAGGCCGAGATCATCGGCAGCATCCCCGCGGGTGAGGACGTGAGCCTGTACCGCGAAGGCGCCTTCGAAGACCTGTGCCGCGGCCCCCACGTGCCCAGCACGGGCAAGCTCAAGCACTTCAAGCTGATGAAGGTGGCCGGCGCCTACTGGCGCGGCGACAGCAAGAACGAGATGCTGCAGCGGATCTACGGGACCGCTTGGGCCAGCAAGGAGGATCTGCAGAACTACCTGACGCAGATCGAAGAAGCGGAGAAGCGCGATCACCGTCGTCTGGGTCGCGAGTTAGACCTGTTCCACTTTGAGGACTTCGCCCCTGGCGCGGTGTTCTGGCACCCCAAGGGCTGGACGGTGTTCCAAGGCCTGATGGCCTATATGCGTCAGCGCCGTACCGAGGCGGGCTACGTTGAGGTGAACACGCCCGATGTGATGGACCGTGGCCTCTGGGAGATCTCGGGTCACTGGATGAACTACCGCGCCAACATGTTCACCACGCAGACGGAGGACGAGCGTGTCTTTGCGCTCAAGCCAATGAACTGCCCGGGCGGTGTCAGCCTCTACAAGTACGGCCTGCACAGCTACCGCGACCTGCCTCTGCGCATGGCGGAGTTCGGCAAGGTGCATCGCTACGAGCCGTCCGGCGCGCTGCATGGGTTGCTTCGCGTGCGTCACTTCACGCAGGACGACGCACACGTCTTCTGTACCGAACAGCAGATGCAGGGCGAATGTCAAGACGTGGTGCGCCTGATCCTGTCGATTTACAAGGACTTTGGTTTTGAGCAGGTTCGCATCAAGCTGTCCACGCGTCCTGAGAACCGCATCGGCAGCGACGAGACCTGGGACAAGCTGGAAGGTGCCCTGATCGGCGCACTGGATGGCCTGGGCATGAGTTACTCGCTCAACCCGGGCGAAGGTGCCTTCTACGGCCCCAAACTGGAGTTCGTGTTGCGCGACGCCATTGGCCGCGACTGGCAGTGCGGAACGCTGCAGGTGGACCTGAACCTGCCCGAGCGATTCGACATCAATTACGTCGCAGAAGACAGCTCGCGCAAGCGGCCCGTCATGCTGCACGTGGCGAACTTTGGCTCACTGGAGCGGTTCACGGGCATCCTGATCGAACAATACGCTGGCGCGCTGCCGGTTTGGCTTGCACCGGTGCAGGTGGTGGTGTGCTCCATCAGCGAAGGCCAGGCCGAATACGCCCGAGAAGTCGCGAAAATGCTGCAAAAACAAGGGCTTAGGGCGGTGGTTGATTGCCGATCGGACAAAATCACCTATAAAATTCGAGAGCATTCCCTGCAAAAGCTGCCTTTCATTCTCGTCGTGGGCGAGAAAGAGAAGGCCCATCAGCACGTTGCAGTGCGCGCCCGTGGCAACCAAGACCTCGGCGTGATGTCCACGGTCGACTTCCTAGCCAAAGTCACCGCCGACATCGCCGC
>NZ_JAPZSY010000032.1 GCF_027532025.1 Inhella sp. | reverse complement strand
GGGCGAACTCGCGCATCAGGCGCTGGCGCTCGGGGTTGGTGTGGGCACCGTTGAGGCTGGACAACACGGTCAGCGCCCGGCTCAGCAGGCGACCGCTGCGCTCCAGGGCCTCGATGGTGTTCGCGAAGGTCGGTGCGGCAGGGTTGGCCACGATGGCGGCGATCTCCCGCCGTTGCATCGCCATGCCCGCGCTCAGCGCAGGCGCAAAGTCGGCGTCGGTGATGGTGTTGAAGGGCGGGTACTGCAGGGGCAGCGGGCTGGGTTGGAGCAGGGCGTTGGCCTGCGCCAACGCGGGGGCCAAGAGCAGGGCGCCCAGCAGACGCCTTGTCACAGAACGTTCAAAAATGAGAGGCAGCATGGCAAGCACAACAACAACAAAGTGAGGCCTGAATGGGCGTGATCGGATGGATGGTGGCCGCCGGCGCGGCCGGTGCTGCAACGTGGGGATGGCGGCGATGGGCCCTGGCGGCACGCTTGCGCGCCATCAACCAAAGCCCCTTGCCGCGCAGCGTGCGCACGGCCTTGCGGGCCGAATTCCCCGGTTGGAGCGAAGCGCAGTGTGAGGCCGTGGAGAACGGTTTGCGTCAGTACTTTCGCGTGTGCGCCAAGTCACGGGGGGCTTGGGTGGCGATGCCGAGCAAGGCGGTGGACGCGGCTTGGCACGCCTTCATCTTGGACACCCGCGCTTACGGGCGGTTTTGTCACCGTGCCTTCGGCCGTTTGCTGCACCACACGCCGGCCGAGGCCTTGCCTGAGGGGCTGGCCGCCCAGCGTCTGAAAGAGGGCCTGATGCGCGCGTGGCGGGGCGCTTGCCAAGACGAAGGGCGGCCGGTGCACCCGCCCACGGCGCTGCCCTTGCTGTTCGCGCTGGACCTCGAACTCGGCGTTCCAGGGGGCTACCGCTATGTGCCCGATTGCCGCCTGCTGGACCGCGACCGCGGGAACACGCACTGTGCGACGGACGTGTCGGGTTGCGGGGGATCCAGCGGCTCCGATGGGGGAGACGGTTCGGGCGACGGGGGGAACTGCGGCGGAGGCTGCGGCGGCGACTGACGCCCCGTGCGTGCTGCACGCGGGCGCCATGGCCGCGTCGGGTCTGCCGTGCCGTTCAGGCCTGCAGGTGGGCCCACTCCGGGTGGCGCTGCAAGTGCGCAACCACGTAGCTGCAGCCGGCTTGCACCTTCAGGCCTTGGGTCTGGGCCCAGGTCAGGCCGGCTTCCACCAACAGTGCGGCAATGCCCTGACCACGCAAGCCGGGGTGCACGCCGGTGTGGTGGAAGTTGACGACGCCAGAGGTCAGCGTGTAGTCCAACTCACCCCGCAGCCCGGGTTGGGGCTCGATCCAGAACTGTTGGCGTTCGGCGTTGTGCTGCACGGTCATGGTCGGGGCTCCGGGCTCAGCGGCCGCCCAGTTGCATCCACAGGTAGGCGTACTCGATGGCCTGCCAAGTGGCGCGCTGCTCGTTGTCAGCCGCACCGCCGTGCCCGCCTTCGATGTTTTCCCAGTAGAGCGGGGCGTGGCCCTGCTCGATCATGCGGGCCGCCATCTTGCGGGCGTGGCCCGGGTGCACGCGGTCGTCGCGGGTGCTGGTGTTGATCAGCATGCGCGGCATCTTCACGCCGGCCTTCACGTTTTGGTAGGGGCTGTACTGCGAGATGAAGGCCCAGTCGCTGGGCACGTCGGGGTTGCCGTACTCGGCCATCCAGGACGCGCCGGCCAAGAGCTTGTGGTAGCGCTGCATGTCCAGCAGCGGCACTTGGCAAACCACGGCGTTGAACAGGTCGGGCCGCTGCACGGTGACGGCGCCCATCAGCAGGCCGCCGTTGCTGCCGCCCATGATGCCGAGCCGCTTGGGCGTGGTGATGCCCTTTTTGATCAGGTCTTCGGCGATGGCGATGAAGTCGTCGTAGCTGCGCTGCTTGTTTTGCAAGATGGCCGCCTTGTGCCATCGGGGGCCGAACTCGCCACCGCCGCGGATGTTGCTCATCACCAGCACGCCGCCGCGCTGCAGCCACCCGCGACCCCAACTGGCGCTGTAGCGCGGGGTCATGCTCACGTCGAAGCCGCCGTAGCCGTACAGCAGGGTGGGGTTTTGGCCGTTGTTGGTCGCGCCCTTGGGGTAGACCACGAAGTAGGGCACCTTGGTGCCGTCGTTGCTGGTGGCGAACTGCTGTTCCACGCGCATGCCGGTGCTGTCGAACCAGGTTTGGCGACTCTTCAGGCGCAGGCGATCGTCGCTACCGGCTTGCGCCAGGTACAGGGTGTCGGGCGTCAGGAAGTCGGCGTAGTTCACCAAGTAGCGGTCGGCCAGGCTGTCTTGCGGCAGGTCGGGGTCGTGCAGGCTGGCCACGCTCAGGTTGCCGGGGAAGGGGGCCTTCACGTCGCGCCGTTGGGGAGCGCCTTTGCGGGAGAAGTCCCACTCCTCCAGCTTGCTGGCCACGTTGTCCGACACGTTCAGCACCACATGGTGCTGCGTGGTCGTGAAACCGGCCAACGAGCGCGTGTCGGTGGGGGTGAACAGGGGTCGCCAGCCGGTCCTGCCCGCCAGGAAGTCGGGCCAGGAGCCCACGAGCAAGGAGCCGGCCTTGTGCGTGGTGCCGCCTTGCTTCCAATCGGAGCGCAGCTCCACCAGCAGGCGCTGGCCCCAGCGCTGGAACTGGGCATCCGCCGGCAGGGCCAGCTTCACCAGCTTGTCGCCCTTCACCAAGTAGCGGTCGAAGCGGTAGAAATCGAGCGCGCGGCTGATGACCACCGTTTGGTCCTTGCCCACGCCTTGGGCCGCGGCGAAGACGTAGGTGTCTTTGGCCTGACCCTCAAACAAGGTCTTGGCCGCACTCAGCGGCGTGCCGCGTTGCCAGCGCTTGACGATGCGGGCGTAGCCCGAATCGGTCATGCTGCCCGGCCCAAAGTCGGTGCCCACCAGCAAGTGGTTTTCGTCCAGCCAATCGACCTGGGTCTTGGCTTCGGGCAGGGTGAAGCCGTCTTTCACGAAGGCTTTGGCCTGGGTGTCGAACTCACGCGCCACCGTGGCGTCGGCGCCGCCGCGGCTCAGTTGCAGCAGGCAGCGCTTGTACTCGGGGGCCAGGCAGGCGGCGCCGTTGAACACCCAGCTTTCTTTCTCAGCGGCGCCCAGGGCGTCAAGGTCGAGCACGGGCTCCCACTGGGGGTCGGGCTTTGCATACTCGGCCAAGGTGGTGCGGCGCCACAGCCCGCGCTTGTTCTTGGCGTCGGTCCACAGGTTGTAGACGTGATCGCCCATGCGGGAGAAGCGGGGGATGCGGTCGCGGGCGTTCAAGCCTTCGAGCAGTTCGGCGCGCAGCGCTTCAAAGCCGGGTTGGGCCTTGAGCACGGCTTCGGTTTCGGCATTGCGCTCGCGCACCCAGGCCAGGGCCTTGTCGCCCGTCACCTCTTCCAGCCACAGGTAAGGGTCGGCAGGGGTTTGCGCCTGGGCGGCGCTCAGAGTCAGGAGGCACGCGGCCAGCACAGTCTTTTTCATCGCGTGGAGGGGCGCCCTGGGCGCCTTGTGGGGGGATCGTCGGACGATTATGTCGAGCCGATGAAGGGGTGCTGGATGGCATGGCATCATTTCGAGTTACCTCTGTTTGAAAGGCCATGCCATGCGTTTGTCTCTCCTCGTTGCTGCGCTCTCGACCGTCGCCCTGATGGGCTCTGTGCAGGCCCAAACGGCCCCTGCCAAGCCCGCTGCCAAGCCGGCCGCGGGGAAACCGGCGCCGGCTCCGGCCCCGGCGGTGGCCAAGCCCAAGATCATGACGAAAGAGGAACTGCGCAGTTGCTTGGACCGCTCGGACGCCAACAAGGCCGAGGCCGCTGCCATCGAAGCAGACGACAAGAAACTGGCCGACGAGCGCGCCGCTGTGCTGGCCAAGCGCGATGACATCAAGAGCAAGAATCAAGCTGTCGAGGCCGAGGGCGAAGCCTTGAAGGCCGAGATGGCGGCGGTGTCAGCCAAGGCCGAGGAGCTCAAGGTCAAGATGAAGGAAATGACCAAGAAGGAGCAGCAGGCGGCCAAGGCCGACTACGACAAGCTGGCCGCGGACATCAACGCCAAGGTGGACCCGCACAACCAGCGCCGCAAGGCCTTCTTGGAAGAAGTGAAGGCGTTTGAGGCCGATGTGGACGGCTTCAACAAGCGCAAGGATGAGCTGGGCGCTCGAGCCGATGCCCTGGGTGAAAAGCAAGACGCCTGGCGCAACGAGTGTGGCAACCGGCCCTACAAAGAAGACGACGAAAAGGCCATCCGCAAAGAGCAGGCCGCCGCCAAGAAGGCCCCCTGAGGTGAGCGCCGGCAACCCCTTGCTGCAGGATTGGGACACGCCGCAGCGCCTGCCCCCCTTTGCGCTGGTGCAGCCGGCGCACTTCGCTCCTGCCTTCGAGCTGGCCATGGCCGAGCAGCGGGCCGAACTGGACGCCATTGGCGCCAATCCGGCGCCCCCCACCTTCGTCAACACGGTGGCCGCCCTGGACGCCAGTGGCCGCCGATTGGCGCGCATCGAGGCTTTGTTCCACACCCTGAACGCCTCGGTGTCCACGCCCGCCCTGCAGGCGGTGCAGCGCGACATGGCGGCCCCTTTGGCAGCCCATGGCAGCGGGGTGGCCATGCACGCTGGGGTGTTTGCCCGACTGGACGCGTTGATGAGCCGGGTCGAAGACTCGGCGCTGGACGCCGATCAACGTCGGCTGCTGGAGCGCTTGCACTTGGAGGCCGTTCGCCAAGGGGCCAAGCTGGCGCCAGACGCCCAGCGACGCTACGCGGCCATCGTGCAGCGGCTGGCGGAGCTGAACACCCGGTTTGCGCAAAACGTGTTGGCCGACGAGGCCCAGTACCGGCTGGTGCTGCGCACCGAGGCCGAGCTCGACGGCCTGCCACCTTTTGCACGGGCCGTGATGCGGCAGGCGGCGGCCGAGCGCGGTCTGGATGCGCAGGCCCACCTCGTCACGCTGTCACGCTCGCACATCGTGCCCTTCCTGACGTTTTCGGCGCGGCGCGACCTTCGCGAGCAAGCCTGGCGCGCTTGGGTCGGGCGGGGTGAGCGCGAGGGGGCCAGCGACAACCGCGAGATCGCCCGCGAGATCCTGACCCTGCGCAACGAGCAAGCGCGCCTGCACGGTTGCGCCAGCTATGCCGACTACGCCTTGGCCGACACCATGGCGCAAACCAAGGACGCGGTGCAGGGCCTGCTGATGCGGGTGTGGAACGCCGCCCTGCAGGCCACCGAGCGCGAGCGCGAGGCCGTGCGCGGCGCCGCGCTGGCGCACGGCTTTCTGGACCCCGTCGAGGCTTGGGACTGGCGGTTCTACGCCGAAAAGGTGCGCCAGGCCCAGTACGCCCTGGATGAAGCCACGCTCAAGCCCTATTTCCCGCTCGACGCCATGGTGCAGGCCGTGTTTGCTTGCGCGCAGCGTTTGTTCGGCATCCGCTTCGAGCACCGCCCCGACTGGCCGGTTTACCACCCCGACGTGAAGGCCTACGAGGTGCGGGATGCCAACGGTGAGCACCGCGCCGTGTTCTTGCATGACAACTTTGCCCGCGAGGGCAAGCGCAGCGGCGCTTGGATGAACGCGCTGCGCTGGGCCCACCACAACGGGCTGCGGCAAACGCCGGTCATCCTGAACACCAACAACTTCGCCAAGGGCGCGCCCGGCCAGCCCACGCTGCTGAGCCTGGATGACGTGCGCACCTTGTTCCACGAGTTCGGCCACGGCCTGCACGGCATGCTGAGCGACACGCGCTACGAGCGCTTGTCGGGCACGCAGGTGCTGCGCGACTTCGTCGAGCTGCCCTCGCAGTTGATGGAGCACTGGATTGCCGACCCGGCCGTGATGCAGCAGCACGCGCGGCATTGGCAGACGGGCGAACCCATCCCGGCCGAATTGGTGCAACGCATCAAGGCGGCCGAGTTGTTCAACCAAGGCTACGAGACGGTGCGCTACACGGCGTCGGCCCTGGTGGACTTGGCCATCCATGCCTTGGAAGACGACGAGGCGCCGGACATCACGGTTTTTGAGCGCGACACCCTGGCCCGACTGGGTGCGCCGGCCGATTGCGGCATGAACCACCGGCTGGCGCACTTCCAGCACCTGTTCGTGGGCGACGGCTACGCCAGCGGCTACTACGTGTACCTGTGGGCCGAGGTGCTGGACTGCGATGCGTTCGAGGCCTTCAAGGAGGCGGGCGACCTGTTCGACGCCGCCACCGCGCAGCGGCTGCGGCAGCACATCTTGGCCAGTGGCAACAGCGTTGAGCCAGGCGCGGCCTTCCGGGCGTTCCGCGGACGCGATCCGCAGATCGAACCCATGTTGCGTGGCCGCGGCTTGATTCCCGCCTGAAGTCGGGGGGGCGTCGGCCCTCCGCTCAGGTCGCCGACGGGAACCGGGCCTCCAGGCCCGCGTAGAAGGCCTGGAAGTCGATCGGCTTGGTCCAGTAGGCGTCGAAACCGTGCCGCAGGGCGGCTTCGACGTCGTCCCTCATGGCGTTGGCGCTGAGCGCGATGCAGGGGATGTCGCGCGTCGCCCCATGGGCTCGCAGCTGCGTGAGCACCTCGCGGCCGTCCATGTCGGGCAGGTCCATGTCCAGCAGCACCAATTGCGGTTGCCAGGCTCGGGCCTCGGCCAGCCCGGACTGACCGTCTTCGCAGCAGCGCAAGGCGATGTCGGGCCGGCGGTTCAGCAACTCCTCCACGATCAAGGTGTTGACCGGGTTGTCTTCGATGTACAGCAAACGGTAGTCGGGCATGGCAGTTGGCGGCGGAACCGTTGGCATTTTCACAGCCCAGCGCTTGACAATCGGGTCGCCGGCCCCAACTCAGGCCATTCCTCGGCCCCACCCATCCCCACCGTGCTCAACACCTTGCTCCAAGTGATCGTCCGCCTCGTGTTCGGGGTGGCCGTCCTGTTCTTGTTCCTGGGGCTGATGGTCCTGGGCGTGGTGGTGGCCCTGGCGGTGTTGCTGGTGTCTGGGGTCACCCGCCGCAAGCCGCAGTGGGGCACGCGAGCGCAACACTGGGGCCAACAGACATGGCGCCGTTATGGCGCCACCGTGCGCCCGCGTTCGTCCGCCGGTCAAGGCGAGGTGATCGACGCGGACGTGCGCGAGATCCGTTGAACAACGCAGGCGGCCCGGCTCAGTACGCCGGTGGCCGGCTCAACTCGTCGAACAGCTCCAGGTAAATGCGGTAGCGGCTTGCGGCGATCTGGCCGGCGTCCAACGCGGCGCGCACCGCACACCCCGGCTCTTGCCGATGCGTGCAGTTGGCAAAGCGGCAGCGCGTGGCCGGCTCGGCGAAGTCCGGCATCAAGGGCGCCAGGCGCATGGGCTCGATGTGCTGGATGCCGAAGGTCTGGAAGCCCGGCGAATCCATCCATGCCCCGCTGCCCAAGGCACCGATCGGCCCCGAGGCCAGGCTGTACCACTGGGTGTGCGTCGTGGTGTGGCGGCCACTGTTCAGGGCTTCGCTGATCTCTCCCACCTGCGCCTGCGCGTCGGGCACCAGCAGGTTGGTCAACGTGCTCTTGCCCGTGCCGCTGGGGCCCAGCACCAGGGTGGTCTTGCCAGCCAGCCATGGTCCCAGGGTGGACAGGCTGGCGGCCACGTCGGACTTGAGGGCCAGCTCCATCACCGGCACGCCCATGGCGGTGTAGGGGGCGAGGCGCTCGCGGGCGTGGGCCACACCCGGCAGGTCGGTCTTGTTGAGGCCGATGCGCACCTCGATGCCGGCCTCCGCCGCGGCCAAGAGCGCGCGGCTGAGCAGGCTTTCGCTGAAGACGGGTTCCACCGCCACCAGCACCAGCAATTGGTCCACGTTGGCGGCAAAGCTCTTGCTGCGCCATTCGTCCTGCCGGTAGAGCAGGTTTCGGCGCGGCTCCAGGCCTTCGATCACGCCCTCGCCCGGGCTGGTGGGCTGCCAGCGCACACGGTCGCCCACCACGCAGTCGCTCTTCTTGCCGCGCGGCACGCACTGCAGGCGTTGGCCGTCGTCGGTCTGCACCAGGTAATGCCGGCCGTGGCCGCGAACAACCAAACCGGTGTCCAGCGCGGTGACTTCGCGCACCGCCTGAGCCGCCTTGCGGCCCTTGCTCAAGGCGTGGCCTCGGGCAGGTGGCTCACCTGGGCGGCACAGATCACGTCGTTCATCGTCACGGCGTTGCCGGCGCTGTGGGTCGAAAAGCGCAGCTCCGCGTCACGGTAGCGCAGCAGCATCTCGGGGTGGTGGTCCTGGCCATCCGCGACTTCGGCCACCGCGGTGGCGAAGTCCATCACCTCGCGGAAGTTGTCGAAGCGAAAGCGCGCCACGAGGGCGCCGTTCTCCAGCGTCCAGCCGGGCAGTTGGGCCAGGTGGGCTTCGATCGATTCGGGCCCCAAAGCGGAGGCGTTGGGGGTGCAGGCAGCGGTCAGCAGGTTCATGGGGGCAGGTTCAAGCCGCGGCGCGGGTTTGGGTGGCAATGGCCGCGAGGCGCTCGATGGCCGGCGGGTGGCTGTAGGTCCAGCGCACCACCACGGGGTCGGGGGTGAGCGTGCTGGCGTTGTCTTCGTGCAGTTTGAGCAGCGCACGCGACAGCGCGGCGCCGTCGCTGTGCTGGCAGGCGTAGGCGTCGGCCTCGAACTCATCGCGGCGGCTGCGGGCGCTCATCCACGGGCCCAGCGGGTAGGCCAGCACCGGCACCGCCATCAGGAACAGCAGCAGGGCCAGGGCCTCGTTGCCGCCCAGCAGGTCGGGTCGCACGCCCAGGCCGAGGTAGAAGCCTGGCTGCTGCGCCAGCCATCCCAGCAACGCAAAGCCGGCCAACGAGACCAGCGCGAAAGTGAGCAAGCGTTTGGGGATGTGGCGGCACTTGAAGTGGCCCAGCTCGTGCGCCAGCACGGCTTCGATCTCTTCGGGGCCCAGGCGTTGCATCAGGGTGTCGAACAGCACCACGCGTTTGGCCGCGCCCAAGCCGGTGAAGTAGGCGTTGCCATGGCTGCTGCGGCGGCTGCCATCCATCACAAACAGCCCCGAGGCTTGGAAGCCCGAGCGCTCGAACAAGGCCTTCACCCGCGCGGCCAGGCCCTCGTCCTTCAGGGGCTCGAAGCGGTTGAACAGGGGGGCGATGAGCAAGGGGTAGAGCAGCATCACCAGCAGCTGGAAGCCGACCCATAGCGCCCAGGCCCACAGCCACCACTGCGCGCCGGCGGTTTTCATCAGCGCCAGCACGGCCCACAGCAACGGGCCGCCGAGCAGCAGACCCACGCCGATGCCCTTGACCCAGTCGGCCCAGAACAGGCCTGGCGTGGTGCGGTTGAAGCCGTGCGCCGCCTCCACGCGGAAGGTGGCGATCCATTCGAGCGGCAGGTCCAACAGCATGCCGATGAAGACGAAGGCGCCCACCAGCACCAGGGGACGGGCGTAGCCGCCCCAGGTGTCGGCGGCCACGTGGGCCATCACCGCTTGGTTCAGCGCATCCAGGCCGCCCAGCAGCGTCCAGGCCAGCAGCAAGGCGCTGCTCACCAGCAGGGACACGGCACCCAGCCGAGCCTTGGCCAGGGTGTAGTCGGCAGCCTTTTGGTGGGCTTCCAGCGTCACCTGGCCGACGAAAGCGGGGGGCACGGTGTCGCGGTGGCGGGCCACATGCCGCACCTGGCGGGTCAGCAGCCACAGCCGCAGGCCGGTGGTCAGCAGCACGGCGGTGGCAAAAACGAGGGTGACGAGGGTGGCAGGCAGCACGGGAAACGCCTTGGATCGACGGAATGAAAAAGTGTAGGCGGGCACAATTCCGCCGTTTCATCCTCACCGAGAGCCCCCATGAGCGCCACGCTGGAACGCCACGACAACAACCTGGTTTGGATCGACTGCGAAATGACCGGCCTGGACCCGGCCACCGACCGCATCATCGAAGTGGCCGTGGTCGTCACCAGCCCCGACCTGAGCGTGCGCGTCGAGGGCCCGGTGTTCGCCATCCACCAATCGGACGAAACCCTGGACAAGATGGACGCCTGGAACAAGGGCACCCACGGCAAGAGCGGCCTGATCGACCGCGTCAAGGCCAGCACCACAGACGAAGCCGCCGCCGCGGCCGCCACCATCGCCTTTCTGGAGCAGTACGTGGGCAAGGGCAAAAGCCCCATGTGCGGCAACTCCGTCTGCCAAGACCGCCGCTTCCTGGTGAACACCATGCCCACGCTGGAGGCCTTCTTCCACTACCGCAACCTCGACGTCTCCACCCTCAAGGAACTGGCCCGCCGCTGGAAGCCCGCCGCCATGGACAGCTTCAAGAAGGCCCAAGCGCACACCGCGCTGGCCGACATCCACGAAAGCATCGACGAGCTGGCGCACTACCGCGAGCAGTTCTTGAATTTGGCTTGACACCTTGTGAACGTCGGCTTCTTCATGGGGCGTCGCGAGATCGTGACGACCCCAGAACTGAGTCGGCTCGGTTGGATTCGGGTGGACTACTCCTTGCCGCTGCTGCGGCGCTGTTTTGTTTTCTGTTCGGAAACGGACAGCCAGGGAGACCTGACCAGCGTGCAGCGATTCGCAGAAGAGTTGGCGTTGACGCACATGGGAGATCGAGGGGCCTACATGCTGCTGGTCAGCGGCGCTAGCGCTCGACGGCGCCCTAACTTTCACGTGCACGTTTTCTTGGTCGGAAGCCGGTGGCAGAAGGCCTGGGTGTATGCGGTTCTCTCTTTGAAGAATGTCGCGATCTGTTTGATGCCATCTTTGGGGCGTAGGAAAGCGGGTCGATAGAACCATGTCTTCGGGCAATGCCTTCGCCGCCTTCGACTTCCCGCGCCACCCCCTGGCGCGCGAAGACGGCGAGCGCGTGCGGGGCCAGTGGGCCACGCCGCCGGACGCCTGGCTGTGCGCGCGCAGCGCGGACGAGTTGGCCAGGGTGCTGAACCAGGCCCACGCCGAGGCCCAAGCCGGCGCTTGGGTGCTGGGCGGCCTGCGTTACGAGGCCGGCCCGGCGCTGGACCCCTGCCTGACGACGCCACCCGCCGAAGGCTGGCTGGCCGCCTTCGCCGTGTACCGCCGCGCGCCCGAGCCGTGGACGCCGACCGTGCACGAGGGCGCACGATGTGAGCCCTGGCTGCAGGACCTGCACGACGAGGCGCAAGACGCCACTGCCATCGAACGGGTGCGCGACCACATCCGCGCCGGCGACTGTTACCAAGTCAACCTCACCACGCGCCTGGCCAGCCGCTTGGCGCCGGGCGTGCCGCTGGCCGCGTTGTTCCACGGCCTGCACGCGGCGCAGCCCGGCGGCTTTTCGCTGTTCCTGGCCGAGATGGCGGGGGAGGGCGGGGTGGCCAGCGTGTCGCCCGAGCTGTTCTTCGACTGGCGCCCGCTGCCCGACCACCCGGCCACCTGGCTGCTGGCCGCCCAGCCGATGAAGGGCACGGCGCCGCGCGGCACCGACCGCGCCAGCGACGAGGCGGCCCAGGCTCACCTGCGCACCAGCGACAAAGAGCGGGCCGAGAACCTGATGATCGTGGACCTGCTGCGCAACGACCTGGGCCGTGTGGCCCGCGTGGGCAGCGTGCGCGTGCCGCGCCTTTTTGAGCTGCACGAGCTGCCCACGGTTTGGCAGATGACCAGCACGGTCACGGCCGTCACGCCGCCGCAGCGCACCCTGGCCGAGGTGTTCGCCGCCCTGTTCCCTTGCGGCAGCGTCACCGGCGCGCCCAAGCGCCGGGCGATGGAGGTGATCAACGACTTGGAAGGCGCGCCGCGCGGTTGGTACTGCGGGGCCCTGGGCCTGATCCAGCCCGGCGGGGCCGCCACCTTCAACGTGCCCATCCGCACCGTGGAGGTGCCCGCCAACGGGGCCTTGCGCGCCGGCGTGGGCAGCGGCATCACGCTGGACGCCGAGCCCGCGCCCGAACTGGCCGAGTGGCGCGCCAAGACCCGCTTTTTGGCCCGGGCGCAAGCGCCCATCGCCGCGCTGGAAACCCTGCGCCTGGATGGCGGGGCTTACCCCATGCGCGCCGCGCACCTGGCCCGCTTGGCCGCCACGGCCCGCCATTTCGGCCTGCGCCACCGCGCGGCCGACGTGCAGCAAGCCCTGGACGCCGCCGCCAGCGCCCACCCGCGAGGCGCCTGGCGCGTGCGCCTGACCCTGGCCGCCGACGGCCACGCCGCCACCCAGGTGCAGCCGCTGACCGAACTACCTTTCCCCTTGGTGCTGACCTTGGCACAGCAGCCCATGCCCACGCGCGGCCCGCTGGCCGAGTTCATTCAGCACAAGACCACGCGCCGCGAGGTCTACGAAGCGCAAGCCGCCACCAAGCCGCCCGAGGCCTGGGACCTGATCTTGTTCAATGAAGACGGCGAGTTGACCGAAGGCACCTTCGGCAACATCGCGCTGCAGTTGGAAGGCCGCTGGCTCACCCCGCGCCGCGAAGCCGGCCTGCTGCCCGGCGTGGGCCGCGCGCACTGGCTGGCGGAGGGTCGCATCGCCGAGGCGCGCTTGACCCGCGAGGACCTGGACCGGGTCGAGGGGGTGGCTTGGTTCAATGCGTTGCGGGGGTGGTTGCCGGCGTTGGTGTTGTGCTGATGGGTGGTGCTCTCCGCGTCCCGCCGATCGCCCCTCTGGTTGGCATTTCCCGTTCGGTGGTGACAGCGGCAGCGCACAAGCTGGCGCGGCTGATCTACGCGATGTTGACCCGAGGCCAGCCGTACACCGACCAGAGGCAGGCGTATTACGAGGAGCGATACCGCGAGCGCGTGGTCGCCAGCCTCACCCGGCGGGCGCAGCAGTTGGGGCTGCAACGGGTGCCCTTGGCGGGGGCGTCGCCACAAACAACAACGGCCTGAGCGAGGCCCGGATCGTTACAAATCAGGTCAATGAAATCAACTACTTGGAGGGAGTTTCTTGAGAGGCATCCCTCGCGTAGGCTGGCGCCGCGGGGTGTGTGTTGTGGAGCGAGCCATACCGCTTGGTTGACGGGTAGTACTCAGAAGCGAGCTGAACCTTTGATGCGGATTCCTCGCCCGCCACTGCGGATATGAACGCGAGGGTCATGTCAATGCCTGCCGAGACCCCTGCCGAAGACCATAGGTTCTCGTCTTGAACGAAGCGCTCTTCGATTACCGTGACGTTGCCAAGTGCTCGTAGCCGTTCAAGCGACCCCCAGTGTGTTGTTGCCTTCTTGCCTGCCAGAAGACCGGCGGCATGCAGCACAAACGAGCCAGTGCAGACGGAGAGAATCGCCTGGCATCCTTTGCCTTGAGCGGCAACGAACTCAAGGAGCTTGGCGTTCGTGACTTCAACTCGGGTTCCCTGCCCACCAGGTACAAGCAGGTAGTCCAGCGGCGGACAGTCTTCGAAGGTGACGTGCGGGTTGACAGAGAGGCCCTTCGCGCAAGTGACTGGTCCGGCATGCTCCGAGACAACGAGGCACTTTGGCCCACCTGCTACCTGCTGCCACATAGTGAGCATTTCCCAAGGCCCAACGAAGTCGAGTTCCTCGACGTTGGGGAAGATGAGTACTCCGAAGGTCATTGTGTACTGCGAGAGGTGTATTGGGATGCCTAACAGTCAGCGCTTATCTGCCGCCGCACGGCATTTGCCACGCAGCTGAGCGCCACCGGCGGCAGGTAAACCGTGTTGAACAAAACCGCCGCTCCAGTCGCGGTTCAGCGGGTGTGTTGCGGTGGGTATGGGGGATTGGATCGCAGGCAGGCGG
>NZ_JAPZSY010000011.1 GCF_027532025.1 Inhella sp. | reverse complement strand
CGGAGAAGGGGGCGAAGAAGAGCACGCCGGCCTTCTCGGCCTGGGGCATGGCGTCCAGACTCAGCGTGGCCGAGGCATAGCCGAAGAGGGCGACCAGGCCGCGGGTCTGCAAGAGCTTGGTGGTGTTCTCGCCGGCGGTCTCGCGCTGGTTCTGGTCGTCGAGCGTGACGAGCTCGATGGGGGCGCCGGCCACGCCGCCCTGGGCATTGACGGACTTGAAATAAGCCAGGGCGCCATCGCGGATGTCCTGGCCGAAGGCGGCGTTGCTGCCCGTCAGCGGCGCCGACTGGCCCACGATCCAGGCGTTCTGGGCCTGGGCGCTGCCCAGGCCCAGGGCCAGCAGCAGGGCGGCCAGGGACGGGTGACGGAGGATGGAGGTTTTCATGCGGTATCTCCCCTTGGGGGTATGTGGACCGCATCGTCACCCAGAAGATGTTTCAGGACTAGGCCCGAAACCGCAACACCTGTGTGCAGGTGTACGAAGGTGTAAGCAGATGTCAGTTGCGCAGCTTGCCGCCGCGCGTGACCATGCCCAGTTCCACGTACTTGCTGCCGTGGTTCTGGTCCGGGGCGTAGCTGACCGTGAACCCTCCGGTGTCGTAGCTGCCCAGATTGCGCAAGGCGGTCAGCAGGGCCCGGGCGTCGCCGGGGCGCTTGCTGCGGCGCATGGCCTCGGTCAGCACCTTGGCGCCGATGCAGCCCTCCAAGTGCGTGCTGTTCATGGGCTTGCTGATGCCGCTGTCCTTGAGCATCTGGGCGCATTCGCGCACCACGGGCAGCGAGGCCGCCGTGTTGGGTACCACCTGCGAGATCGAGACACCGGCCGCGGCGTCACCGGCTGCGTCGATGTACTGTTGCGCGCCCACGAAGGACAGGCTGGACATGGGCACGAACAGGCCCTGGGCCACGAGGCGCTTGGTGATCTCGGCTGCGGCGCCGGAGAGCACGGTGTTGATGATGACCTCGGGCTTGAGCGCGATCAGCTGGGCGAAGCGCGCATCGTCGATCTTGGCGTTGCGCTCCAGCGAGAAGGCCTTGGGCGTCTTCCCCTGGCGTGCCAGGTAGTCCCGGACGACGCCGAAGTTCTGGTTGCCGACCTCGTCGTCGTAGTGGACGACCACCACTTCCTTCATCCCGAGGCCAGTCCAGAAGGCCAGCATCTTCTCCAACTCATCGCCGTAGGAGGCCCGCAGCGTGTGCACCACGGGGCTGGGCTTGCGTACCGGGTTGGCGCCGGAGAAGGGGGCGAAGAAGAGCACGCCGGCCTTCTCGGCCTGGGGCATGGCGTCCAGACTCAGCGTGGCCGAGGCATAG
>NZ_JAPZSY010000041.1 GCF_027532025.1 Inhella sp. | reverse complement strand
GACACCGCCGCCCCGTGCTGCTGCTCGAAGCCGAACGACTCGAACGTGCTTTCGACCAGGTGCACATCGGCTGCTGACGCGGCGGGCGTCGAGGCGTTGAAGCCGAGCCCTTCGCCCGCCACGTACACCCGCTGCTGGGTGGGCGTGGTGTCCACCGGCGCGCCGGTGTCGTCGTAGACCGCCAGGCCGTAGTGGACGACCAGCTTGCCGTCATCGACGTAGAGACCCGGGCCCCGTACCGTGTCTGCCTGCGCCAGGCCGAATGCATCGCAGCGCACCCGGATTTCCTTGGCCAGCCGCTCCGGCGAGAAGACCTGCTTCATGGTCTTGGGGTCCCTGTCGCTGTAGTGCTTTTCGCAATACTCAGCCCCAATCGTCTTCAGCAACGTGGAGCCGTCGAGCTTGCCGCTCAGCGTGACGAGCTGGCCGGTCTTTCGGGACAGGATGCGGTAGTTGCCGTTCAAGTCGAAGCCGGCGACTTCGAACCCGCCGTCGCGATGCATCAGGTCAGCGAGGGAGGGGGCGGGTGCGACTACCTTCAGGGTGGGAGCGGCAGCCGCCTTGGGTCGGGAGAACAGGGCGCTCAGGACTTTGATGTTGCTCATGTCGGAATCTCCAAAGACGAAAGCCCTGCCGGCGACGCCGCCGGCAAGGCTTGATGTGTGAGGGGTGCCGCCGAAGAGTCAGGCGGCGGGAGGTGGCAGCTCAAGGCCAGAACGGCTTGAACTTGCGGGGCATGAACTGCCCTACGCAGCACCCGTCGGACGGGCGGCGTCTACTGGCGCGCCACGCAGGTGTGCGGCCAGGTCTTGGATGTTGGGAATTGGCTGGTCGGCGCCGACCCCAGGGCGCGAAGGCTAGTTAGTCTGTTCTAAGCGCGGGTCTGGGGTATGCCGACAGGCAAGGGTTTTTAAAGAACACGACCCCGATGCCACCAGCTTGGGTGGGGGGAGCGTGTTCTTGCGCGGGAGGTGCGCTGATGAAGTAGGAACCGAACTGTATCGTCGCCGCGCAACCAGGCAAGGCAGTAGTTCACGGTCGGCGCCGGCCGATGACCGTGACCGGCGACCGTCTTGCAGACCGTCGCCAAGACCGAGACGGTAGAAGCAGACGCTTCCACCGTGGGAGCACGGGGCACCCCGGCTCACGGTCGCTAGGGCGACACGCCGTGTCTCGGGCTGGACGCCCTCGTCCCCTCGCCAAGGCCGCGCCCCATCCCGCTGCCTCTGCATGGCAGAGCCAACGGGCGGGCAACCCGCGCGCTGCTTGCCATTGGTGCCGCTGTTCGCGCCACCCGCTGGCGCCTCCTGGACGTCGGCCATCACGCAGGTTGCCCGCCCGCCTTCAGCGGTTGGGGCGGGGCTGACGCCCCCACCGGACCCGATTTCGTTGGGACGAAATCCGGCCCGGAGGCGCCCCCTGCCGCGCGTTGACCGTGTGGGCACGGTGCACCGCGCGGTGCTGCGGCTGAACGCCTTGCCCCACGTCCTGCGGCGTGGCACCCGCACGCGCTGGCGCGCGATAACGCCGATGTCGATTCGACCGGCGTAATGCAGCAATTCGGCCGGTATCCTTGTCGGTTACGTCATGCAATAACCGAACGGGAGCACGTCTTGGCCACCAAGAAGAGCGCAGCCACGCCGCAAAGCCAAACCACCGACTATCAGCACGCCCAGCAGGCCACCCAGCGCCCTGATGTCGGCGTGCAGGACCAGTTCAACACCAGAAAGCCGCCGAAGACCTACCGCTACGACAGCAGCCTGGACCCGGCGCTGAGCTGGGACGAGAACCGCGACCGCGACCTGGCCGAATGGTTGCTGGGCCTGGTGCAGCGCTGCGCCACCGAAGGCGAGGCGGCGGTGTTCACCGCGCCGCAGGTGTGGGCCGGCGGTGGCGTGCAGGTGCAATCGTTGAAGGCGGCGGCCGACCTGCTGCAGGCGCTGAGCCAGCCCTTCCTGAACTGGACCGGCAAGGCCGAGCGCCACCAGATTTCAGTGCCCACGGTGCCGCTGTTCGTGCACGAGCGGCACTCGACCAAGGCCATCCTGGAGGGCATCAAGCACCGCAAGGCCAAGGGCACCACCTACGACCTGTTCGGCGACGGCGGCGGGCTGGACGTGACCGACAAGCTCGATGCCTACGAGCACAAGGGGCCGTGGCAGAACCGGATGATTCTCGGGGACAGCCTGCAGGTGATGAACTCGCTGCTGGAGTTCGAGGGGCTCGGCGGTCAAGTCCAAATGGTCTTCCTGGACCCGCCGTACGGTGTGAAGTTCGGTTCGAACTTTCAGCCGTTTGTTCGCAAGAGCTCGGTCAAACACGCGAACGACGGGGAGATGACGCGCGAACCCGAGATGGTGAAAGCCTATCGGGATACATGGGAGCTCGGCCTTCACTCGTATTTGACCTACATGCGTGATAGGTTGCTCTTGGCCAAGGAGCTTCTGCATGAGAGTGGAAGTGTTTTCGTCCAAATCTCCGATGAGAATTTGCACCATATACGTGAGTTGATGGATGATGTTTTCCACGCCGAGAACTTTGTAAGTGTCATATCGTTCGCCAAGACATCGGGCGCGTCTGGCGACCTACTGTCTTCAGTAACTGACTTCATCGTTTGGTATGCGAAAGACAAGACGAGGGTAAAGTTTCGGCAGCTGTACCAGACAAAGGAGCTGGGGGAGGCTGGTGCGACGCAATACACGTTTGCAGAGCATCCGGACGGGACACGAAAGAATTATGGAAATCCCGAGGCGCTTGCGCTTGCGCCAGCCGGTTCAAAGATTTTTGCCCACGGTGACTTGACCAGTCAGCGGCCTGCGCAAGGCACCGATGTTCGCAGCTTTGAATACGAGGGCAAGACTTTCAACCTTCCGAAGGGAACATTCAAGACTGACGAAAAGGGGCTCATTCGACTGAGGGAGGCTCGGCGAATGATTTGGATTGGGAATACTCTTCGGTATGTCCGCTATCTCAGTGATTTCCCGGTATTTCCTATTTCGAATGCTTGGGGTGATACTGGAATTAGTGGGTTCGCTGCTCAAAAACTCTATGTCGTTCAAACCTCTCCTGCGGTAATTCAGCGATGCATGTTGATGTGCACGGAGCCAGGCGACTTGGTGCTGGACCCTACCTGCGGCTCCGGAACAACCGCGTATGTGGCTGAGCAATGGGGGCGTCGGTGGATTACGTGCGACACCTCCCGGGTTCCTCTTGCGTTGGCTCGCCAGCGTCTCTTAACGGCAACTTTCCCATACTACGAGCTCAAAGACCAACAGGTAGGTCCGCAGGGTGGTTTCGTATACAAGCGGAAGCAGAATCGCAAGGGCGAGGAGATTGGCGGTCTCATTCCGCATATCACTTTGAAGTCCATCGCTAATGAGGAGTCGCCTGCGACGGAAGTGCTGGTTGACCGACCAGAGGTAAATGACAAGGTCACGCGTGTCGCCGGTCCATTTGTTGTCGAGGCGACCATCGCCCCGGCGCAGACGGTCGAAGTCGACGCCAGCGCGCGGGTGGAGGAGGAGCCTGACGTCCAGAGTCTTGATGCCGCGCTGGGTGATGCCGACGCCGCCAATGGCGGCTTGCCTCTGAAGGTGGCAGAGCCCGCTGGCAAGTATTCCGACCCTGCCACGCACATCGAGCGCATGACCCAAGTGCTGCGTCAGTCCAAGACGCTGCGCCTGCCCGGCAACCGCGAACTGGTGCTGGCCGACATCCGCCGCATGACCGACAGCGATGCAATCCACGCCGAAGGCCTGGACGCCGAGGGCAACCGCATCGCCGTGGTCTTCGGCCCGGAGGACGGTGCCATCTCGTCCGACGTGGTTTTCGAGGCGGCCCGCGAGGCTTACTTCCTGAAGTTCCCGCACCTGTACTTCTTCGGCTTCGCCATCCAGGCCAAGGCGCGCGAACTGCTGGAAGACCGCGCCAAGCTGCGCGTGCCCTGCACCTACGTCACGGTCACGCCGGACGTGGCCATGAGCGACCTGCTGAAGACCAGCCGCGCCAGCGAAATCTTCTCGGTCACCGGCCTGCCCGATGCCGTGGCGCGCAAGACCGGCAAGAAGAACGAGGACGGCGCCGACCTGTGGGAGGTCGAGCTGCGCGGCCTGGACATCTTCAACCCGGCCACGATGGACCAGGAGGACATCCCCGCGCAGAACCTGCCGGCGTGGATGCTGGACACCGACTACGACGGCATGTGCTTCTACGCCACCCAGGTCTTCTTCCCCAAGACCGCTGCGTGGGACAACCTGCAGAAGTCGCTGAAGGCCGAGTTCGACCCGTCGGTGTGGGAGCACCTGGCCGGCACGGTGAGCGAGCCGTTCCCCATCGGGCCGAAGCGCCGTGTAGCGGTGAAGGTCATCGACGAGCGCGGCAACGAGCTGATGCGCGTGCTGGAGGTGAAGGCATGACCGTCCACCACAGCGTGTTCGCGGAGCGGCTTTTTGAGTTTCTTTTCAACGCCGAGTTCATTCACAAGAACTCGGCCAGCGTAATCGGAATGCCGCACATCCCTTCGCAGGAGGAGGAGAAGTGGCTTGGCTATGACGTTGCATTCAATCTCCAGAACGGTGGTGGCGTTATCAACGCCCTAGCATTGCAACACAAGGTTGTTCGCTTGGTGGATGGTCCTGGTAGCGGGGCAAACAAGGCATTCAGAAATGCGGCCGGTAATCCGTACTTTGCCTTTCCGGTTGACCCAGTGCAGTTCAATACCATCGAGGCCCTGGTTTCACAGAACTTGCCTGGCCTAGAGTTCTACTTTTGTGCGCCGCTGTTTGTTGACCAACCAAATCTAGACGCCAGGTATGCAGCGAAGGACCTTGACGCACACTCTGTCTACATTGACGTGAACGGGGTTGGACAACTTGATGAGTCCATTTCTCATTCCATCGTCTATACGCCAAATGGCAACGAGGCATGGGTGTTCTCGGAGGACCCTAAGTCCTTGACTATTCGCCGGGTAGCGCCAGGCGAGCAGAATCAAAATCGCCAGCGCGAGGAAGTGTCGCTTGAACAGATTCAGCGGCTCTACTCGACAGCTTTCGAGCTCGTTGCAAATGGGTACGCGCGACGTGTTGAGAGGCAACTGGCTCGCCGACTTCCGAAAGATGTCGCTCTCGTCGGCCAGTTCTCTGCCTTGTCAAGGCAGCTCCAGGAAGGGGCTCCGGTACGGGTGAGCTTCGACAGCAAGGCTCTGGGATGGTTGGCCATCAGCCGACTCTTTGCCATTTACCTTGACGCGACGACTATCGTCCAAAGGTGCGCAGCATGAGCCAAATCAACGCCGTCGAAGCGCCCATCATCAACTCGCCTTACGACGCGCCGGCCTTCCACTGGCACATCGAAGAAGGCAAACACCCGGAGAAGCGGCCAGGCCGTCGCTTGGCCTCGTACTTCTTCCGCGTGCCGGACCGTGCGGCGCGGGGGCGCAAGGCCAAGGGCCAGCAGTCGCTGCTGGACGACGCATCCAAGGGTCAGGAATACCTGCTGGACCTGGCCAACCTCATCCGCCAGCGCCTGCGCGAGTGGCGGGAGCGCGACTATGCCGGCGCCACCAAGGTCACGCGGGAACTGCTGGAACTGTGGCGGTCGCCGGACCGCTCGCAGCGGCTGTTCTTCGCCCAGCTCGAAGCCGTGGAAACGGTGCTGTTCCTGGTGGAGGGGCCGGACGACCTGAAGCAGGGCATCAACGTGCCGAGCGACGAGCCGGGCGACGATGCCAAGGCCGAGGGCTACAAGGCCTTCGTGCGCTACGCGCTGAAGATGGCCACGGGCAGCGGTAAGACCACGGTGATGGGCATGCTGTCGGCCTGGTCCATCCTGAACAAGGTGGCTCAGCCGCAGGCCCCGGCCTACTCGGACACGGTGCTCATCGTCTGCCCGAACGTCACCATCCGCGACCGCCTGCGCGAGCTCGACCCGAACCTGGACGAGCTCAGCCTGTACCGCACGCGGCAACTGGTGCCGCTGCACCGCATGCCCGACCTGCG
Organism: Inhella sp.; assembly: GCF_027532025.1. Lineage (GTDB taxonomy): Bacteria > Pseudomonadota > Gammaproteobacteria > Burkholderiales > Burkholderiaceae_C > Inhella. The sequence continues at coordinate 18,474 of NZ_JAPZSY010000041.1, read as the reverse complement.
CAAGGGCGAGGTCTTCATCACCAACTGGCACAACCTGGAGCGGCGCGAGCTGACCGACGTGAACGGCACGTCGGCCAAGGTGGTGAAGCGCGGCGTGCCGGTGGAGAAGCTGCGCACCGTGAAGGTGGGCGGCAAGGACGCGGTGACCGAGGCCGACATCCGGCAGCAGGCGCTGACCGGGGCCTTCGACATCCTGCGCGAGCTGCGCGACAACAAGGGCCAGCTCACCGGCTTTGAGGTGAAGGAGGTGCGCTACTTCGAGAGCGACGCCGCGTTCCTGCGCCGTGTGCTGGGCAACCGCAAGGGGCGCAGCTCGGCCATCCTGGTGATGAACGACGAGGCCCACCACGCCTACCGGCGCGGCAAGCTCGACGCCGAGGACACCTTCGCCATCGACGAGGAAACGGCCGAGGTCGATGCCCGCGAGGCCACGGTGTGGATTGAGGGCCTGGACCGCATCAACAAGGCCCTGGGCGGCCGGACCAACGGGGTGCGGCTGTGCGTGGACCTGTCGGCCACCCCGTTCTTCATCCAGGGCAGCGGGAACGAGGTAGGTAAGCCCTTCCCGTGGGTGGTGTCCGACTTCAGCCTGCTGGAGGCCATCGAAGCCGGCCTGGTGAAGATTCCGCAGCTCCCCACGCAGGACATCGGCGGCACCGAGACGCCGGCCTACTTCAACGTGTGGCGCTGGGTGCAGGAGATTGCCGAGAAGGAAGGCCACAGCGGCAAGCTGACGCCCGACGTGCTGATGCGCTATGCGACGCAGCCCATCGTGCAACTGGCGGACGAGTGGCGCAAGACAGCCGAGCAGTGGTCGGCGCAGTTCAAGGCCGGCCACCGCAAGACCGACGTGCCGCCGGTCTTCATCATCGTGTGCCGCGATACCGCGCTGGCCAAAGAGCTGTACGACTGGCTGGCCAACGGCAACGCGACTTACGGCGCGGCGCCGGACCAGTTCCGCAACGCGCCTGGCCGTGAATGGACCGTGCGGGTGGACAGCAAGGTGGCCGAGGACATCGCCGAGGGCGGTGGCAAGAACGACGAGGCGCGGCGCCTGCGCTTCGTGCTGGAGACCATCGGCAAGACCGGCTGGCCGGGCGGCAAGGTGCCCGAAGAGTACGTGGCCATGGTCGAGAAGCACAACCGCAAGGCCCTGGAGGACGACGACAACGGCCTGGTGACCATCGACGCCAGCGTGCCGCCCGGCCGCGACGTGCGCTGCATCATCAGCGTGGCCATGCTGTCCGAGGGCTGGGATGCCACGACCGTGACGCACGTGGTGGGCCTGCGGCCCTTCGGGTCGCAACTGCTGTGCGAGCAGGTGGTGGGCCGGGCGCTGCGCCGCACTTCCTATGCGGTGGACGAGGCCACCGGCTTCTTCCGCGAAGAGACGGCCAAGGTGTTCGGCGTGCCGTTCGAGCTCATCCCGTTCAAGGTGGAGGGTGGCGCACAGCAGCCGCCATCACCGCCGGCCAATCAGATTTACGCGGTGCCGGCCAAGGCGCAGTTCGAGTTGGGCTTCCCGGTGGTGGAGGGCTACACCGACCCCGGCGTGACCCGGCTGACCATGGACTGGCCCAAGGTGCCGACCTTGGAGCTGAACCCGATGACGGTGCCGGACGTGACCCTGATGAAGGGGCTGACCACGCAGGACGGCGCCCTGGCGGCCTACGGGCCGGGCGCGGCCGACGTGGTGAACCTGGAGCAGTGGCGCGCCAAGGTGCGGGTGCAGCAGGTGGCCTTCACGATGGCCAAGGTGCTGACGCAGCAATGGCTGGCCGACCGTGGCGATGTCATCCCCACGCACCGGCTGTTCCCGCAACTGCTGGGCTACACCACCCGGTTCCTGGCCGAGAAGCTGAAGCTGTCGGGCAACCGGGCGCCGCAGGACGTGGCCCTGAACCCGTACTTCCAGCAGGCGGTGGGCATCCTGTTCGATTCGCTGGTGCCGGTGGACGAGAGCGGCAAGACGCAGGAGCGTCCCATCATCGTCCCCGGGCCGGCGGGCGAACGCTCGACGCGGCACGTCGAGTTCTTCACCGGCCGGCAGCCCTGGCCGGTGCAGAAGTGCCACCTGAACGCCATCGTGGCCGACACGAAGACGTGGGAGCAGGCGGCGGCCACGGCGCTGGACGCACACCAAGGCGTGGCCAAGTGGGTCAAGAACGACCACCTGGGTTTCGTGGTGCCGTATCGCAAGGACGGCATCCGCCGCCGCTACCTGCCCGACTTCATCGTGGACCTGACGACGGGCGAGCGCCTGATGGTCGAGGTGAAGGGCCAGCCTGGCGATGCCGAGGTGAAGGCCCAGGCCGCGCACCGCTGGTGCACCGCCGTCAACAACGACGGGCGCTTTGGTCGGTGGAGCTATCACATCGTCCGGCAGCCGCCGGACCTGATGAAGCTGCTGGACAAGCTGACTGGCGTCATCTGAAACGCCGTCACGCCGTAACGGTCCCGGGTGACCACCACCCGGTGACCGTCACCGCGTGACCACTACCCACGAATAACCAAAGTCCTTCAGACCAGAAGCGGCTGCAAAAACCTGTTCTGAGAACGGAAGAAGAAGCCGCCCTGCGGGCGGCTGTCGCCCGGTGAAGAGCACCCGCAAGGCCGGAGTGCCTGGGCCGCGGGGCGACCGAAGGGCGGGCCAGGCCCGCCCCGTGTCAGGCAGGCTGAAGCCTGCAGAAGCGCCTGGGTGCGCTGAGCGTCTGGCGCAGCGCCGGGCTCAAGTTCCTGCCCATCGGGCCGATACCCGCGTGACGGAAGGCATCGCTCCCACGGTCAGAAACTCTCATGTACCAGCCCTACTTCACCTGGCAAGTGCTCTCCTTCCTGGGCGGTTTGCTGTGCTTTGTCGGCCTGTTCTTCATCCCGAGTGACTTGCTGGTTGGGGTGCCTGCCAACGTGCTGGCCCTCTTCTTGGGCTTCGTCCTGTTCGTGTTGGGCGTCCTCTGGGGCTTTGTGCGCGCGGTGAAGCGATTTCGCGGACCCGGTAGCCTGGGTCAACGCCTGGGCTTGTCAACGCCGCCGGGCCAAGGTTTCGACGACGACGATGACCACCGCCGTCGCGCTGACGACCGCCGGGGGCCATTGGTCAACATCGACGGCACGCCGATGGCCAGCGCCCACGTGGACATCAACGGCAACGCCTTTGGCGTTACCGAGCACCGTTACGACGCTGGTGGCTTCTCCAGCGGCGGTTCCTTCGGCGGCGGATTCAGCAACTCGCGCTGGTGACCGCCGTCCATCGCTGACGGCGCTGCCGTCTGAGCCAGCGCGCGGCGCTGCTGCCGCGCCAGCTTGCGAGACGTGATTTCCGCGGCGCCGTTCTTGATGCGCTGGCGGTCGGGGCACAGGAACAGCACACGGAAGCCCTGGCCAAGCGGCTCGCGGCGGATGAGGCCCAGCGTTTCCAGGTCAGCCAGATGGCCGCGGACAGCCCGCTCGTCCTTGCCCGTGAGCTTGGCGATGTGCGGCCCGGCGTAGGTCGTGTTGCCCTCGTAGTGGCAGGAGGCGAGGGCGACGTACACGTACAGCGTCGCGTTGTCGATGCAGTCGACCGCGTTGAACAGCAGCGCCCGCGGCAGGCAGAAGTACCCGCCCTTGCCGTAGCGCTCGAACCAGCGGTCGTTGTCGGTGCTGGCGATGCGGTTGCGGGGGCGCTTCATGCCTGACCCCCTTCGCTGAGCTCGCGTTCCAGCCACGCGTCGACTTCAGCCACGTCGAAGAACGACAGCCGGCTGCCGGCCAGGTGGCGAGGTGCGGGGAACGCACGCTGCGCAATCCAGTTTTCCAGGGTGCGGGTCGAGATGCCGAGGGCTTCGACCAGTGCGGACTTGGGGATGAACTTGTCCATCGAGTTGCTCCAGGTGACGGGTGCGCCCGTCGGGCGAAGCGCGGCGGAACTGCCGGCTCGATGAGTCAAGTTCCCCGTTTTAGCCTTCGCGCAATGACGCGCAGGCAGCCGGTGCGGCGGTGGCCGGCGAGACGGTGGCTAGACAGTGGACTTACCACGGAGAGCCACCATGAAAGTCCCGACCACCGACCTGCTGGGCGTGCTGGGCGCCACGCCCGCCACCGCGCCAACATCACGCGCGCCGCGACAAACCAGCAGCCGTAGCGGGCGCGAGCAGGCCCGCGTCAACGAGCTGAAGTGCATGCGTGTCGTTGCCCACCATGGGCACGTCCGCGTCGCCGAGCTGGCCCGTGCTGTCTGGCCCAAGGCCCGTTACGCCGAGCAGGTCTGCCGGCGCGTCGCCAGCCGGCTGGTCGCCGAGGGCCTGTTGCTGGAACGCCATAACGCCCTGGGCTCGCGCAGCCTGTGCCTGACCCGTGTCGGCGCTACCTGGTTGGAGGCCAGGGGCATCGAGGCGCAGCACACGCTGGACCTGTCGAGCGTGTCGGGCAGCACCTTCTTCCATCGGACGCTGGCTACGCGTTACCTCATCGAGCGCCAGGTCGAGGGCTTCCAGACCGCCGGGGAGTACCTGCTGCTGCGCCGCAAGGCGCCGTTCCCAGTGGACCGGATGGTGAAGATGCTGCGCAAGATGCCGGACGGTGCCGTCTGGCAGCGTCGCGCCGACGGGCCGGCAACGGTGGAGGTGTGCGAAGTGGAGGCCGCCCGCAAGGCGCTGCCGCAGCTTGCCGCCTGCCTGCGGTGGGCCGAGCTCGTCGGCCAGCCGCTCGACCAGGCCGGCGCCTACCGGCTCGGAGGCTTGGTCTTCGTCTACGACCGCGAGCTCAACCATGCCCGCCGCATCCTGCTGGCCGCCACGTCGCTGTGGGGCCACCGACCCTTGCAGGAACGCGTAACGCTGGAACGCAGGGTCAAGCTCGTCGCCGTCGAACTGCGCGACCCGCTGGTGTGGGTCGGTTCCAGTGTGACGACGTTACACGACCTGAGGCAGCGCGCCGTTTAAAACGAGTCACTACCCTTATCAGACCCTCAGACGATGACCCGCAGGCAATCGGGACAAGCTGATTAGGCGCGTTCCCGCGCGCCCGTTCGTGGCCTCGGCCCCGTCCGGAAAATGCACTGTACGGCCCCGCAAGGGGGGAGAGGCGCCTTCGGGCGCCTCTCTTGTTTCTAAGGGGTCTCCCCTCGCGCCGCGCAACCGTCCGCACGCTGCGGCGTGCCCTCCTGCCTGGCTTCCCCACCTTCCTGTCGTGCAGGCGGGGTGTGCCCCTTCCCAGGCCTGCGGCGGTTGCGCTCTTCTACCCCCGGTCTCGCCGACGGGCACAGGTGCCTCACGCACCCCAGCCCTAAAGGAGAGGACATGGAAGGCAAGAAGCAGCAGCGTGACCTCCACGCCGAGGTCACCCGTCGAATCGTCGAGGCCCTGGACCGGGGCGTCCGCCCCTGGTCGTGCCCCTGGTCCCGTGGCGCCGCGAGCGGCGGGATGCTGCCGCGCCGACACAGCGGCGAGCCGTACCGTGGCGTGAATATCCTGCTGTTGTGGGGCGCAGCCATTGAGCGCGGCTTCACGTCGCGCACCTGGTTGACCTACCGCCAGGCCGAGGCGCTGGGTGGTCAGGTTCGCAAGGGCGAGCGCGGCACGATGGTGGTCTATGCCGGCCAGTTCAGCCCGGCCGGCGACCGCGCCGAGGCAGCCGAGGACGAGACCCCTGCACGGCGTGCGGTGGCCTTCCTGCGCAGCTACACCGTGTTCAATGCCGAACAGGTGGACGGACTGGCGCAGCCGGAAATTGCCCCGCAGCCCAAGGCCATCCAGCCGGACGCCGATGCGCTGGCACTGGTCGAGCGCACGGGTGCGACGGTGCGCCATGGCGGCGACCGCGCGTTCTACGCGCCCGGGCCAGACCTGGTGCAGATGCCCGAGGCCTCACGTTTCTGTGACGCGGCGGCGTACTTCGGCACGCTGGCCCATGAGCTCGTGCACTGGACCGGCCATCCCGACCGCCTGGCGCGACAGTTCGGCCAGCGCTTCGGCGACCAGGCGTATGCGATGGAAGAGCTCGTGGCCGAGCTCGGCGCCGCCTTCGTGTGCGCCGAGCGCCATCTCAACGCGGAGCCGCGGGAGGACCACGCGGCCTACGTGGCGGAGTGGCTGGCCGTGCTGAAGCACGACAAGCGCGCCATCTTCACCGCGGCATCCCAGGCGCAGCGGGCGGCCGACCTGCTGTGTGGCAGCGAGCCGGCGCAGGAACGAGAAGCGCCCTAAGCAAAAGGGGCGCCCTTCGGGCGCCCCTTGGCAGGCTACTCACTTCGCTATCAGCCTGCAACGCAGCCTTCCACGACTTGCTCGCCCCCAACCTGGTCGGCGCCCGACTCGGGCGACTCCTCTTGCCAGAAGCGCAGGCCCGCCCCCAAGAACGCAGGCCGCGGCGGGGCCTCGGCAAAGGGAATCAGCACGACGTGCTCATCGTCGCCCTGAAGTCGAACGGCTGCGTGGCTGCCAGGCCAAACCCGAAGCTCCTTGACCACGCGCAGCAGTGCCTGATGGAGCCGAGCCCGCTCGTCGACCCATGCCAGGCTCACGTCCTGCACCGCAGCGAGGGCGCGCTCAATGGCGGGAACCAAGTCACCTTCGAAGACGTGGGTTACCGGGTCGGCGAGCAACGCGGACAGCTTAGCGACCTTCGCCGTCCGCGCATCGACTGACGCCTCAAGCGCGCGAAGCCGGCCGGCTATCGCGGTGGACCCACCCATGGTTTCCAAAGTGGTCAGCAGGTGGTTGATGGCCTTCTGCTCGCGCAGCAGGGCAGCACGTTCCTCGCCGACCTCTTGGCGGGCCTTCTCTCGGGCACCTCCCTCCTGGATGTCCGCTGCGATGTAGGTCATCAACGGCCGGATGAGCGCACTCTCCAGCTTGGCCGCATTCCAGTTCGGGCAGGCCGTGACCCCGCGGTCGCGGTTGGCGCACACATAGAGTGCATAGCCAAGGCTGTTCTTGGGCCCGTTCTTGGACTTGCGAGCCAGCGTTCCGCCGCAGTGGCCACAGCGCAGCATTCCCTGGAAGATGTTGTGGTAGCCGATGTCCCGCCGCTTTGGCAGGTCCACACGGCGGGCCACCGCGGCGTTTGCCTGGTTGAAGAGCGCCTCGCTGACCACGGCCGGGTAGTAGCTCTGCCACACCTCGCCGGTGGGCACACGCTGCTTTCCGGCCTTGACTTGCGGCTCGAACTCACCCAGCACGCGGCGATTGGCGACCAACTTGCCGGGCAAGGTCTTGTGCCAGTCTGCGGCACGCGCGGGCACAGGCCACCCCTCCCGGTTGGCGATGCGTGCGATGGCCGTGCCGCCGTAGCCGTTGGCGGTGTACTCGAAGACCTTGCGCACGCTCTCGACCAGCTCGGGAATTGCCTCCCAGCCGTCACGTGCCTCATTGGGGCGCAGCCAGCCGGGACCCTGGCCGAAAGCGAACGTCGACTTGCTGCGACGCTTGCGGTCGTGTGCCTTCTTGACCCGGTCCGCCTTGGTCTCCGACTCCTCGTTGGCGCGAACGAAGACCAGAACGGCATACATGACGTTCATCGGCTCCTTCACGGTGTCCTCATCGAGGACGCGGCCGTCAATGACCGTCACCACCCGGATGCCCAGCTTCACCAGCTTGCCCAGCAGGCTCATGGCGTCCAGAACATCAGACCGCGACAGCCGGTCCAGGCTCTCGACGAGCAGATACGAGCCCGGCTCAATGGCACCGGATTCGACCGTCTTGATGAAGGCGGCCAGGGCGCCACGGGTCACGTTGCTGCGGTCGAACGCCGACACGCCCAGGTCCTCGAACGTGGCTTCCTGAAGGTCGAGGTCGTGCTCGGCGGCGTACCGGCGGCTCTTTTCAAGCTGCCGCTGCAGGCTGTCGCCCTTCGCCTGGCGCTTGGTCGAGAATCGGACGTAGGAGTACGCCTTCGGCCGGGTGCCGATGGCCGGCGTCAGCTCGTTGGTCGTGACATGGGGGAGGTTGTTCACAGCTTCGGTTCCTAATGAGATGGGGAAGCTGTGAAGCAACACTGTTTATATGACTGCCCAGCCTTCCGCGCCGTCCCTTAAGGTAGCGACCGCGAAGCCGGCCGGGGTGCGCTGCCCTCAATTGGACGACGACGACCGCTGCCGGCTCTTTGGCCAACCCGAACGGCCCGCCGTGTGCGCGTCGCTGGCCCCCAGCCAGACCATGTGCGGCACCAGCCGTGTACAAGCCATGCGCTGGCTGGGGTGGATGGAGCAGGTCACGCAACCTCGGCCGCTTTGACCGGCCACGGAACACCGGCAGGCTGTTCAGGAATCAAGGCTCAGCACGCACCAGGAGCACGCCCAAGGGCTCGCGCTTGAGGCGCTCTCCATCAGCGCGGCCATCGGGCCAGTGCAAGGCCCAACCGTGCAAGAACTTCAGTTGAACGCCGTTGTCCGGCGTGACGCCACGCTGCACATTGCCGTAGTTGTAGGGGTTGACCGGCGTCGCGTCCACGTGCGCGGTGGCCGTCCACAGCCAGCCGGCGGGCAGGTCCAGTTGGCCACTGGCGCCTTGAAGAGCGGCGTGCTTCGCCAAGCGCTGCAACTCGGGCAGCCGCGGCAGACGCCACCCGGCGCGCTCCCGCACCATCGCTGCCGCTTGCGCGTGCGACACCCGACGAGGCCAACCGAGGCAACGCCGCCCATCCCAACGCATGCCCTCCAGGCAACGAGACCAGGTCAAGCCCGTTTGGGGGTCGGTCCACACCGCTGCTTCAGGCTGCGTTTGGGCTCGAGCGGCACCCTGCGCCCAACACCAAACCAAAGCCAGCAGCGCGCACCGCCGAATGACCGCTTGGATGGTCGGCATGGGCACGGTCACACCAGGGGCAGTTCGGCGGCCAGCATGGCCTGCCGGCTGCGTCGGGCCGGGCGCAACCATTGCGCCAGGGTCAAGCCCTGCACCGCGTGCAGGACCAGGGCTGACAAAGGCGCACCGGCCAGCGTGGGCGCCAAATGCTGCGCAGCGTCTTGCCCGATGCGATGCCACAGTGCTGTGGTCACCAGCGCATCGGCCAACGCCCGGTGCGCCCTGCCTTCGAAGCGCAAGCCGTGAAAAGCAGCCAGGGTGCCCAGCTTGCAGTTGGGCGCCTGTGGGTACAGCCGCCGGGCGAGCTTGACCGTGCACACGAAGGGCGTGTCGCTGGCGTCCACGCCGATGCGCGCCAATTCCGCCAACCAAAAGCCGCGGTCGAAGCTGGCGTTGTGCGCCACCATGGGGCAGCCCTGGGTCAAGGCTGCCACTTCGGTCATCACAGCTTCGGCCGGGGGCGCTTGCGCCAGCATGGCGTTGCTGATGCCGGTCAAGCGTTCGATGAACGGTGGCACTGGCACGTCGCTGCGCATCAGGCTGGCAAACCGGGCCACCTCTTGCCCGCCTTCCAACACGACCACGCCGATCTCGGTGGCTCGCGCCCCTTGGGCCGGACCCATGCCGGTGGTCTCAAAGTCCACCACCGCCACGCGCTCGTGCCGCAGCCACATGGTCACTCGGCCTTCGGTGCTGGGTATTTCACGGCGTTCTTGACCAGCTTGGCCTCGGCTGCGGCTTCCAGGTCGATGCCCGTGACCCTGGACAGGTGCAGCAAGTACATCAGCACATCGGCCATTTCGTCGGCCAAGCGCTCGCGCTGATTGGGGTCGTCTCGCCCCCAGCGTTGGGCTTCGTCGGGCGACAGCCACTGGAACAACTCCAGCAGTTCAGACGCCTCCACCGACAGTGCCACCGCCAAGTTCTTGGCGTTCAAGTACGGCGTCCAGCCGCGCTCGGCCGCAAAGGCGTCGAGCCGAGATTGCCATGCGTTCAAGTCCATGGCCGGAGTGTCGCGCGGCTGAGTGCTGGGTGGTCTTTGGGCTGTCCCTTGTTATTCATTCCATGATTGAAATTCAAACTGGTAGCCGTAGTAGAGGTCGGTCCAGGCTGTGGATAAGTTCGAAACGCCAAGCCTGACAAGCACTTGTCATGGCCATTGCCCTGTGGGCTGACCCCCGGCGCTGCTGCACCCGAAACCTGAACAACTTGCCAAAAGGCCCTGGCGCTGTGGACAACACCCCAGTTGTGCCGGAACAGTCCACAGCTTTGTTCGGCTCCCGGTTCGTCGCAACGGCCAGGCCCGTGAAAAACAGGGGTCGACCGACCGGTCGGTCGAATGCACAATCCATCCCCTGCGGACCCACTGCTGGTCCCCAAGTTGTCCACCGTGTTGTCCCCAAAACGTCGACCAGGAACCTCGACATGACCGAGCGCTTCATCGAACTGAACCGCCAGCCCGACAGCGCCGTGGCCGTCTTGCGCCTGAACCGTCCCGCGCAGCTAAATGCCCTGACAGCGGACATGCTCGTGCAATGGCGCGAGGCCATCGAGGCCGCAGGCGCCGACACCGACGTGCGCGCCTTGGTGATCACCGGCGAAGGCCGCGGTTTCTGTGCCGGTCAAGACTTGGCCGATCCCCTGGTGGCGCCCGATCCCGAGCAACCGAGCAAAGACATCGGTCACCTCCTCAACCACTACTACATCCCGCTGGTGCAGGCGCTGCGCGAATGCGCCGTGCCCACGGTGTGTGCGGTCAACGGCGTGGCGGCGGGTGCGGGCCTGAGCCTCGCTTTGGCTTGCGACCTCGTGATCGCCAGCGAAGCCGCTTCCTTCGTGCTCGGTTTCAACAAAATCGGCCTCATCCCCGATGCCGGTGCCAGCTGGCTGTTGCCCCGCTTGGTCGGTCGCACCAAGGCATTGGAGCTGGCTCTCTTGGGCGACAAACTGAGCGCCGCCGAGGCCGCACGCATCGGGCTCATCGCCCGTACAGCGCCCGCTGACCAAGTGCTGCCCCTGGCCTTGGCCACCGCGGACCGTCTGGCCGCCATGCCCACGCGGGCACTGGTGCAAACGCGCCAGCTCGTCGATGCATCGCTCGAGAGCAACCTCGACATCGCCCTGCGCACCGAAAGCCGCCTGCAAAGCCAGTTGGGCTTCAGCTTCGACTACGCCGAAGGCGTCAACGCCTTCCAGCAAAAGCGCCCGCCGCAGTTCAGGGACCGCTGACCATGACCCCTGATCAGAAGGCCCGCGCCGTGGCCGACGCCATGTGGGCGCAAGACCGCGCCTCGCAGGCCTTGGGGCTTCGCCTGGTGGATGTGCGCGCCGGCACGGCCAGCCTGTCGATGACTGTGAAGCCCGACCACTGCAACGGCTTCGGCATCCTGCATGGCGGCCTGCTGGCCGCGCTGGCCGACAGCGCCTTTGCCTTCGCCTGCAACAGCGCCAACGCGCTGACCGTGGCCTCGGGCTTCGACATCGACATCGTCCGCAGCGCCCTGGTGGGCGACGAACTCACGGCCCGCGCCGTGGCCGAGCACCAAGGCGGCCGCAGCGGGGTCTACGACGTCACCGTCACCCGCGGGACCGTTCCCAATGAAGAACTGATCGCCGTGTTCCGCGGCCGCGCCACGCGCTTGAAAGACCGCTTCGTGGTGCCTGATTTGGAAAGGAGCTGACATGTACACCCAAGCCCTGAGCCTGGAGCAGCAAGAGCTGCGCGCGGCGGCCAGCGCCGAAGAGGCGGCCAAGGAATCCGCCTTCGAGGCTCGCATCGAAGCCGGCGACTTCATCGAAGCCAAAGACTGGATGCCCGCGCACTACCGCAAGACCTTGGTGCGCCAAATCAGCCAGCACGCCCACTCGGAAATCGTCGGCATGCTGCCCGAGGGCAACTGGATCACCCGCGCCCCCACGCTCAAGCGCAAGGCCATCCTGCTGGCCAAGGTGCAAGACGAGGGCGGCCACGGCCTGTACCTCTACGCCGCCGCCGAAACCTTGGGCACCAGCCGCGACGAGATGACCCGCGCCCTGCTCACCGGCAAGGCCAAGTACAGCTCCATCTTCAACTACCCCACCCTCACCTGGGCCGACGTCGGCGTCATCGGCTGGCTGGTAGATGGCGCGGCCATCATGAACCAGGTGCCCCTGTGCCGCTGCAGCTACGGACCCTACGCCCGGGCCATGATCCGCGTCTGCCGCGAAGAGTCCTTCCACCAGCGCCAGGGCTACGAGAGCCTGCTGGTCATCATGCAAAACGGCACCGCCGCCCAGAAGGCCATGGTGCAAGACGCCGTGAACCGCTGGTGGTGGCCCAGCCTGATGATGTTCGGCCCGCCCGACGACCAAAGCCCCAACAGCGAGCAAAGCCTGCGCTGGGGCATCAAGCGCTTCACCAACGACGAGCTGCGCCAAAAGTTCGTCGACGCCACCGTCGACCAAGCCAAGGTCTTGGGCGTGACCCTGCCCGACCCCGACATCCGTTGGAACGAAGCCCGCGGCCACCACGACTTTGGCGCCATCAACTGGGACGAGTTCTGGCGCGTGGTGGGCGGCAACGGCCCCTGCAACCGCGAACGCCTGGCCGCCCGCAACCGTGCCTGGGACGAAGGCGCCTGGGTGCGCGAAGCCGCCATGGCCCACGCCGCCAAGCAAAACATTCAAAAGGAGGCCGCATGAGCCAAGCCCAAAACGAATGGCCCCTGTGGGAAGTCTTCGTCCGCAGCAAGTCGGGCCTGGACCACAAGCACTGCGGCAGCGTGCACGCCCCTGACAGCGCCCTGGCCCTGCAGATGGCCCGCGACGTCTACACCCGCCGCCAAGAGGGCGTGAGCATCTGGGTCGTCAAGAGCGACCAGATCGTCGCCAGCGACCCCGGCGAAAAGGGCCAGCTCTTCGACCCGGCCGACGACAAGGTCTACCGCCACCCCACGTTCTACAAGCTGCCTGCCTCGGTCGATCACATGTGAACCGTTGAGCGGGCCCTTCGATCGGCCGAAAGGCCGACCTTGGCCTGAGCCGGTCGAACGCTCAGGGCGAACGGAGGGTTGTTGATCTCCCTGAGTCCTCCCATCCCCGTTCGCCCTGAGGTATCGAAGGGCCGCACCGACCCCAGCACCCCATGCCAACGAACTTCACCCCCCGCGACCGCTACCTGCTGCGCATCGCCGACACCGCCCTGATCCTGAGCCAGCGCAACAGCGAGTGGTGCGGCCACGCGCCCGTGCTGGAAGAAGACCTGGCCCAAAGCAACATGGCGCTGGACTGGTTGGGCCAGGCCCGCGCGCTGCTCACGCACGTGGGCGCCGCGCACGGGCTGGACGAAGACCAGCTCGCCATGCACCGCCTGGAGCACCAGTTCTTCAACGCCGTGCTGGCCGAGCTGCCCCACGCCCCCGACGGCCGCCAGCCCGGCGACTTCGCCTTTACCGTGGCCCGCAACACGGCGCTCAGCCTGTGGTTCACGCTGCTGTGGGAACGCCTGCTCGCCAGCAGCGACGCCGAGGTGGCCGCCATCGCCGCCAAGGCCCTGAAGGAAAGCCGCTACCACCTGCAGCACAGCGGCGACTGGCTCGTGCGCCTGGGCGACGGCACCGCCGAGAGCCACAACCGCCTGCAAGCCGCCATCGAACGGATGGGGCCGCTGCTGCCGGAACTGTTCGACGACGACGAGGTCGATGCCGCGGCGGAAAGCCTGGGCCTGGGCCCGCGCTGGCGCGACCTGCAAGCCCCCTGGCGCGCGCAGATGGACGCCCTGCTGGCCCGCGCCACGTTGAAAGCGCCAGCAGACATGCCCAACGCCCACGGCGGCCGCCGCGGCGTGCACAGCGAGCACCTGGGCCACCTGTTGAGCGAGCTGCAGTACCTGCAGCGCGCCTACCCCGGCGGCGTGTGGTGAGCACCGCGACCGCCTCGGCACGCGTCGAGCAAGCCTGGGCCGTCCTGCACACCGTGCTGGACCCCGAGGTGCCGGCGCTGTCCCTGGTCGAGCTGGGCATCGTGCGCGAGGTGAACGAGGCCGACGACGGCACGCTCACCGTCGTCCTCACGCCCACCTACAGCGGCTGTCCGGCCACCGAGCTGATCGAGACCGAGGTCCGCAACGCCCTCGCCCCCAGCTTCGGCGCCGTGCGCATCGAGCAACGCCGCACCCCCGCCTGGACCACCGACTGGATCGGCCCCGAGGCCCGCGAAAAGCTCCGCCAGTACGGCATCGCCCCGCCCAGTGGGCTGGCCGCGGTGGACCAACCGTTGCGCTTGCACGAGCGCATCCCCTGCCCGCGCTGCGGCTCGACCTCTAGCGAGCGCCTCAGCGCCTTCGGCGCCACCGCCTGCAAGGCCCTTTACCGCTGCACCGCCTGCCGCGAGCCCTTCGAGTACTTCAAGCCGATATGACTCAACACGGGGCTTCGAACCCTCAGCCCGAACGGAGTGGGGAGTGTTCGGGCCAACAAAAAACCCGTTCGCCCTGAGGTAAACCTCGTTCGCCCTGAGGTATCGAAGGGCCGCCAGAACAGCTGCACCCAACATCCCGCCACCATGAGCCTCCACTTCCACCCGCTCACCGTCGCCGCCATCGAGCCCGACACCGACGACGCCGTCGTCGTCCGCTTCGACGTGCCTGCGGCCCTGCGCGACACCTTCGCCTTCGAAGCCGGCCAGTACCTGACCCTGCGCGCCGTGGTGAATGGCGACGACCTCCGCCGCAGCTACTCCATCTGCGCCGGGGCCGACGAGGGCGTGCTACGCGTTGGCGTGCGCCGCGTCAAAGGCGGCGTGTTCTCTGGCTGGGTGCACGAGCAACTGAAGGCGGGTGACACGGTCGAGGTCTTCCCGCCCCAAGGCCGCTTCGTGCTGCCGCCAGCAAGTGAGCAAGGCCGCCACGTCGTCGGCATCGCCGGCGGCTCGGGCATCACCCCCATCCTCTCCATCGCCAAAACCCTGCTGGCCCGCGAGCCCAAGAGCCGCTTCACCTTGCTGTACGCCAACCGCCGCGTGGCCAGCACCATGTTCAAGGACGAGCTGGAAGACCTCAAGAACCAGCACATGGGTCGCTTGGTGCTGCACCCCATCTTCAGCCAAGAAGTTGCTGAAAGCCCGCTGCACAGCGGCCGCCTGGACGCCGGCAAGCTCGCGCTTTACGCCTCCACCGTGCTGCCCGTGAAGGGCATCGACCAGGCCTTCGTCTGCGGCCCGCACGAGTTCAACGACGGCGCCGAGTCCGCCCTGCGCGCCCTGGGCCTTAGACCTGAGCGCCTGCACATCGAGCGCTTTGGCACGCCCGAGATGGCGCGCGGCGAGGCCCCGCCGCACCACACCGACGTCGACGACGCCCCCGAGGCGCGCGTCACCATCGTGCGCGACGGCCTCACCCGCACCATCGAGGTGATGAGCAGCGAGCACACCCTGCTCGACGCCGCCAACCACGCCGGCCTGGACCTGCCCTACTCCTGCAAGAGCGGCGTGTGCAGCACCTGCCGCTGCAAGGTGCTCGAAGGCCGCGTGCGCATGGACCGCAACTTCGCGCTGGAAAAGCACGAGATCGAGGCCGGCTTCGTGCTCAGCTGCCAGGCCCACGCGCTGACGCCCGAGGTGACCCTGAGCTTTGACGAGCGCTGATCCCCCGTTCACCGCCATGACCAGCCCCACCCCCCGCGAACAAGACCTCCTCCTCGTCGCCGCGCGCCTGTTCGCCCAGAACGGCTACCCCGGCACCGCGATGAGCCAGGTGGCGGCGGCCTGCGGCCTCTCCAAGCCGGCGCTCTACCACTACGTGCCCGACAAGGCCGAGCTGCTGGCCCGCATCTGCGAGGCCCACGTGGAAAAGCTCGCCGGCCTGGTGCGCGAGGTGCAGCTGCTGAACCTGGGCCCCGAGCAGCAGCTGCGCGCCCTGGTGCAGCGCTTCTTGGGCGTCTACACCGAGGCCCGGCACGAGCACCGCGTGCTCACCGAAGACCTCAAGTTCCTGCCCGAGTCGCGCCAGCAGCGCATCCGCGCGCTGGAGCGAGAGGTGGTCAACGGCTTTGCCAACGCGCTGGCCGCCATCCAGCCCAAGCTGGCCCCCGCCGCCCTGGCCAAGCCGGTGACCATGCTGCTCTTCGGCATGATCAATTGGACCTACACCTGGCACCGCCCCGACGGCGCGCTGACCGACACGCAGCTGGCCGAGATCGTGTCCCAGCTGCTGCTGGGCGGCCTGGCGGCGCTGCAGCCGGAACTGCTGCCCGCATGACGGTGCGGCGCCTCACGCCGGCCGACCTGGCTGCCTACCGCGCGCTCAGCCTTCGCGCCTACGCCTTCGCGCCCGACGCTTTTGTGGCCACCGTGGACGAGCGCGCCGCCAAGCCCGAATCGTTCTGGGCCGCCCGCGTGAACGACGCCCCCGACGCCGCCGAGCTGGTGGTGGGCGCCTTCGACGGCGACACCCTGGTGGGCAGCGCCGGCCTCGAGTTCGCAGCCCGCCCCAAGACCCGCCATAAGGCCAGCTTGTTCGGCATGTTCGTCGCCCCCGAGCACCAAGGCCGCGGCCTGGGCCAGGCCCTGGTGCAGGCCGCGCTGGCACAGGCCCGCGCGCGGCCGGGCGTGCGCGTCGTCACCCTCACCGTCACCGAAGGCAACGCCCGCGCCGAAGGCCTGTACGCCCGCTGCGGCTTCGTGCGCTTCGGCGTCGAGCCCCTGGCCATGCGCGACCTCGCCACCGGCGCCTTCTTCGCCAAAGTTCACATGCAGTGCGATTTGCAATCGCATGCCACCTGAAAGCCCCCCCATGACCACCCCCCTCCAACTCCAAAGCCTCGTGGCCGACCGCTGGATCGGCGCCGCGCCCAAGCAAGCCCTGCGCAGCGCCATCAACGGCCGCGTGGTGGCCCACACGCACGACGAGGCGCTGGACTTCGCCGAGATGGTGGCCCACGCCCGCGGCCCCGGACTCAAGAACCTGCTGGCCACGCACTTCCAAGACCGCGCCCGCGTGCTCAAGGCCCTGGCCGGCTTCCTGATGGAGCGCAAAGAGCAGCTCTACGCCATCAGCGCCCACACCGGCGCCACGCGCAGCGATTCGTGGATCGACGTCGAAGGCGGCATCGGCACCCTGTTCGCCTACGCCTCCATCGGCGGCAAAGACCTCCCCAGCAGCAACGTGCTGCACGAAGGCCCGCCCATGCGCCTGGGGGCCGAGAACCACTTCATCGGCAGCCACGTGCTGGTGCCGCGCCGCGGCATCGCGCTGCACATCAACGCCTTCAACTTCCCCATCTGGGGCATGTTGGAAAAGTTCGCCCCCAGCTTCCTGGCCGGCATGCCCTGCCTGGTCAAGCCGGCCTCGGCCACCAGCTACGTGGCCGTCGAGGCCGTGCGCTTGATGATGGACTCGGGCCTGCTGCCCGCCGGCTGCCTGCAGCTCATCGTGGGCGGCACGGGCGATTTGTTCGAGCGCCTGGAAGAGCCCGACGTCGTCACCTTCACCGGCAGCGCCGACACCGCCATGAGCCTGCGCAGCCACCCCAACGTGCTGCGCCGCTCCATCCCCTTCAACGCCGAGGCCGACAGCCTCAACTGCGCCATCCTGGCGCCCGACGTCACCGCCGACGACCCCGAGTTCGAGCTCTTCGTCAAAGAAGTCGCCCGCGAGATGACGGCCAAGGCCGGCCAGAAGTGCACCGCCATCCGCCGCGTCATCGTGCCGCGCAAGCTCATCGGCGCCGTGGGCGCCGCGCTCAAGGCCCGCTTGGCCAAGGTGACGGTGGGCGACCCCGCGCTGGAAGGCATCCGCATGGGCGCGCTGGCCAGCCACGCGCAACAGGCCGACGTGGCCGAGAAGGTGGCCCTGCTGGCCGAGGGCAACATGATGCTGCTCGACGGCAACCAGGGCTTTGCCCCCAAGGGCGAGGGCACCGACCAAGGCGCCTTCTTCGCCCCCACCCTGCTGATGTGCCCCCAGCCCCTGGCCAACGAGCGCGTGCACAGTGTCGAGGCCTTCGGCCCCGTCAGCACCCTCATGCCCTACGACGACTTCGACGAAGGCCTGCACCTCGCCACCCTGGGCCGCGGCAGCCTCGTCGGCACCCTGGCCACCAAAACGCCGGCCCTGGCCGCGCACGCCGTGCCCACCTTCGCCGCCTGGCACGGCCGCCTGCTGGTGCTGGACCGCGAAGCCGCCCTGGAAAGCACCGGCCACGGCAGCCCCCTGCCCAAGCTCAAGCACGGCGGCCCCGGCCGCGCCGGTGGCGGTGAAGAACTGGGCGGCCTGCGCTCGGTCAAGCACTTCCTGCAGCGCTGCGCCGTGCAGGGCTCCCCCACCATGATGAGCGCCGTCACCGGCGAGTACCAGCGCGGCGGCGCCGTGACGGAAAGCGACATCCACCCCTTCCGCCGCCACTTCGAAGACGTGGAAGTGGGCATGAGCCTGCTCACCCACCGCCGCACCGTCAGCGAGGCCGACATCGTCAACTTCGGCGGCCTGAGCGGCGACTACTTCTACATGCACTTCGACGACGTGGCCGCCAAGCAGTCGGCCTTCGGCCAGCGCATCGCCCACGGCTACTTCGTGCTCTCGGCCGCGGCCGGCCTCTTCGTCAGCCCCGCCCCCGGCCCCGTGCTGGCCAACTACGGCCTGGAGAACCTGCGCTTCGTCACCCCCGTGGCCATCGGCGACACCATCCAAGCCCGCCTCACCGCCAAGCGCAAGATC
>NZ_JAPZSY010000076.1 GCF_027532025.1 Inhella sp. | reverse complement strand
CCACGCCAGCCAGCCGCTGACCTTGAAGGTCATCATCGAGAGCGGCGAGCTCGGCAGCGAGGCCCTGATTCGCCGGGCGACCCAACTCTCGCTCAACGCCGGCGCCGATTTCGTCAAGACCAGCACGGGCAAGACGCCGGTCAGCGCCACGCCCCAAGCCGCCCGCGCCATGCTGGACGAGATCGCGATCAGCGGCCTGGGCAACGCTGGCTTTAAAGCCAGCGGCGGCATCCGCACCGTGGCCCAGGGCCAGGTCTACATCGACCTGCTGACCGAGCGCCTGGGCGCCGACGCCCTGCCGCGCTTGCGCATCGGCGCCAGCAGCCTGCTGGACGACATCGAGGCCGTGCTTGGCGGCACCGCCCGCGCCACCCACGCCCAAGGCTACTGACCCATGCTGGCCCAAGAAATCATCCGCACCAAGCGGCAAGGCGGGGCGCTGAGCGTGCCGCAAATCGAGGCCTTCGTGCGCGGTCTGACCGACGGCGGTTGGAGCGAAGGCCAAGTGGCCGCGCTCGGCATGGCCATCTTCCTGAAAGGCATGGGCCGCGACGAGGCCGTGGCCCTGACCCGCGCCATGCGCGACAGCGGCCGCGTGATGCACTGGCCCGACATGCCCGGCCCGGTGGTGGACAAGCACAGCACCGGCGGCGTGGGCGACAAGATCAGCCTGATGCTCGGACCTTTGGTGGCCGCCTGCGGGGGCTACGTGCCCATGATCGCCGGCCGCGGCCTGGGCCACACCGGCGGCACGGTCGACAAGCTGGAAAGCATCGCCGGCTACCAAACGCGGCCGGACGCGGCACTCTTCGATGCCACCGTGCGCCGCCTGGGCTGCGCCATCATTGGCCAGACGGCCGACCTGGCGCCGGCTGACAAGCGCTTTTACGCGACGCGCGACGTGACCGCCACGGTCGAATCCGTGCCCCTCATCACCGCCAGCATCCTTAGCAAAAAACTGGCCGCGGGCCTGCAGGCCTTGGTCATGGACGTGAAGGTGGGCAACGGCGCCTTTGCCGACACGCCGGCCATGGCGCGCGAACTGGCCGACAGCATCGTGGCCGTGGGCAACGGTGCCGGCATGAAAACCCGCGCCTTGATCACCGACATGAACCAGGTGCTGGGCCACACCGCCGGCAATGCGCTGGAGGTCTTGGAAGCGATCGATTACCTGAAGGGCGTGAACGTGGAGCCGCGCCAGCACGCCATCACCCTGGCCCTGTGCAGCCAGATGCTGGTGCTGGGTGGCCTGGCGGCCGACGAGGGCGAGGCGCAGGCCAAGCTCCAAAGCGCGCTGGACAGCGGTGCCGCGGCCGAGAAGTTCGCGCGCATGGTGGCCGCCCTGGGCGGCCCGACCGACCTGCTGGAGCGGCCCGGCCAGCACCTGGCCCTGGGCCCGGTGCAAAAGCCGGTGCCCGCCCTGCGGGCTGGCGTGCTGGCGGGCCAAGACACCCGGGCCATCGGCATCGCCGTCATCGAACTGGGGGGCGGCCGGCGCGTGGCCAGCGACCCCATCGACCCCCAGGTGGGCTTTGCCGCCGTTCGCCCCCTGGGGTCGACGGTCCAAGCGGGCGAGGCCCTGGCCGTGGTGCACGCGGCCGACGAGGCCGCCGCCGACCGCGCCATCGCCGCCTACCAAGCGGCCTGCCAGATCGCCGAGCAGGCCCCGGCGGCCACGCCCTTGATTGCCGAGGTGATCGGATGAGCGACCCGAAGCACGACGACGCGAGCCCCGCCAAAGCCGCCAACCCGGCCGAGGAGGCCGAGCAGGGCGGCGCGCCGCACCGGCGCATCAAGAGCTTCGTCACCCGCGCCGGCCGCATGGGCACGGGTCAAATCCGCGCGCTGCAAGAGCTGGCGCCGCGCTACTGCATCGCCCACCAACGCAGCCTGGTCGATTGGGACTCCCTCTTCGGCCGGCAGGCCCCGCGCGTGCTGGAGATCGGCTTCGGCATGGGCGACGCCACGGCCAAGATCGCGGCCCTGAAGCCCGAGCTCGACTTCATCGGTTGCGAGGTGCACGAAGCAGGTGTGGGCGCGCTGTTGCAGCGCATCGACGAGGCCCAACTGCCCAACCTGCGCATCGTGCAGCACGACGCCGTGGAGGTCCTGGCCGACATGATCCCCAAGGGCAGCCTGCACGGCGTGCACCTGTTCTTTCCCGACCCTTGGCACAAGAAGCGCCACCACAAGCGCCGCCTGGTGCAGCCGCCCTTCATCGCCGACCTGGTGCAGTACCTCGCGCCCGGTGGCTACTTCCACGCGGCCACCGACTGGGAGCCCTACGCGCAGCAAATGCTGGCGGTGTTGAGCGCTGAACCGCGCTTGCAGAACGCCGCCGACGGCTTTGCCCCCAAGCCCGACTACCGCCCACTGACCAAGTTCGAGGCCCGCGGCCTGCGCTTGGGCCACGGCGTGTGGGACTTGGTGTTCCGCCGCCGCGACTGACGCCCAGGCGGGCGAAGATGCCGCCATGCGCACCGTCTTCACCCCCCTGCACGCCCTGCACGCCCCGGCCACGGAGTTCTTCCGCGGCGAGCGGGTGCCTTGTTTTGAAAAGGTCGACCGGGCTCGCTACGTTCACGAGGCCTTGGTGGCCCGCGGCCACCGCGTCGACGCGCCCGAGGTCGACAGCCGCGCCGTGCTGCCCCAGGTGCACGGCGAGCGCTACCTGGCCTTCCTGGAAAGCGCGTGGGCCCGCTGGCTGGCCTTGGACCCAGCCAACGCCGAGCGCCAGCCATTTCCCTCCACTTGGCCGATTCGCACCTTGCGGGCCGACTGCGAGCCGGCCGAGTTCAGCGCGCAACTGGGCGTCTACAGCATGGACAGCGGCACCCCCATTTGTGCCGGCACCTGGGCTGCCGCCAAGGCCGGCGCCGACGCGGCCGCCACCGCGGCGCGCTGGGTGAGCCAGGGCGAACGCGCCGCCTTCGTGGCCACGCGCCCACCGGGCCACCACGCCGGGCCCGATTTCATGGGCGGTTACTGCTTCCTGAACAACGCCGCCGTGGCCGCGCAGGCCTTGCGCAACGCCGGCGCTGCCCGGGTGGCCGTGCTGGATGTCGACTACCACCACGGCAACGGCACCCAAGCGATTTTTTACGAGCGCGCCGACGTGGCCTTCGTCAGCCTGCATGGCGACCCGCGCACCGAGTTTCCGTTCTTCTTGGGCCACGCCGACGAGACCGGCGCCGGGGCAGGGCGGGGCCACAACCTGAACCTGCCCCTGCCAGCCGGTACCGATGCCCAGTCTTGGTTCCAGGCGCTGGCCCACGGCCTGGCGCACATTCGCCAGAGCCACGCCCAGGCGCTGGTGGTGTCCCTGGGACTGGATACCTTCGAGAACGATCCCATTTCCAAGTTCCGGTTGCGCAGCGACGACTTTTTGCGCCTGGGCGAACGCATCGCGGCCTTGGGTTTGCCCACCGTGTTCGTGCTGGAAGGCGGCTATGCCGTGGATGCCTTGGGTTTGAACGCGGTCAACGTGCTGGAGGGGTTCGAGGCCCAGGCGGCGGTCTGAGCGCGGCATTCGCTTTGCCACTTCAGGGTCTTGCGTCGGCTCAGCACGCTGCACGCTTCAGTGCGGCAGCATGTCGTTCGTTGGACTTGATGGGGGACTGGGCGATGGTGTGGCACGGACTGGCTTGGAGCCTGGTGTTGGTGGTGTGGGGCGTGTGGTCGTTCGCGTGTTGGCTGGCCCAGCTCGTGGTCGGTTGGGATGGCTGGCGGCAGGGTGGCGATTGGGCCGCGCATGTGCCGGAAATCCCCGTGCCCGAGTGGCTGGCCGCGATGCTGGGCTTGGAGTGGGTGCAGGCCTTGCGCAGCGCGCTGGTGGAGTGGGGTCCGGAATTGCAGGGCTGGTTGCAGTCCTGGCCCGATCTTGGGGCTATAGCCAGTGGCTTGGTCACCACCGTTTGGGTCGTTGGTACCGTGGTGCTGGTCTTGGTGGGGCTGGCCTTGAGCGCGTTCATCGCGTTTCTGCGTCGCGCCAGTGCGGCAGCGAAGCGACCTGGCTGAGAGGCGGGCTAGAGTCCGGCCCATGACTTCCACTTTGACGGGCCGGCATCTTGTGCTGGCCCTTTCCGGCGGCATCGCTGGCTACAAGACGGCCGAACTGGTGCGCTTGCTGACCCAGGCGGGTGCCAGCGTGCAGGTGATGATGACCGAGGCCGCCTGCCAGTTCATCACGCCCGTGACGATGCAGGCGCTGTCGGGACGCCCGGTCATCCTCGACCAGTGGGACGCCAGCGCGCCCAACAACATGCACCACATCAACGCCAGCCGCGAGGCCGACGCGATGCTGGTGGCACCGGCCAGCGCCGACATGATCGCCAAGCTGGCGCTGGGCCGGGCCGACGACATCGTCAGCTTGACGGCGCTGGCACGGCCGTTGGAACGCTGCCCGTTGATCGTGGCGCCGGCCATGAACCGCGAAATGTGGGCCCATCCGGCCACCCAGCGCAACGTGGGCCAACTGCGCGCCGATGGGGCTCAGGTCTGGGGGCCCGCTGCGGGCTCACAAGCCTGCGGAGAAGTGGGCGACGGACGCATGCTGGAGGCCGCCGACCTCGCCGAACGCTTGGAGGCTTGGTTCACGCCTCAGCGCCTTGCTGGCGTGCGCGTGCTCATCACCGCGGGCCCGACCTTCGAGCCCATCGACCCCGTGCGAGGCATCACCAACCGAAGCAGCGGCAAGATGGGCTTCGCCATCGCCCAGGCGGCGCAGCGCGCGGGCGCCGACGTCACCCTCGTGGCCGGCCCGGTGGCCTTGGCCACGCCCGCCGGCGTGCGGCGCATCGACGTGCAATCGGCGCAAGAGATGCTGGCCGCCGTGCTGCCTTTGGCGCCCGAACACCGGGTGTTCATCGCCACCGCCGCGGTGGCCGACTGGCGCCCGGCCACCATCGCCGAGCACAAGATCAAGAAAGACGGCAGCGGCGCGGCGCCTGCGCTGGCCTTTGCCGAGAACCCCGACATCTTGGCCACCGTGGCCGCGCTGCCCGGTGCGCCTTACTGCGTGGGGTTCGCCGCCGAAAGCGAAAAGCTGTTGGAGCACGCACAGGCCAAGCGCCTGCGCAAAGGCATCCCCCTCATCGTGGCGAACCTCGGGCCGGCCACCTTCGGCCGTGACGACAACGCCCTGTTGCTGATCGATGCCGACGGCGCGCGCGAACTGCCGCGGGCGCCAAAAACCGATTTGGCCCGCCACTTGATCGACGAACTGGCCCAACGCCTGCACCGCGCATGACCCTCGCCGCCATCGACCTGAAGATCCTCGACCCCCGTCTGGCCGAGCAATTGCCGGCCTACGCCACGCCCGGCAGCGCTGGCCTGGATCTGCGCGCTGCGCTCGATGCCCCGCTGACGCTCCAGCCCGGGCAGACGGAGCTGATCCCCACGGGCATCAGCATCCACATTGCCGACCCCAACTTGGCCGGGCTCATCTTGCCCCGCTCGGGCTTGGGGCACAAACACGGCATCGTGTTGGGCAACCTGGTGGGCCTCATCGACGCCGATTACCAGGGGCCCCTGATGGTGTCGTGTTGGAACCGCGGCACGTCGGCCTTCACCCTTCAGCCCATGGACCGGCTGGCCCAGTTGGTCATCGTGCCGGTCGTGCAGGCGCAGTTTCGCGTGGTCGAGGCCTTTGGCGCCAGCCAGCGTGGCGAGGGCGGGTTCGGCTCCACCGGACGCGGCTGACCCCGCTGCGGGCACGCTCCTGCGGTGTTGTCCTGCCTTGCCGGTGCACCGCGTCGCGGCGCACTCGGCCGCGATCAAAGGCCGTCTCTTGGCTCAGTGCAACGGGCCGTCGGGCAGCTCGCCGTCCAGCAGGTCCACCGGGCTGTCGCCCACGCTGCCCCGTTCGATCTCCTCGGCCGAGGCCTCGCGGATGGCGCGCAACTGCACGTACATGCGCAGGCCGATGCCGGCCAGCGGGTGGTTGGCGTCCAGCACCACATGCTCGGGGTAGACCTCGGTCACGGTGTAGATGGCCTGTGCCGGCATGTCGGGCGTTTGTGCGCCTGGGGGCAAGCCCTCGAAGCGCATGCCGGGTTCGACCTCCGCCGGGAACAAGTGCTTGGGCTCGAAGCACACGAGGCTGGAGTCGTACTCGCCGAAGGCGTCCGCCGGCTCCAGGGCCACGGCCACCTCGGCACCCACGGGTTGGTTCATCAAAGCCTCTTGCACCTTGGGCAACAGGTCATCGCCACCGATCAGGAACTCGGTGGGGTCGTCCAAGGTGTCGATCCATTCGCTTTGCGCGTCTTCGAGTCGCCAGGTCAGGCTGACGACGCAGGGGGAGCTCACTTCATGCATCCGCCCATGTTCGCACAGCACAATGGGCGGCATGACTGAAACGCTGGATGCCCCCCTCGCCCTGCTGGGCGGCATGAGCCCGCAGGGCTTCATGCGGCGACATTGGCAGCGCAAGCCCTTGCTGGTCCGAGGCGGCGCCTGCGATTGGGTCGACCGCCTCCCGCGTGCCGAGCTGTTCGCGCTGGCGGGACGCGACGACGTCGAAAGCCGGCTGGTGAGGCAGCAAGAGGGCCGCTGGCGTCTCGACCATGGCCCCTTCCGCCGTTTGCCAGCCCGCAGCCAACCCGGCTGGACCCTCTTGGTGCAAGGCGTGGAGGCCCACGTTCCGGCTGCCCGGTCGTTGATGGATGCCTTCCGCTTCATCCCAGATGCTCGGTTGGACGACGTCATGGTCAGCTGGGCCGCCGACGGCGGAGGCGTGGGGCCTCACTTTGATGCCTACGACGTCTTCCTCGTGCAAGTGAGCGGGCGGCGTCGCTGGCGCATCGGTCGCCAGAGGCACCTGGATTTGATGGAGGATGTCCCCCTCAAGATCCTGCAGCGCTTCGAGCCGGAACAAGAGTGGGTGTTGGAGCCGGGCGACTGGCTGTACCTGCCCCCTCGCTGGGCCCACGATGGGGTGGCTGAGGCCGCGGACTGCATCACCGCCTCGGTTGGTTTTCGGGCGCCCTCGATGTTGGAGTTGGCCGACCAGTTGCTGGCGCGTCTCTTGGATCCGGAAGGGGACGACCCCAGCGACTTGCGCACCCGCTACCGCGATCCCAAGCAAGCCGCGACCGTGACCCCGGCGCTCATCCCCGCCGATCTTCAGGCCTTTGCGCAACAGGCCTTGCAGCGGGCCGTGAGCGACCCGCAGCGAGTGGCCCGCGCCCTGGGCGAATGGCTCAGCGAACCGAAGGCGCAGCAGGTGTTCGTGCCCCAAGAGGGCGAACCCCTCGGCGGGGTGAGCCTGGCGCCTGCGAGCCGCTTGCTGGTGGACCGCTGGCACGTCTTCTTCAATGGGGATGCGTACCGGGTCTCAGGCCGCGATGCGCGTTTGCTGGCCCGACTCGCCCATCGGCGTTGCTTGTCAGCGGCCGATGTGGCCCAACTCAGCCCGGAAGCCCGGGCCTTGGTGATGGATGCTTTGGAATGGGGGTGGCTATGGCCATTGACGACCAACACACCGATGGGTTGATCGAGGGCCGCCACGAAGGCGTGCCCGAGTTGCGAGCCTTGCGGCGCCGCTTGCTGCTGGCGGCCTGCCAAGGGCAAGCTCGCCGCATCATGGCCTTGGACCCTGACTTCGTCGATTGGCCGCTGTCCGATGTCGAGGTGCTGGATGCACTGGCCCTGTGGGGGCGCAGGGGCGGGCGCTTGGAGTTGCTCTCGCCCAGCTATGAGCAGGCCCATCGTCAGCATGCGCGCTTCATGCAGTGGCGCCTCAAATGGGACCATCTGCTGCGAATCGCCGACTTCGATCCCGGTGAGGCTGGGCCGGATTGGCCCACGTCCTTGTTGGTGGTGGTGGGTGGCGAGGCCAGTGGTGCCTTGCGGGTGCTGGATTTCGACCATGGCCGAGCCTTGTTCAGCCGAGCGGCGACGGAGCGACAGGCAGCGGTCGAGTTGTTTGATGCTATTGCGCAACGCTCAAGCCCGGGATGGCCGTTAAGTACTTTGGGTTTGTGAGTGGAATCCCTCAACATCCCCCTAGAATCGTCGGCTAGGCGTTGAAAGCGCTCGAGGTTTTCAACCCTTTGCTGCGTCACCCAGGTTTGGGGCGCGCGGTGTGGTATTCCAGTGTGAGCTGGGGTGCCGCGAAATCTACCGGTAAAAACGTTTTGTCTTCTAGAGGACCCCAATGAACAAGTCGATCCTGTTCGCCGCCCTGCTGGCTGCTGCTGCCCTGACCGCCTGCTCCAAGAAGGAAGAGGCTCCCGCTCCGGCTCCCGCCGAAACCGCCGCTCCGGCCCCTGCTGCTTCGGCCGCTTCGGCTCCTGCTGCTGACGCTTCGGCTGCCGCCGCTGCTCCTGCCGCTTCGGGCGCTGCCAGCAACTAAGCTGACGGTGATGGGGGGCCCGAAACCGGGCGCCCGATCGAGCAAAAGCCGCCTTCGGGCGGCTTTTGTTTTTCTGCGCCATCGGGGCGCGGCGCACAAGAAAAAAAGCCGACCCGGAGAGGTCGGCTTGGGGTGGCGGCGGGGCCAATCGATCGGGTCAGCGCAAGTCCTGCTGGAGCAGGCCCAAGATGCGCTTGGCCATGGCATCGGTTTGTTGCTGACCTTGGGCGTTTTGGACCGTGACCACTGAGCGATTGCCTTCGCTCTTGACCGACACGCGCAGCTTCGAGGCCGAAGCCGCTTCGGATTTGCCAAACAGGCGGTCGAAGAAGCCGGGCTCTTCCTTGCCAGCTTTGTCGGGGTCTGCATAGCGCAAGAAGAAGAGACCCGCACGACGGTCGCGGTCTTCCAGCGTGAAGCCGTGGCGATCCAGCGATTGGCCGACCCGGCGCCAAGCGCGCTCGAAGTCCTCATTGACGACCAGTTCGTTGGGCACGCGACCCAGGTCAAGGCGCTCCGGCTCCACCACATTGGGCGTGGCTGCCGCTACGGTGGCCTTTTGCTCCGGCGTGGCGATGGTGGCCTTGCCGCCCAGACGCAACAGCAAGCGGCTGAGCATTTCAGCTTCCATTTCCGTGTCTGCCGGCCGGGGCTGCCACGCCGTCT
>NZ_JAPZSY010000039.1 GCF_027532025.1 Inhella sp. | reverse complement strand
GGAAATTTGAATGGCCCGATATGGGGAGTATTCAGTGGCCACTGACAACGTGACCAGCGTGTTCGTCACCCACGACCAAGAAGAAGCCATGGAGGTGGCCGACCGCATCGTGGTCATGAACGAGGGCCGCATCGAGCAAGTGGGCACGCCCGACGAGGTGTACGACCACCCGGCCACGCCCTTCGTACTGCAGTTCCTGGGCGACGTGAACCTGTTCCATGGCCGCACCGACCACACCCCCGGCGCGCCCTCGAGCGAGGCCGACGTGGTGTACGTGCGTCCGCACGAGCTGGAGATCTTGGGCGAGCCGGCCGAGGGCGCTTGGGCCGCCACGCTGTCGCAAACGCTGACCGTGGGCGCGCAGACGCGCATCGAGTTCAAGCGCGAGGGCGCCGACGGCTACCTCGACGTGGAACTGCCCCGCACCGAGTACACCGCGCTGCGCGAGCGCCTGAAGCTGGAGCGAGGCAGCCGCGTGTGGCTGCAAGCCCGGCGCGTCACGCGCTTCGAGACCGCCGCCTGAGGGCGGCGGGCCAGCGAAGGGATGCGGTCAGATCCGCTTCTCGAAGTGGCCAGCATGCAGTGTTGCAGGGTCGATGAGCACCATCACGCTGGCCAGCGCGGGCTCGCGCTGACTGCGCTCCATCGCGGCGGTGGCTTGGTCGAGGCTGTTCCACTCCACCACGTCGGTCCAGCGGGACTGCTGGGGGTCGTGGAAGCTCTGCCGCGACAAGAAGCCTGGCTGCGTGGCAGCCCAGACACCCAGGGCGTTCATGGCCTCCGTCTGGCGCTCCAGTGTGACGTCGGGCAAAAACGCGAAGTGGACGATTTCGAAGCAGGTGTGGGTCGAGGCCAAGGCGGTCTCCAGTGAGTTGAGGGAGTCGGAATGCTCTCCTCCATTGATGCCAACTCATGGCACTATTGAGCCATGGGCACCACAGCTGCCGGTCGAATCACGGGTCTCCTGAGCGACGGTCAGGTCTGGACGGGGCAGTTGCTGGCGCAGCGTTCGGGCTTGAGCCTACGCACAGTACGGCGGGCGGTGGCAGCGCACAAGCTGGCCCGGCTGATCGACGCGATGTTGACCCGAGGCCAGCCCTACGCCGACCAGGGGCAGGCGTACTGCGAGGAGCGATACCGCGAGCGGGTGGTGGCCAACCTCACCCGGCGGGCGCAGCAGTTGGGGCTGAATCGGGTGCCCTTGGCCGGGGCATCGCCACAAACAACAACGGCCTGAGCGGGGCCCAGGCCGTTACAAATCAGGTCAATGAAATCAACTACTTGGAGGGATTTTCTTGAGAGGCCGCATCGGGCTACTGCGGAAACTGGTGATCAGTGTCTCGCGAGCTGTGAAGAACGCGAACAACGTCGATTCCGTCGGGCGTTGGTATGAAGAAGACCACATAGCGGCCGAACGGCATGCTTCTAAGACCGGACGCAAGTTCGTCACGTGGGCGCCCGATGAGTGGTTGCGTTGCCCAGAGACTGAGCTTCTCGTCCAGACGATCCACCCAACGGTCTGCTTCGACGAAGCTGTCGTCGGCGATGAAGTCCCAAATGTCGAGTATGTCCGCGGCGGCTTGCGGGCGACGAGTTGCCTTGGCCATTCAGGCGGCGCCTGCCTTGGAGGTGCGCCGCGCCCGAGCCGTAGCCTTGACCTCTGCAGCGTTCCAATCTGCGCTGGCCCCACTCTCCAGGCCGCGCCGGACATCACGGCGAAGCTCTTCGAGCTTCGCCTCGCGTAGACGATCCTGCTCCTGCATGAGGCGAAGAGCTTCTCGCACGACTTCGCTAGCAGACGTGTACAGACCGGAGCTGACTTTGGCTCGAACCAAGTCTTCAAGCTGAGGCGTCAGGTTGACGTTCATTCCCATGGTTCACCCCTTCGAAAGGACAGCTGATCCTAGCAAAAGATGTCAAAGACTGACATGCCGCAGCCCGGGTCAGAAGGGGCAGAGCGAGCCCCTCGGGTGTTGGCTATGCGGCCCAACGTTTGAGTTATTGATCCGGCCCTTTCGCACTTGAAGTTTGCTGAGTCGCCCCCGTGTCGGATTCATGCAAGCAACCGACATCCAGTGAGTTGAGGGAGTCGGAATGGTCTCCTCCATTGATGCCAACTCATGGCACTATTGAGCCATGGGCACCACAGCTGCCGATCGAATCACGGGTCTCCTGAGCGACGGTCAGGTCTGGACGGGGCAGTTGCTGGCGCAGCGTTCGGGCTTGAGCCTACGCACAGTACGGCGGGCGGTGGCAGCCCTGCGCGAGGCTGGCGTGGCCATCGACTCGGACGTCGGCCGTGGCGGCGGGATTCGCATCGGTTCCCGGAGTGCGCTCCCCAGTATCCGGCTCTCTCACCGCGAGGCCATTGGCATGCTGTTCGCGCTCGCCGTCGCCGAATCGCTGGGCCTGCCCATGCTCGGCGGCGGGCTCGCCAGCCTGCGCCAGCGGCTGTCGTCCACGTTCGCCCCCACCGAACGAACCCACGTGCAGCGGCTGCGAGAGCGCATCCTGGTGGGCCGCCCAGCATCAGAATCGATTCGCCGCACTTGGCACGAGCCTGACGCAGGCCAGACCCAGCTGCTGCAGGAAGCCTTCATCTCGTCGCGGGTCGTTCAGTTCCATTACAGGGCCCGTGATCAACGCCTCTCGCTGCGCCGAGTGGAGCCGCAGTGCTTGTTGCTCAACCACCCGGCTTGGTATTTGCTGGGATTGGATCGCGACGCAGCGGCCGGCCGGACATTTCGGCTGGACGGCATCGAGCGGCTGCAGATGCTGGACGAGGGATTCGTCCAGTTGCCCCTTCGGCAACTGGCGCCCGAACTCGAAGGTTTCTTCCGGCCCGTGTAGCTGGGTTGCTCCTGCCCATCACCCCGTGGGAAGGGGCGGCGCCAGCCCCTCTGGAGGGCGAGGCAAACCAAAAGCTTGCGCCCTTGCCCCGGGCTCATTCGTTCGGCTGCTCAGATTTGGATTCGCGCCGACATGAGGTGGTCGGCATTGATGTGCTGCGCTGCCTGCAGGGCCAGCACGGGCCACAGCGCTGTACCGGGCTGCACGCATCCCGGCACTGACCACCGGCGGTTTTGGGTCCGAATGGATCGCCCCAAGGCCATCAAGGCCACGGCACACCATCTGGCGCGGCAGAGCTGAGTCATGCTCACCAAAGGGCCGGGCGACGAGGAGGCCGAGCAGGAGGCCTTCGAGCAGAACGACCGCGAGCACGTGCTACGAGCTGCGCCCTACCGCGCCCGCCGCCTGGGCTTCGAAATCACCCTGAACGACCCGGGGCACGCTCAAGCCGTTGTTGTTGGCGGGGCCGCTCCGGCCCAGGGCACCAATTGCGACCCCCGCGCTCCTGGTCATGCGCCTGCCGCCGATCAGAGATCGATCACCGTGCCAGGCGGGCTGTCCATGGCCGCCAGCACCACCTCGGGGGTGAGGGTGGGGGCGAAGGTCTGGATGAAATCCAGCACGTAGCTGCGCAGGTAGGCCCCGCGCTTGACCGCCACCCGCGTGGTGTTGAGGGCGAACAGGTGGCCGGCGTCGATGGCGACGAGGTGGCGGTCGCGAGCGTCGTCGATGGCCACCGAGGCCACCACGCCAACCCCGATGCCCAAGTCCACGTAGGTTTTGATGACGTCGGCGTCCATGGCCGAGAGGACCACCTCGAAGCGCAGGCCCGCACGCTGGAAGGCTTCGTCGATGTGGCTGCGGCCGGTGTAGCCGGGCTCGTAGGTCACCAGGGGGTGGCGGGCCAGCGCTTCCAACGTGAGGGCCTCGCCCCGCGCTTGGGCTTGCGCCAATGGGTGTTCGGGCGGCACCACGACCACGTGCGTCCAGCGGTAGCAAGGCAGGGTCACGAGGTCGGGGTAATCGGCCAAAGCTTCAGTGGCCACGCCGAGATCGGCCTGGCCCTTTAGCACCCATTCGGCGATTTGACGCGGCGAGCCCTGCTGCAGGTG
Organism: Inhella sp.; assembly: GCF_027532025.1. Classification (GTDB taxonomy): domain Bacteria; phylum Pseudomonadota; class Gammaproteobacteria; order Burkholderiales; family Burkholderiaceae_C; genus Inhella. The sequence goes on along the minus strand of NZ_JAPZSY010000039.1, from coordinate 15,077 downwards.
CAGCGCCACCTGGGTGTGCTGGTCGCGGAAGTCGCGCACCGCGGTGGGCAGCGCGTACCGGGCCTGGGTGTGCGTGGCCGCCACGGCCAGGGTGCCAGCGTCGCAGGCGGCGAACTCATCACCGACGCGCTTGAGGTTGTCGGCCTCCAGCAGCAGGCGCTCGATGATGGGCAACGCCACCTCGCCCGGTGGCGTCAAGCCCAAAAAACGGCGGCCCGAGCGACGGAACAAGCTCACGCCCAGTTCGTCCTCCAACTCCTTGATCTGCCGGCTCACGCCGGGCTGCGAGGTGTGGAGGGTGTCGGCCACCGCCGTCAGGTTGAAACCCTGGCGCACGGTTTCGCGCACCGAGCGCAGTTGTTGAAAGTTCATGGCCAGCGTCCTGGGGGGCGCCCTGGCTGGGCGCGGCCGGCCAGTCTGACCGCGCCCATTCATGAGTTCAACGAAGCTTTTTGCGCTTGCTTATTTCCAAATCAACTAAAGACCGGGGCGGACTCCGAATGCCGACCCGGGGCTCCCGCCCTTTCAAGCCATCTTGTCCTGCGTGCGGGTGTCGAAGTCGCTCGCGTCGTGGCGCTCGTGCAACTGGCTGGCCGGCTCGCCAAACAGCCGGTTGACTTTGCGACCGCGCTGCACCGCCGGACGTTGGGCGATGGCCTCGGCCCAGCGCTGCACGTGGACGTACTCGTGCACGCTGAGGAACTCGGCGGCGCCGTACAACTGCCCTTGCACCAGTTGCCCGTACCAGGGCCAGGTGGCGATGTCGGCCACGGTGTAGGCCTCGCCCGCCAGGTAGGGGCGCTCGGCCAGCAGGCGGTTGAGCACATCCAGTTGGCGCTTTACCTCCATGGCATAGCGGTTGATGGGGTACGCCTGCTTGGTGGGCGCGTAGGCGTAGAAGTGGCCGAAGCCGCCGCCCAGAAAAGGCGCGCTGCCCATTTGCCAAAACAGCCAGCTCAAGGTTTCGGCGCGTGCCGCGCCCTCGGTGGGCAACAGGGCATGGCCGAATTTCTCGGCCAGGTAGACCAGGATGGCGCCCGACTCGAACACGCGCACCGGCGCGGGGCCACTGCGGTCGAGCAAGGCGGGGATCTTGGAGTTGGGGTTGATGGCCACGAAGCCGCTGCCGAACTGCTCGCCCTGGCCGATGCGAATGGGCCAGGCGTCGTACTCGGCACCGGTGTGGCCCAAGGCCAGCAGTTCTTCCAGCATCACCGTGACCTTGACACCGTTGGGCGTGGCCAGTGAGTACAGCTGCAAGGGGTGACGGCCCACGGGCAGGTCTTGGTCGTGGGTGGCACCCGCCACCGGCCGGTTGATGCTGGCGAAGGCACCGCCGCTGCCGGTGTCCCAGGTCCATACCGCGGGCGGGGTGTAGTCGGAGGGTTCGGTCATGGGCTGCAGAGGGGGTGGCCGATCGTGAGGGGTCTCAAGGCTTTTTCGGGATGCTGGGCTTCTTGGGTGGGGCGGCCTCGCCCTTGGGCGCTTGGTCGCCGAGCACGCTCTTGAGCGGGCACACCTTGAAGGCAGGGCATTTGGCGCAGCCCGCGACCACGGCAATGGGGCAAATCGTCATGGCAAATCCCACGAAACATCAGAAGCAGCCAGTATGGGCCGACCCCAGGAACAATGCCCCCCATGCAGACCCCCATTCCTCCAGGCACAGCCCCCCGCGAAGTGCTGGTGTTCGACCTGGATGGCACCTTGAGCGACCCGGCCGAGGGCATCGGCAAGAGCTTCGACTTCGCCTTGCGGCGCCACGGCCACCCGCCGCTGCGCGCCGACCAGGTTTCTTTCGTCATCGGCCCGCCGCTGGACGTGTCGTTTCGGGCGCTGACGGGCGTCGACGACGCCGGGCACCTCAGCGCCCTGGTCGCGGCGTACCGCGAGCGCTACGCCGAGGTGGGTTACGCCGAGAACCGGCTGTACCCCGGCATCCCGGACGCCCTGGCCGCGCTGCGCGGAGCCGGTCGCCGTTTGGGTGTGTGCAGCTCCAAGCGGGTGGACTTCTGCGAACAGATCCTCGCCCTGTTCGGTTTGCGCGCGCACTTCGACTTCGTCAGCGGGGGCGATGTGGGCGTGGCCAAAGCCCAGCAGCTGGGCGAACTCTTGGCGAGCGGTGCCATCGGTGGGTGCGCCACCATGATTGGCGACCGCGCCGTTGACGTGCAAGCTGCCCAGGCCCACGGACTGGCCTCGGTGGGTGTGCTGTGGGGCCACGGCTCGCGCTTGGAGCTGGAACAGGCGGGAGCCCAGCGCCTGTTGGCCACGCCGAACGACTTGCTGACCTTGGCCTGAACGGAACCTGCCCCGCATGAACACGCCCGCCGCCTCCAAAGACCCGCTGCACGGCCTGACCCTGGCCCGGATGCTGGAGGACCTGGTGGACTTCTACGGCTGGGACGGCTTGGCCGATCGCATCCCGCTGCGCTGTTTTGCGGTGGAGCCCAGCTTGAACTCCAGCCTCAAGATGCTGCGCAAAACCCCCTGGGCGCGCGCCAAGGTCGAAAGCCTGTACCTGTTCACGCTGCGCGAGTCGCGGCGCTCGCAGCGCGACCGCTAGCGCACTGACGACGCACCTGGGCAGCCATCAGCATCCATCTCCATTTCGGGAGGCGCCGTGGTCAAGAAGTTGGAGATGCAGCAGCCGGTGTCGGTCAACAACCCCTGTCCCTTCCTGCGCGCCCTTGTGGCCTCGGGCAAGCTGGCCGACGCACGAGAACCGCTGGCCAAGGTGGCGGCCGTTGTGGCGGCTGCAGCCAGTGCGGGCGATGGCCAGCCGGTGCTGCCCCGTGCCGCCATCTACGCGATCGCCTCGGTGGGCAATGGCCTAGGCCCCGGGGCGCTCCTCGAAGCCCAACTGCACGGCTTGCAGCTCAATGCTTTGCGCGGTGGGCCGCTCGACAAAAAGGGCGTGGGCTCCGGCATCCTGGACACCCACGGCGGCATTGATGCCAGCGAATTGGCAAGGCTCGCCGAGTTTGCGACGGAGCATCTGCCGCACGATGGCGCGGCGGAGCCGGGCCTGGACCTGGCAGCGCTCACCACCTACATGGATGCCAACTTCGAGCGCGCTGCCGGCCGCAGCCGTTACATCGATCGCACGCTGATGGTCGGCGAGTGGCCGGTGTTGCTGAAGGTGATGGGCCGAGAAGGGCGCGCCGGCCGGTACCTGAGCCTGCAAGAGGTGACCGATCTGTTCGTGAGGCGCCGCTTCCCGGCTCGAATGACCCAGAGGATGCCCTGACTCAAGGCTGAGTGGGGCGGCGGCCGGCAAACAGAGTGTCAAAACCGATCGGAGCACTGCTCAAGCAGGTTCTTGAATTGGCTGCAGCGACCTGAGTTGGCGCCTGAGGCGCGTCGAATTCGGTGACCTTAGACAGTTCATGGCAGCGCGCACCACCAGCCTATGCAAGCGCTGAGTGTTTGCACTTGCCAAGTCAGCCTCAGTCGCTTATGCTGTACTACATATATTAGTACGGTTAGAACAGCATGACACGACCCACTCCCCTGCTGCTACAGATTCAGCCAGGCGACGCTCGACCGCTGATGCGGCAAATCGTCGATGGCGTACGCCGCCAGGTAGCCGCCGGCGAACTGCCAGTCGGCGCACTCCTGCCGAGCGTTCGCTTACTTGCGCAGCAACTGGTGATCAACCCGAACACCGTGGCCAAAGCCTATGCCGAGCTCTGCGCCGAGGGCTGGCTGGAATCGCGCCCCGGTCTAGGCCTGTTCGTCGCCGTGGCCCGAGAACGCCTCAGCCAGGCCGAACAGCAGCGTCGTCTGAATGCTGCTTGCAGTCGCTTTGTGGACGATGTAATCGGCCTGGACTTCAGTCCGGAGCAAGTCTGCGAACGCATGCTCGACGAGCTTCGCCCGTTTGGCGCCAGGCGGGCGGGATGAGCACGAGAAGCGATTGGGTGATCGAGACCTGCAATTTGAGCCGCCGCTTTGGTACCAAGCTGGCGCTTGATGCTCTGGACCTGCGTGTAGCCCGCGGCGGCGTGCACGCCATCGTCGGCGCCAACGGAGCCGGTAAGTCGACCCTATTCCGTATCTTGCTGGGCTTTATGACGCCGGACTCCGGCGGCGCCCGAGTACTAGGGCTCGAAAGTGCAGGGCTACGTGCCGAAGACCGCGCGCGCATCGGCTTCGTCAACGAGGAGCATCAGCTTCCGAGTTGGATGCGCGTCGCCGAGTTGATCGCGCTGCAGCGTCGCCAGTACGCTGCGCGCTGGTCGGATGCACCGCTCAACGAAGTGCTGGCCTACTTTCAGGTGCAAGCCGATCAGCGCGTCGCTCAGCTATCACGCGGTGAACGCGCCGGCCTAAGCCTGGCCCTGGCGCTCGCTCAAGGACCGGAGCTTCTGCTCCTCGACGAACCCACTCTGGGCCTGGACATGGTGGCCAAGCGCGCGTTCCTTGAGGCACTGCTACGCGTAGGGCTGGAGCAGGACTGCACTGTCATCTACTGCTCGCACCTAATGGACGAGATCGAACGCCTTGCCGAGCAGTTGATCGTCATCGAGCGCGGCCGACTGCGCTACCAGAGCACGCCCGAGGCCTTGTGCGAACGCGTCAGTCTTTGGCAAGTGGAATTTCCCTTTCGCAGCCCGGAACTCAAGGATCTGCCCGGTCTGCTTTGCAGTCAGCCCTTAGGGGCGCTGACCGAGCTGCTTTTCCTAGATCAGAGCGAGGGATCGGTGCGACATGCGCTGCAAGCCCGCGGCGCCGCACGCATGGCGAGCATGCCCGTGGGCCTGGACCGCACGATCAACGCCTTGCTGAGCCAACGCCATGCGCGCCCTGCCGGAGAACTGCTCCATGCTTGATTTGCTGCGCGCCGAATGGCGTCGCTACCGCCTGCCCGCGCTGGGTGTTGGCCTCGCGCACCTGCTGCTGCTCATCTACTTGACCCGGCTGCTCAAGCTGCCCCAGCAAAGTCTCAGCTTTCTGACCCTGATTGGCGCGGTGTACATGATTTCCGGCATGCTGTTCGGTGCCTGGCAGATGCAAGGGCACAGGCGGCCTAGCAGCTGGCTGAGCCTCTTGCACCGGCCGATTTCGCCAGTTCGCATAGGGGCGGCACTGGCCGGCGCTGGCAGCCTGGTAATGCTGCAGACGGTGTTGCTTCCCATCGTGCTGGCGCTGCCCATCATGATCTTCATGGGTCAACCAATTGACACTTTGCATGCAGGACTGGCCGTGCACGCCCTGCTACTTTCGCTTTGCGGTTATCTGACCGGCGCTGCGGCCCTGCTAGGCCCGCTCTGGCGAGGGCTGCCGCTGCTGCCATTCGCGCCGCTGCTGCTGTTCGACTACATCCCCCTGCCGTGGCTGCTTTTGCCAATGATTGCATTCGATCTGCTGTTGCTGGCCGTATTGCTCGATCGTTTCAGGCCCGACCTGGCTGCTCCGCCGCAGCACTTGGGCTCACGTTTGCTGCAGGGCCTGCCACTGCTAATCGCCTTCGCCTGGCTGCTTCAGATGCTGCTGCAAATCCTTGTGCAGGGCATGCTCGCATTGATCGGAACCCATCCATCGCAGGCGCCGGAAAACCCGGAGCAGTTCGAGCACTGGCGCAGGCTGAATGCCACAGAACTTTGGAAGCAAGCCTTGCCGGTGTTGCCGGCGACCTGGACGGCGGCGCAACTGGACGAGGCCGACCACCTGCACGTTCGCTACCCCGGCACCAGCCTGCCGCAACGCCACCAGCCGGCCGCGCCTCGCGCGGGTGGCTTGAACTGGAGTGATCCCAAGCGCGGCTGGACCCTGCTCTTCAGCCACGACACGATGCGCTACCGGGTCCAGGACCCACGGGGACGCCAGCTCGGTTGGCTGGGCGCGGGTTGCCTTACCGAGCAGGCCCAGGACACGCCGGCCTTTGACCACCCGCCCTTGCTGCTGGGTGGCGCGGTCGGCGTAGGCAACCGGCTATGGCGACTTCAGCCGGGAAACGACTGTCTGACGCTGGCCATGGAACTGCCGGCTTCGGCCGGCGCTCTGCAGGCGCTTGAAAGGCAGGGCCGTGCGCAATTGCTGATCGGCACGCAGGCGCTGCTAGGGCTGGATGCGCAGGGCCGGACGCAATGGCAGCTGGCACTGCCGCAAGGGCTTGGCAAGACAGAACACTTCACGCTCAGCCGCCATGCTCAGCGCGACGATGCCTTGCTGGCCATGGTTGAAGGCCGACATCTGCAGCCCAGCCAGCCTCGACTTCGCCTTTGGCACATTGATGGCCAGGGGCGGCTGCACGCCCTCCTCGATCGACCGCTGAAGCCCGACTTCCCGGACTGGTTCGTCTGGGCCGACTGGCTGGTTGCACCAGCCATAAGTACCCTCATCGGCAACTACAAGCAGTGGCTGGAGCGGCAGTTCGGCAGCGCTCATCTGCTCGCCGAAACGCCGCCACGCAGCCCTCGAGTACTCGGGATTGCGCTCGCGCTCAGTGTGCTGAGCGGTTTACTGGCCCTTGCCCTTTCGCGGCGGCGCAGCGGTGGTGGCATAGGCTGGGCCTTTGCCGCAGTGGCCCTCGGACCTGCCAGCTTGGGTGTGCAGGCGCTGCTTCAGGATAGGGTCAGGCCTGGGCCCACATGGTCGCGCTAGCCTAGACTGCAGCCCGAGTCATTGGGGAGTAGCCGCTCGGCGCGCCAAAACGCACCGAGGCTTGCGTCAACACACTGGGTCCGCAGACCCTGGCGCCAGCAGCAGCACCACCGCCCGGCAAGACCTTTGACCACGCGCCGCCGGTGAGGACCGGGCGGCGGGTGGTCATTGCGTCGACGGGTCCTTGGAGTGTTCGGTCATGGAAGCTTTTCTCGTCTCCACCGGGGTCGTGGCCTTGGGTGAAATGGGAGACAAAACCCAACTCTTGGCCATCGTGCTGGCCGCCAAGTACCGCAAGCCCTGGCCCATCGTGGCGGGCATCTTGCTGGCCACCGTGTTGAACCACGCGCTGGCGGGTGCGGTGGGCGCCTGGGTGGCCCGCGCGATGGGCCCCGACGTGTTGCGCTGGGTGCTGGGGCTGTCCTTCTTGGCCATGGCGGTGTGGATGCTGGTGCCCGACCAGGTGGACGACGAAGTGCCCGGCAGCGAGCGCCATTGGGGCGTTTTCGTCACCACGGTGCTGGCGTTTTTTCTGGCGGAGATGGGCGACAAAACCCAAATCGCCACCGTGGCCCTGGCGGCACGCTTCCCCGACTGGCTGGCCGTGGTGGCGGGCACCACCCTGGGCATGATGGCCGCCAACGTGCCCGCGGTGTTCATGGGTGAGGCCATCGCCCGCAAGGTGTCGATGCGGCTGGTGCACGCCATCGCGGCCGGCATTTTTGCGGTGGTGGGCGTGATCACCTTGGTCGGTGGGCTGTCGTGGTGACGGACAGGCTGCGCGCCCCGGCCTCGGTGTCCCTCGTGCGCGCCGCCCTGGTGCTGCTGATGCCTGTGCTGGCTTTGGCATGGGGGCACGCGCCACCTCGGGCGGTGCAAATGGCCTGGCTGCTGGCGCCGGCTTGGGTCGTGTGGTTCTGGCCCTTTCAACGCCCGTGGCCCGTGCTGCGCTGGGGCGTGGGGGTGTGCTTGCTGAGCTTCGTGCTTGACGCCTGGGCGCGCGCCTTCCTTCAGCACACCTACGGGGCGGCTCCCGACAGCAGCGTGGTCGTCACCGCCATGGCCAACGCGACGCCAGGTGAATCCTGGGAGTACCTGCAAAGCCATGCCCGCCAAGCTTTGCCGTGGCTGCTGGCCGCCCTGCTGTCGATGCTGGCTTTGGCCTGGGCCTTGGCCGGTCCGCTGGAGCAACGCCGGGTGCTGCCCGGGCGTGCGTGGGCCATCGGCCTTTTGGTGTTGGCGCTGTTGCCCTACGCGCTGAAGCCCTCCAGACGCTTGCATCCGGCGGTGTTTTGGACCCACTGGGGCGAACAAGTGGCCCGTCTGCAAAACGAATGGCGCGACTTGGCGCACCGCCGGCAAGGCTGGATCGAGCGCGCACAGCGAGAGGTGGAGGTCGCAGGCCCAGGGCCCGCGACGCTGGTCGTGGTGCTGACCGACAGCATCAACCGCGACAACCTGCAGGTCTATGGCTACCCACGCGCCACCGCTCCCGAGTTGGCGGCCCACCAGGCGCGTTGGGGCGCGCAATGGGTCAAGGTGGAGGAGGCTTGGTCGGTCGACGCCAGCACCGTGCCGGCCTTGGCATCCATGTGGCTCCAGGGTCCACAAGGCGAACACCATGTGCTGGCCCTGGCTCGCGCCGCAGGCTACAAGGTCTGGTGGATCAGCAACCACGACGACCTGGCCATCAAAAACCTGCACGGCCGGATGGCCGACGTGCTGGACATGCGCAACCGCGTGCCGGGTCGCAGCACACGCTCGCTGGACGATGTGGTGTTGCCGGCCCTGCAAACCGCCCTGGACGATCCATCGCCCCGCAAGCTGATCGTGGTGCACATTCTGGGCGCCCATCAGCATTACCACGTACGCTTTCCAGAGGGCGCTGACGTTTTTGCCGACGCCAACGACGCCGTGCGCTGCCACATGACACAGCTGGGACGACCCGCTTGGCTGCGCCGGCAACGGGACGACTACGACGCGGCGGTGCGTTTTCACACCAGCGTGGTGGCCCGCACCCTGGACATCACCGTGTCGGCCTCGAGGTCTCGGCCCACGCATTGGATGTTCGTGTCGGACCATGGTCAGGAAGTGGGACACACCTTCCGTCATGCTGGCCACAGCCCAGGCACGGCATCGGGCTACCGCATTCCCCTGTTGATGTGGCGCAGCCCGGACCAGGGGCCGTGGCCCGCTGGCCTGGGACAGCGACCCTTCCGTGCCGATGGCTGGGGGCCCTTGCTGGGCGAGGTGCTGGGCGTGGCTTGGCCTGGCATGGAAGGCCACCGCAGCCTGCTCCACCCCGACTATCGGTGGCAGGCCCCTGAACCGATGCCGATGTGGCACACGACGGCCGCACCACCCGTGTCGGACGAGTGCTTGCGGCAGCACCCGCCCTCCTCCTAGAGCTTGCGTCACATCAACACCGCGAGCATGCCCAAGCCCTAGGCTGTTGATCACGTCAGGGCCACCCGGCCCAGGAGATCGACATGAACCGATTGCAAGGGAAAGTGGCCGCCGTCACCGGCGGGGCCTTGGGCATTGGCGCGGCCTGCGTGCAGCGCTTCAGCGACGAAGGCGCGGCGGTGGCGGTGCTGGATGTGCTCGACCCCGAGGGACAAGCGCTGGTGGACCGGCTGACCGCCCAGGGCCGGCGCATCGCCTACTGGCATTGCGATGTGGCGAAAGAAACGCAGGTGCAGGCGACATTGAACGCCGCGGCAGAACGTTTCGGCGGCCTGCACGTGCTGGTGAACAACGCCGGCATCGCGGGCGCCAGCCAGCCCACCCACGAAACCACCGAGGCCGAGTGGGACCGGGTGCAGGCGGTCAACGTCAAGGGCGTGTTTTTCGGCACCAAGCACGCCATCCCGCACCTGCGGCGCGCGGGGGGCGGCAGCATCGTCAACCTGTCGTCCATCGCGGGCTTGGTGGGGTTGGCGTCGGTGCCGCCGTACCACGCCTCCAAAGGGGCCGTGCGCCTGATGACCAAGAACGACGCGATGCAGTACGCGCCCGAGCAAATCCGGGTGAACTCCATCCACCCGGGCTACATCTGGACGCCGATGGTGGAAAACCACCTGAAGGCCGTGAGCCCCGACCTGGAAGCCGCCAAGGCGGCCGCGGGCGCTGCGCACCCGCTGGGCCGCATGGGCGAGCCCGACGACATCGCCTGGTGCGCGGTTTACCTGGCCAGCGACGAGTCGAAGTTCGTCACCGGCGCGGAGTTCGTGATCGACGGCGGCTTCACCGCGCGCTGACGGCGCGAACGCGCTTCAGGGCCGCATGCAGCCAGGGGCCCGCGGGCTCCACGGCGCCCTGCCCACACTGCACTTGGTACGGCTGGCCGGTGGTGCTGCTGCGGGTGGCGGCTTGGTCGATGAAGTCCTCGGTGCGCGCCAGGGTCGTTCGTTCTTCGATCTTTTTCAGCTTGTAGGTCAGCACCTGCTGCGCTTCGTCCAGCGTGTGCCAGCTGCCGTTGCGCTGAAAGCGGCACTGGGCGCTGCGCAACTCAGCCAGCAGGCCGTCGATTTCCACCCGGGTGGGGGCTGGCGTGGGGCCGGCCCCCGCCCCCGCGCTGACACTCAGGCCGGCCAGCAGCAACAAGGCAAAGCGCATCACGGCCGGCAGGCGTCGGTGTAGAAGCGGTGGGGGCAGACGGCGATGTAGGCCGCATCGCCCCCGATGGACACCTGGTCGCCCTCGTTCACGCGGCGGCCTTCGGCGTCCACCCGCATGTTGAAGCTGGCCTTGCGGCCGCAGGCGCACACGGTCTTCAGCTCCTCGAGTTGGTCGGCCAGGGCCGACAGCGCGAGGGCGCCGGCAAAGCCCTCGCCGCGGAAGTCGGTGCGCAGGCCGTAGCAAATCACCGGCACGCCGCCCAGCACCGCGATCTGGTGCAACTGCCGCGCCTGCTCGGGCGTGAGGAACTGCGCCTCGTCCACCAGCACGCAGGCGGTGCCCGCCGGCAGGTCGGAGGCCTGGAACACGGTGTCGGTGGCGAAGGTGCGCGCGGGGCGCTGCAGGCCCAGGCGCGTGCCCACCGTGCCTTCGCCGTAGCGGTCGTCGATGGCGGCGGTGTAGACCACCACGCTGCGCCCCAGCCGTTCGTAGTTGTGGGCCACGCCCAGCAGGGCCAGGGTCTTGCCCGCGGCCATCGCGCCGTAGCGCCAAAAAAGCTTTGCCATGCAAGGGAGCGGCAGGGACCGCCAGAGAGGAGGATTCGGCGGCGGATTGTCGGCGGCGCCTGCGGGCACTCGGCTCGGCGCGCACCTGTGGCGCGCGGCTGAGCCCGGGTCAGAACCGTCCCAACCGTCAATCCCGACCCCGGCGCCAAATCCTTCACTGCCACTGGGTCCAGAACTGAGCCTGCATCCCTCCCCATTTCCGGGCTTCAAGCCTAAAGTCCGCGGGCGCGGTGCCGAGGATCGGTGGCCGCCCCCCACGAATTCAGCAGCAGGGCGCTTCCGCGATGGCCTCCGTGATTTCCCAGTTGATCCTGGAGGAAATCCCCGAACTCAGCACCGAGTTCCTTGCCCGGCTGACCAGCGAGGACTGGGCCGCGTTTTCGACCGCGCAAATCGTGGCGCTGACCAGCCAACAGGTCGCTGCCCTGCCCTCGCGCGCCTTCACGTTCATGTCCACCGCGCAAGTGGCGGCGCTGGAGACGCAAGACCTGCGCGCCATCTCCACGCTGGGCATCCGCGCCTTGGCCACCGACCGGCTGGACGCGCTGAGCACCGAGCAGATGCTGGCGCTCAGCTCGCGCCAGTTGCAGGCCTTGAGCAGCGCCCAACTGCGCTCGTTCGACAGCAGCGACCTCGCCCACCTGTCCAGCGCGCAAATCGGCTCGCTGCGCTCCACCCAAATCGCCAGCCTGAGCAGCGACCAGGTTCAAGGCTTGCAAACCGACGACATCGCTGCGCTGGGCACCGCTTCGGTGCGCTCGCTCAGCAGCGTTGCGCTGGGCGCCTTGTCCACTGAGCTGGTGGCCCTGTTCAGCACCGGCCAGGTGGCTGCCCTCATGCCCGCGCAGGTGCGCGGCTTGAACTCCGGCCAGTGGCAGGCCATCGACACCGCGCAGTTCGCCGCCTTGAACACCGCCGCGGTGCGCGCCATCACCACCGAGCAAGTGGGGGCCATCTCGGCCGCCCAATGGTCGTCCCTGACCACGGCCCAAGTGCGGGGGCTGAGCACCACCCAGCTTCGCATGCTGGACACGGACGAGATCAACGCCTTGTCCTCCACGCAGTTCGCCGCCTTCACCAGCGTGCAACTGGCCGGCTGGCGCACCGACCAAGTGGCCGCCCTCGAAACCGCCGATGTGCAAAGCCTGGCCTCGAACGCCATCCGCGGCCTGCGCACCGAGCACGTGAACGCCCTCAACACCGAGCAAGTGCAGGCCCTGACCAGCGTGCAAGTGGCCGGCTTGAGCTCGGCCCAACTGCGCGCCTTCAGCACCGAGCAGCTGGCGGCCATCGACGCCGACGACTGGCGCGCCCTCAACACCGCCGCCGTGCGCGGCATGACCAGCGCGCAGTGGGCGGCCCTGAGCCCCGAGCAGCGCGGCTCGTTGGGCTCGCAGCACCTCCGGGCCATGAGCAGCCAGCAGCTCGCTCAGCTCAGCACCGACGAGTTCAACGCCTTCACCAGCAACCAGCTGCAGGGCCTGATGGCCAGCCAGTTGCCCGGCATCGGCACCGACAAGCTGGCCGCCCTGCAGCCCGACGACCTGCCCGGTCTGGGCACCGGCGTGATTCGCGCCCTCAGCACCGCGCAGCTGGCGCTGTTCGGGCCCAGCTTGGTCGGCGCCCTCAGCTCACAGCAAACCGCGGCGCTGAGCACCCAGCAAGTGCGAAGCCTGAACAGCGAGCAACTCGCCGCGTTGGACAGCGACGACCTGCGGGGCATGAGCACGGGAGCGTTGCGCGCCCTCAGCACCGACGCTTGGGCCGCCTTGCGCAGCGACCAGTTGGTGGGGCTGAGCTCGGCCCAGGTGCGCAGCCTGCCCACCGCCACCCTGGCGGCCTTGGGCAGCCAGGACTTGAACGATTTGGGCACCGCGCAGTTCGCAGCCTTCACCACGGCGCAGCTGCTGGCCCTGCGCAGCGACCAGCTCGTGGCCTTGGAAACCGAAGACCTGCGCGCCATCGGCACGCAAGGCATCGTCACGTTCTGGGCCAGCACCCTGGGCGCGCTCAGCACCGACAGCCTGGCCGCACTCAGCACCCAGCAGTTCGCCGCGCTCAGCGCCACCAAGCTGCGCGGCCTCACGCCGGACCAATTGGCGGCGCTGCAGACCGACGACCTGCGCGCCATCACCGCCGCGGCGTGGCGCGGGCTGGACTCGGCGCAGTTCGCTGCCCTGGCCGCCGGACCGCTCCATCAGCTGGCCAGCGCACAGATGTCGGGCATCGCCACCCAATGGCTGGCCGGCTTGGATGGCAGCGCCCTCAACGCCATGGGCACCGAGCAGTTCCGGGGCTTGACCGGCACACAACTGGTGGCCCTGCGAAGCGACCAGCTCGCCGGCCTGGACACCGACGACCTCCAGGCCCTGCAACCCGCCGCCCTGCGCGCCTTGCGTTCCGACCAAATCGGCCTGCTCAGCGGCTTGGCCTTCCAAGCCATGACGTCGGCGCAAGTCGCGGCGCTGACGTCGAACCAAGTGCTGGGGCTGCGCACCGACCAACTCGCGGCCCTCAGCAGCACAGCCATCGGCGCCTTGAGCACGGCCGCGCTGCGCGGGTTCAACTCCGACCAGTTCGACGCCCTCACCAGCGATCAATGGGCCGGGCTCACGCCGGCGCAAGCCGGCAGCCTGAGCACCGCGCAGCTGCGCACTTTGGGCAGCGACGAGCTCGTGGCCTTCTCCTCCGCGGCCTTCGCGGCCTTGGGCAGCCAGCAGGTGGCGTCCCTCCACAGCGCGCAGATCGGCGCCCTCGAAACCCAGGACCTCCAAGCCCTGAGCGTGGGCGCCTGGCGGGGCTGGGGCTCCGCCCAACTGGCGGCCTTTCGCACCGACGCGATCGAAGCCATCAGCACCGCCCAAGCCGCAGCGTTGAGCTCGGCCCAGGCCAAAGGCTGGAGCAGCGAGCAGTGGGCAGCCCTGGCCACCGACGACCTGCGTGCGCTCAACACCTCGGCCCTGTCATCCCTGAGCACCCAACAACTGGCGGGCTGGGACACCGAGCAATGGTCGGCCCTGAGCAGCGCGCAGGCCACAGCCTTGCGCACGCAGCAGATCGCCGGCTTGGCATCCGACGCCTTGGCGGCCCTCAGCAGCCAAGCCCTGGCCAGCATGAGCACGGCCCAGGTGGCGGCTTGGCGCACCGACCAAGTGGCCGCCTTCGACACCAACGACATCCGCTCGCTGACCAGCGTGCAGATGCGCGCCTTCAGCACCGCGCAAATTGCGGCGCTCGACACCGAAGACTGGGCCACCCTGCTCACGCGCCAACTGCAAGCCCTGAGCACGGCACAGGTGACCGCCATCGAAACCCAAGACCTCGCGGCCTTCGGCACCGAAGCCCTGCAGGTGCTGAGCAGCGCGCAGGTTCGCGCCCTGACCACCGCCCAGGTGTTCTCGCTGCGCAGCGACCAGGTGCCGGGCCTGGAAACCGCCGACTTGGCGGCCATGACCATGCCCCAGGTCGTGGCCTTCAACACCGACGCACTGGCGGCCATGAGCTCCCAACAGCTCAACGCCCTGTTCCTGGCCACCCCTCTGGTGCTCGACCTGAACGGTGACGGCGTGCGCACGGTGAGCGCCGCCCAGGGCGTGGCCTTCGACCTGTTGGGCGATGGCGTCACCGCCCGCTTCGGCTGGGTGACGGGCGGCGACGGGCTGCTGGCGCTCGACCGCAACGGCGACGGCCTCATCAACGATGGCCGAGAGCTGTTCGGCTCGGGCACCCGCCTGGCCAACGGCCAGCGGGCCACGGATGGCTACGTTGCTCTGGCCGAACAGGACACCGACGGCGATGGCGACGTCGACGCCCAGGACGCGCACTTCGACCAACTGCGGGTGTGGGTCGACGCCAACCACGACGGGGTGTCGCAGGCTGACGAACTGCACAGCCTGGCCGCGCTGGGCATCGAGCGCCTGGATGCCCGCCCCACCGCCAGCGACGAGGTGCAGGCGGGCAACTGGATCGGGGCACGCTCCCACTTCACGCGCACCGATGGCAGCCAGCACGAAATGGCCGACGTGTGGCTGGCCAAATCGCCGCCGGAGGCGGCCCCAGCGCACGATGAGGTGCTGGCCCCGCCGCCCGAGCCCTTGCCCTTGGCAGGCAGCACGACGGTGCCGACGGTTGGAGCCTCCATCGAGCAGGCGCCGGGGGCGCTGCCGCACGGCATCGGCCCGCCGCCCCGTCCCCACCGCGTGGACGACGACCCGGCGCCGTGGCCCTGGCTTTAGCCTAAAAACAGCAGCTACCCCGCCGCCGTGGGCGACGGGGGCGGGGTTG
>NZ_JAPZSY010000133.1 GCF_027532025.1 Inhella sp. | reverse complement strand
TCGGCCGACGCTCGGATCGCCTCAGGGCTCGGCAACTTGATCACCGCCCAATCCCCCGCCACTTCAACACCGCCTGTTCGGGTGGAACTGGATTTTGCAAGTCCGACTCCTTCATGTCCACCTTGCCCGAGATGATGCCCTTGGGGTCCCCTTGCCCCTCTGACCCAGCTACAGACAGACAAAAGGCAAGACCCCGTGACCTGGGTGACCCATGACCAGCCCGAGGGCGGCGCCGTGCTGGGCCGGACGGACACGCATGGGCTGGGCTCAGCTCGGGTTGCGGCGCGTGAAATCGGTGGGCGGCTGGAAGAGCGCTGCGTCCTGCGGCGTGCCTGTGCTGGCGCTGAGTGCCTTGTTGGTGATGCGCAGCCCGCTGCTCGCGCCGTTGTCGCTTTGCAGCAGCCAGGGCAGGTTCAGGCGCGTGTCGAGGGGAAAGTGCTTCCAGTAGCACAGCGAACTGCCGGCCGGCTGCACACCGCTTCTGGGCGCCACCAGGGTGCAACTGCCGACGCCTGGAACCTCGATGCTGCTGGCCGTGGCCACGAAGGCGCTCTTGCGGGCCGTGAAGTCGGCGGCACTGCTCCTGCCAACGGCCTCCTTGGTCTGGTAGTTCAGGTCCCAGACCACGCCATCGGCCCAGAGCTTGCCGCTGCGCTGCGCGCGCAGCTCGAGCTTGCTGCAGTCGGGCGCCGTGCGCGAGGCAGGGGGGGCCGGGTCCATCTGCCAGCGCTCGAGATCGACCAGCACCGGCAGCGGCGGTGCCTCGGTGTAGGTCGCGGCGCGGCCGGCGCTGTAGTAGCGGCGCTCGGTGAAGACGCCGTTCAGGCGCCCGGTGTAGAGCAGTGGATCGGGCTCCTGTGCCGCCAGGCCCAGGGTGGCGCGCAGGCTGTTGCAGGTGCCGAGGTTCAAGCGCAGCCGGGTCTCAGCCGCGCTTTTGCCGGTGACGGCATCGAGCTCGCGGCGTTCCAGCACCAGCTCTGCGGTGTCGCGCGGGGCGGCAGCAGGCGCAGCGTCAGCCGCAGCGCTGCCACCGCTGCCAAAGGCGGTCGTGAGCAAGGCCAGCGCAAAGGGAATGGCACGAAACGGAACGGTTCTCATGATTCACAGGTGGGAGAGAAAGGAACACCGGTCTGCACGCCGGGCATCAGGCCCTGCACACGGGCCTGACCGGCGGCGTGCGTCGGGGTCTTGCCTTTTGCCTCCGAGGACGTGCTGGTGGTCAACGGAGTCATCTCTTCGCCGCAGTAGGCAAGACGCGGGTGTCGAACGGATTCTTCTCACGGCGCTACTTCAAATGGGGTGCCAGGAAGCGTTCCAAGCGCTCGGCAAAGTCCACCCGGTTTGCCGGTAGGCGCCAACCGTGGCCCTCGCCGGGGTAGACGATCCACTCGGGCGTTCGCCCCGCCTTCTCCAAGGCTTCGCGCATGCGCTTGCCGTGCTGCAGTGGGATGCGCCGGTCGTCCTCGCCAAAGGCCAGCAGCACCGGGGCCTGGATGCGCTCCGCTTGGTGGATGGGTGACATGGCCACGAGCATGGCCCGCTCGGTCTCTTCCTTGGGGTTGCCCACCCGCTCGATGAGCGACACCCGCCGCCCGAAGTCGCTGATGTCGTCGTCTACCCACCAGGAGCCCTCCACGTACAGCAGCAAGTCGGTCAGGGCGACCCAGGCCGCCCCGCACCGGTACAGCTCGGGGTGGCGCGCCAGCCCCATGAGGGTGGCGTAGCCGCCGTAGCTGGCTCCGGCGATGCAGGCGCGATCGCTGGCAATGCCTTGCTTCTGTGCCCAAAGCAAGGCATCAGCCACGTCGTCCTGCATGGCTTTGCCGAACTGCTTGTAGCCGGCACGCTGGTGGGTTGCGCCGTAGCCCGCGCTGCCGCGGAACTCGGGCTCGATCACCACGTAGCCGCGTGAAGCCAAGAACTGCGCCATGGGTTCCCAGCGCCATTGGTGGCCGCGTACCCACGGCCCACCATGCACCATCACCACAGCAGGGCGTGGGGCAGGCGCTTCTCCTGCGGAGAGCGGCGGCTGGGTGATCCAGACCGGTATGGACCGACCATCGCGCGCGGCGATGCGCTCAAGCTTGACGGTGGCGCTCCATCGGGGGTTGATGCCTGGTTGGACCACCGACACACGCTGCCAGCTTTGCGTACCCGGACGGTAGAGAAGCAGCTCACCGGGGTGCTGGTCTGACCACGAACGCACCAGCACGACAGCGTCAGGATGACCGCAGCGGCGGCAACTGATGCGGTTGACCCGACCTGGCAGGGCCGTGTCGGCCACAGCCTGCAGGGCTTTGAGCGATGGGTCGAACCAAACGGTGGTTTCGGCATCGGTCGTTAGGCGCACGCCCAACAACTGACCCCGCGAATCTGCATCGCTGCCATGCAGCAGTTGGCCCGAGAAGTCGAAACCCGGTGCGCTGACCAAAGGCTCGGCCTCGGGGCGCTTGGCGGTGAAGTCGTAGCGCTTGACCACGCGAAGACCCTCGCGACCGCTGTTTTGGGTGACGTAGAAGCTCCCGTTGTCGTCAACGCGCAATGGCGTGAATGGAAGCCGGTCGCGAGGAGCCTGTGCAAGCACCTGCCACTCCGCACCCGGTGCGCTGCGGTGGAACAGAGTGTGCTGATCGTTGGCAAGCACCAGCGCGACCAAGGGCTCGCCCACTGAGTTGAACCACCAGCCCACCACGCCGCTGGCGGGCGCGTCCACCTTGGCGCTGCGAGTCCGCCCCGTACGGACGTTTTGCCAGACGGGCCCAAGCGCCTGCAGCTCGCCGCCGTCGAACACCTGTTCGCCCAGCAACACCTCTTCCGACGGACCCTCGGCCGTGGGCGCAGGTACGTGCAGCAGGCGGTAGCTCCAGGGCAAGGCCTGAACGCGGGCGGAGCCACCGGTCACGCTCGGTCCGCCTTGACGACTGATGAGTGCACGCAGTTCCGTGCCGTCGAACCGGGCACTAAACAGGCCGGGAGCCACGCGATAGCTCTCGCCACTGCCCGCCTGAAGGTCAGTGACGCTGAACACCAAACGCTCGTCGTTGACCCAGTCGAAGCGCGTGACGTCGGTGTCACGGAAGCTGGCTGCCTGTGAGATCCGGTTGTTGTCCTGGAGGTCGAAAACGTACAGCGCTACACGCCCTGTGCGGTAGGCGGTGCTCAAGGCCAGCCGATGACCGTCGGGGGACAGTTGGGCGTCCAGCACCTGTGGGTAGGCAAAGAAGGCCGATGCTGGCGGTGGCACCGCTGGTACGGCAGCCGGCTGCGCGGCAGCGGCCGATACAGCCAATGCGAGCGCGGCGCAGCCGCTGATGAGGCGCCCGATTCGGGTCATGAAGTTCTCCCTGGAGTGCTCAGCCCCCCAGCAACGCCAGAGGGGGCCTGCATTTTGTCAACCCGGCCTCACCAAGTTCCCCGCGCGCACCCCAATCAGCCGAGTGCGCGCATTGAACTGCAATCGCCTCCGACACAAGCGTGCAGCGTGCACCCAGTCCGCGACGCTGTTCATCGTCTCTGGCGCAGCCTGGTCCCGCGTGTAGGCGCGAAAACCTGCAAACCGCAGCCTGATGCCTTCGGTACGGCGCCCGGCGCCGGGGTCTCTCCCTTAAACCCCTGCGCCACCCCAACACTGGCAACCTCCCCCCATTCCTCCAGCCGCCCTTTTCCCATCAGCCCTTTGCGCTCGGCTATCGATCAGGGCGGCCGTCTCACTCGTCGATGATGGGCTTCAGGGCTGCTTGCCGCGAGTCGCGGCCAATCGATACACCTCGTCGTTCTCGCGGCGCCCCACGGCGATGACGACAACGACCAGCCGGCCGTCTTCCACCCGATACACCAGGCGGTATCCCAGCGCCTTGAGTTTGATCTTGTAGTGAGCCGCCAGATCGCCACGCAACGCGGACGCCTTGACGTGCGGGTTGCCCAATCGCTTGAGCAGGGCCTTCTTGAGCTGGGCGCGAACGGAGCCGTCCAGTGCCCGCCATTCCTGTAGCGCCTCGACGGTGAACTCCAGGGCGTAAGTTGCCGGTGGTGTCGTCACAGATCCGCGAGGTCCACCGGCACGGTCTTGGACCCTACGCGCCGGCGGGCCACCTTCAGCAATTCGGCATCCTCGACCGCATCCAACAGGCGCTCGTAGAGCGCGGCAGGCACGGCATAGAACGTGGGCTCGCTGTGCGTCATCACGGCCGTGGCTCGCCCACCCGCGCGTTTGACGGCTGCTGCGGGGTTCTTCTTGAACTCGCTGATGGGTAGGGTGATGTCGGAAAGGAGTGTGGCCATTTTTGGCTCCAAATTCAGAGCTGAATTATGTCTCCGGTGGCCCCATTCGTCGATGCTTCGACGGCGCCATCGCGACAAACCGGTCTGAGTTGCGTTGGATGGCTTTCAAGCACCGCGCACCAAATTCCCCGCCCGCACGCCCATCAGCCGCAGCCGCGCATTGAAGTCCACCCGCTTCAAGCACAGCCGCGCCGCGTGCACCAGCTCCTCGGCGCTGTGCACCGCCTCCGGCAGGGTTTGGTCCCGCGTGACCGTGCGAAACCCCTCGAACCGCAGCTTGATGCCCACGGTGCGCGAGGCGACGCCCTTGCGGGCCAGGTCGGCGGCGAGTTGCTCGCACAGTTGGGTGAGGATGCGGCTGAGCTGCGCGCGGTCGCGCTTGGCGTCGAGGTCGCGCTCGAACGTGGTCTCGCGGCTGATGGACACGGGCTCGCTGTGCGTCACCAACGGGCGCTCGTCGCGGCCGTGGGCGGCGTCGTGCAGCCAGGCGCCGTAGGCCTTGCCGAAGCGCTCGACCAGCCACGCGGGGTCGGCCGCGGCCAGCTCGCCGATGGTGTCGATGCCCAGCCCCTCCAACTTGGCGGCGGCCTTGGGACCGATGCCGTTGATGGTGCGCACGGGCAGGGGCCAGATGCGGGTGGTCAGGTCCTCGGGGCGGATGAGGGTCAGGCCGTTGGGCTTGTCCAGGTCGCTGGCGATCTTGGCCAGCAGCTTGTTGGGCGCCAGGCCGATGGAGCAGGTCAGGCCGGTGGCGGCGCGCACGTTGTTCTTAAGGTCCTGCGCCACCTCGCGCAGGCCGGCCAGGGGGTCGTGCCCGGCGCCTTGGCGCTCGGCGGCCAGTTGGCTGAGGTCGATGTAGATCTCGTCGATGCCACGGTCTTCGATGACCGGGGCGATCTCGGCCACGGCGGCCTTGAAGCGGCGCGACATGGCGCGGTAGGCCGGGAAGTCCACGGGCAGCAGGATGGCCTCGGGCGCGAGCTGCGCGGCCTTCATGATGCCCAGGCCGGAGCGCACGCCAAAGGCCCGCGCGGCGTAGGTGGCGGTGGTGATGACGCCGCGGCCGGTGTAGTCCTTCAGCCGGGCGTAGACGCGGCCTTGCGGGGTGTCGCGCGGGGCTTGGTCGCGCCGGCCGCCGATGACCACGGGCTGGCCTTTCAGTTCGGGGTAGCGCAGCAGCTCGACGGACGCGTAGAACGCGTCCATGTCGAGGTGGGCGATCCAGCGGGCGCCGGTCATGGGGGCTACCGAGGCTGCGTGCGTGCGGCGTGGTGGCTTTCAAGCGCCAGCAGCAGGCTGGTGCGGTGCTCGCGGGCCACGTCTTGCCATCGCTCGCCGGTGAGGGCGCCTTCCAGGGCCCACAGCAGGTTGAGGCTGACGCTGGGGTGCCGGGCCTGCACGCGGGCGAAGGCCGCCACGGCCCCGATGCGGCGCACGTCGTCCACTGCCAGGAGGCCCACGTCGGCCAGCAGCCGCCGCGAGGCGGGGCCGAGGTTGGGCAGGGTGTCGGGCGTGGGCATGGGGCTTGAACCGGAGGCTGGCGGACCCATGTGGGGGTCGTCTTCCAACGAGATTGCACCATGGCCCTGACCGTGTTGATGCTCGCGGGCTTGGCCGTGGTGGCGTTGCTGGTCGTGCAGCCGCTGTGGCGCTCGCACCGCCGCTGGCGCCAGCGGCAGCAGCCTTTGCCGTCGGCATGGCGCCGCATCGTGCGGCGGCGGGTGCCGCAGGTGGCGCGCTTGCCGGCCGATTTGCAGTTGCGGCTCAAAGGGCTGATGCAGGTTTTTTTGGCCGAAAAGGCCTTCATCGGCTGCGCGGGCTTGGTGGTGACGGACGAGATGCGCGTCACCGTGGCGGCGCAGGCCTGTCTTCCTTTGCTGGGGCACCCGCGCGGGTACTACCCCAAGCTGCGCCAGGTGTTGCTGTACCCGGGGGCCTTCGTGGTGAACCGCCCCTTCAACGCCCCGGGTGGCGTGGTGCAAGACCAGCGCCGCGCGCTGCTGGGCGAAAGCTGGGGCGAGGGGCAGGTGATCTTGTCGTGGCAAGACGTGTTGCACGGCGCGGCGGTGCCCGACGACGGGCGCAACGTGGTGGTGCACGAGTTCGCGCACCAGCTCGATCAAGTCAAGGGCTTGGCCAATGGGGCCCCTTGGATGCCGCAGGCGGCCGACCGAGCGCGCTGGGCGCGGGTGCTGCAGGCCGAATACGACGCGCTGCAGCACCGATTGGCAGCGGGCCGCGGCCCGGAAGACGCCCCCGACCTGC
>NZ_JAPZSY010000105.1 GCF_027532025.1 Inhella sp. | reverse complement strand
GCGCGAAGGATCAAACTGGGGAAATTTGAATGGCCCGATATGGGGAGTATTCAGTGGCCACTGACACATGCCCCGGTGCACCAACACCTTGTCCATCACGACCTGGAAGAACAGCGGAGAAACCAGGGCGAAGAGCTGCAGGAACAGCGAGACCAAGAGCGCCTCACCGAACAGCTTGCGGTGCTTGACGAGGGCGGGTACGAACCAAGAGAAGTCGAACTTACGCAGCTCGCCCGCCAGGGTGGCGCGGGAGGTGACCAAGAGCAGCTCGCCGGTCCACTGCGTGGCGAAGACCTCCATAGGCTCGATGGTGGGGCGGGCCACGCCCGAGGCCGGGTCCATGAAGAGCACGCGTTGGCCGTCGCACTGGGCGAGGACCACAAGGCGGCCGTCTTTGAGCTGGGCCAGAGCGGGGAGAGCAGCCAGGGTCAGGCGATCGATGCTGGAGCGGGACCACTTGGCCTTGAGGTCTAGGTGCTGTGCGGCGCGCAGCAGGTCGTCGTTCGAGACTGGTTGCGAGGCGGTCAAGCCCAAGGCGTGGGCCAAGGCCTCGGGCTCGGCCGCCACGTGGTGCAGGCGGGCCAGAACACAAAGGGCTTGCAAACGGCTCGTGCCGGTACCGGGAGGGGCAGAAGCTTGGCCGCCAGAAGGCGCGCAGAGCTCCGCGGACCCGGGGACGCCCGAGGCTGTTTGGATCGACATGGCAGTGGAGAGAGAAGGAGACGCGGCTGCCGGTCTAGGCGCCAGCTACCGGTAGGCGGGGCCTACGAGGCGGCATTGTGTCGTGGCCCTCTGCTACAAAGGCTGTAACAGTCTGTTCCAGGCAAGGGTTTTGGAGCATCTGCAACACCACCCTTAAGGGGGGGTTGACAGTGGCAAGACCGGTTTTGATCGGGAACTTCCCCGCTTTGAGGTGATGTTCCATGGCGGGTTTGTTGATTGCCGATCTGCAGAGGGTGAAGCCAATCCTTGATTTGGCGAGTGCAGTGAGGTCTAGGGTTCAGTCCCTAAGCACGACGTCAGGACTTGAACATCGAACCAGCATGGGCCGGCGATTTCTTGGGCCAAGACCACGCGACCGTCGGAGAGCCGCCAATGAGAGCGGCCGCGCCGGGACGATGCCAGGGCGGCCAACTGCGGGAGCCTGTCAGATCTCCGTCTGCTCAGAAATCTCCAGGGCGTCATCCACTTCGATCCCGAGATATCTCACTGTCGATTCGAGCTTCGAGTGACCCAACAGTAACTGCACAGCGCGGAGGTTATGGGTGCGCCGATAAATCAAGGTCGCTTTGGTCCTCCGCATTGAGTGCGTCCCGTAGTCCGCGCGGTCCAGGCCCAGCTCTTCGACCCAGTGTCCGAGGATCCGCGCGTACTGTCGCGTTCCAAGGTGTGGCGAATCATGAAGTCGGCTGGGGAAAAGAAAGTCGTCGGACTTCAGGCCAGCCAGTTTGATCCAAGCTTGCAGTGCGCTGCGAGTCGCCGACGTGATCTCGAACTGCACGGGTCGCTGGGTCTTGTGTTGCATGACGACCGATCGAGTGGCCATTTGATCGCCGTGACACACATCGCGGACCTTGAGCGCGATCAGGTCACAGCCGCGTAGCTTGCTGTCGATGCCGAGGTTGAAAAGCGCGAGATCACGTACGCGCCCTTCCATCTGGAAACGGACACGCAGCGCCCAGATGTCCTTCAGCTTGAATGGCGCTTTTTGCCCGACGATCTTGCCCTTGTTCCACGGTTCGCGATGAACAGCGTTGCCTGAGCTTGCCATGATGGTCTCCCATCGAGTTGAGGGCTCTTGAGGATGCGCCGAAGAGGCGCCGAGTGGCAATAGTTCTGGATGCTCGGCCGGTTCCGCCATGTTGAAAGGCAGCTCACTGGCGTTTGGCCGAACTCGCAAGCCGGCTACAAGGAGTCGCCCCAGCAGGGAAGACTGGCCAGAAGTTGTGCAGAACGCCTTAAGGGGGTCGGGCGAGCAATCACTGACCAGCTCGGCGTTAACTGGCTTGCGGCCTAGCGAACCCGAAGTACTGCAAGGTGCTGTCGGGTTGAGGCAACCCGTATCTGCCCAGCTTCATGTTGCCCCCATTGGGGCCGACAAATAGTGACCTGCGCGCGGTGTCAGGGCTCGACGGCTCAAGGCGCAGTTTCTGCTGAAGGGCCGGTCCTGGGTGTGCACCGGTCACTCAGCCCTCGAACGGTCCAATGACCGCTGTCGGAGGCAGCGGCCGCTGACCCGCTAAAACTCACCGACAGCAGACAGCCTGTAGGAGTCGGTCGACCTTCGGCGTGTCAGCTCGCACCCGGTGCGTCAACACATTGACATCGCATGCGTGCGCAGACGGCGAGCGCCAGGAGCCCACGTTCAAGACTTTGCCAGGCCGAGACGCGGGCCCCACGTCGGCGATCACTCTCGGCTGACGATCAAAACTTGGATATCGGTCACCTTGGGGCGGCCGAGCGCGGTAGCTGCAGCCCACGCCTGGGGGCCAAGGGGATGGGGCGGCTCCGTGGCGATCCGGTGCCGAGCTCGGGCCGGACTTGCTGGCCGCCGCCCTCAATCCCAGGCCGCCAGGGACCCACGAGCGTCGGGGCGAAGCGGGTCAGCCGGCCTCGGTGCGGTTGCGGCCGCCTTGCTTGGCGCGGTAGAGGGCGACGTCGGCCCGCGCCAGCACGTCGTCCAAGGCTTCACCGGGCCCCCACGCGGCCAGGCCCAGGCTGGCGGTGACCGCCAAGCCAGCCGCCAGGCGCTGCCAGTCGTCGCGTCCCACGGCGTGCCGCAGGCGCTCTGCCACGGCCAAGCCGCCCGCCAGCTCGGTGTGCGGCAACAGCAGCAAGAACTCTTCGCCCCCCCAGCGCACGACCAAATCGCCCTGACGCGCCAGCCCCTGCATGAGCCGGACGAGACGCACCAGCACCGCGTCGCCCACGGCATGGCCATGGGTGTCGTTGACGGCCTTGAAGTGATCGGCGTCGATGAGCACGGCCACAGCGGGCTGGGCGGGGTCGCGCCAGGCGCTGGTGGCCAGCGCGGTGGCCAAGCCGCGGCGGTTGAGGGCCCCGGTGAGTGGGTCTTGGAGGGCCGCGTCTTTCAAGGCCATGGCTTGCTGGCGCAGCGCGGCGGCCTCGCGCCGGCTGTGCTCCAGCTCCTCGAAAAGGCTGGCGCTTTGCGACACGGCGTCCACGCGCCGGGACAGCTGCTCTTTCCAATGCTGAATGCCGCGCCGGGCCCAGGCCAGGGCCTCGTCATGGCGCCCGGCGGCGGATTCCAGGCGCATGCCTTCGTCGAAGGTCCAGCCGCGCACTTGGGGCAAGTGCGCCTCGCGTGCCAGCCATTCGGCCCGGGCCAAGGCGGCGCGGGCCACGTCCCAGTCGCCGGCCAGGCGGTGCAGCACGGCCCAGCCCAGCTGCGTCTCGGCGTGCAGGGACGGGTTGTCGGCCGTCCAGGGCATGGCGCAGCGGAACGATTCGACGGCCGCCTCGGCGTCCCCGCTCAATAGGTGGCCGAAGCCCTCGACGTTGGCCGCCAAGCCGGCCAGGCCCACGAGGCCATGGCTTTCGGCTTGGGCGCGCGACGGGGTGGCCTGGGCCAGGGCCTGTCGCCCGAGCTGCACGCGGCGAGGGTCCTCGGGGTCGAGGCCCCAGGCCTCGTGCACCGACACGTTGGCCAGGTTGCAGCGCGCCACGACCTCGCCGCGCACGTGGCCGTTGGCCTGGGCCAAGGCCAGGCTTTGGGCGAGGGTCTCGCGGGCCGGCTCCCACTGCTCCAGCATGGCCAGCAAGGTGCCCTGGGTGCTGAGCGCACGGCGTCGGCATTCGCTGTGCGGGCGGGCCTGCGTGAGGCGCAGGGCGCGGGTCACCCAGGCCAAGCCACGCTCGGTGTCGCCCAACATGCCCAGCGCAAAGGCCAAGCTGGTGTAGAGCCATTCGAGGCGGTCGGCCCAGGGGCTGACTTCCAGCTGGGCCAGCGCGGGCACGGCGCGCTGCAAGGCTGCTGGGAACTGCCCCTGTTGCACGAGGCCGATGGTGTCCAGGGCGTCGAGCAAAGCCAGGGCTTGCGGGTCTCGGGCTTCGGGCGTGGGCAACTGGGCCAGGTGCTCACGGAAGCGCGCGGCCGCGGCGGGCACGTCGGTCTCGGCCAGGGTCAAGGCCTCGGCGCTGGCGTCGCGCAGGGTCATCGCCATGGGTGGGGCTCGGTTCAGGCCGCCTTGCCCGGCGCGCGCTCGACGATCTTGGCCCAGCGCTCGCTGCCCGCCCCCAGCAGTTGCTGCAAGCGCTCGAACCAGGCGTCCACTTGGGCCTCGCTGGGCTCGCCCTGGGCGCCGCGGAAGTGCATCTCGCGCTCCAGGTCCTGAAGGCCGTGGTGCAAGGCGCGTTCGTGCTGCCACAGCTCGCGCGTGCGGCGCATTTCCAGCCAGGCGCCCAGGGCCGTGCCCACGGTGGTGAGGCAGAGCACGGCGAATTGCAGCAAGGGGCTCTGCGTGGGGCCCATGAGCAGGCCCAGACCAGCTGTCAGGCTGGCCGCGGCGCTCAGCACGATGAGGGCGGTTTGCCCCCAGCGGTAGGCGTCGCGGTGGCGTTCCGCCTGGCGGTCGCAATGCGCGCGCTCGCCGGCCACCAGGTCCAGCAGGTGGGCGTAGGCGGTGGTGCTCACGCGCCGGCGGCCCGCAGCGGCGCCACGCCCAGCCAGGCTTGGTGCACCCACAACGCGGTGGCGGCGTAGGCCAGCGTGCCGATGAGCAGGGTCAGGGCTGTGCCCTGGAGGGTGCCTGCGGGCACCGACACCGGACGCCGGCGCGCGGCCCGAAAGTTCAGCACCGCCCAGACGAGAAAGCCGCCGAACAGCAGCAGGTCCACCGGCGTGTGGTTCACCAGCAGGTGGGCCAGGGCCCACACCTTGACGGCCAGCACCATGGGGTGCTTGACCGCGGCCTTGAGGTGGTTGCGCGGCACGTAAACGGCCACCAACAACCAGAAGGCGACGAGCACCAGCAGCG
The DNA here is from genome assembly GCF_027532025.1 of Inhella sp. GTDB lineage: Bacteria > Pseudomonadota > Gammaproteobacteria > Burkholderiales > Burkholderiaceae_C > Inhella. The sequence goes on along the minus strand of NZ_JAPZSY010000105.1, from coordinate 22,452 downwards.
CCACCAAGTGCCGCATGCCCGTGGCCATGCCGTGGGGCAGGTAGAACAGGGGCGCGGCGTCCAGCCGGGCCTGGGCGTAGCCCCAGACGATGAGGCCCAGCCCCAGGGCCGACACCAGCGAGTACAGGCCCTTCCAGCGCTGCGCGCCCAGGCGGGCGATTTGCGCCTGCCGCCAGGGCTCGGCCACGATGCGGACGCTGTGCACGCCCAAAAACAGCACGAGACCGACCACCAAGACCCACAGCGCCATACCCACCCCCATGCGACGAAATGAGCCCGCATTCTGGCGGGCGGCCGGCTGTCACCGAAGGGTCATGGCTTTGTGGCAGGCTGGCGCCCCCTTGTTTGGCGCCAAGCCGCACCATGGCCAAAGACTTCAGCACGATGGAGGACAGCAACCCCTCCGCCAACCCCAGCATCCACGACCCCGCATTGCAAGGCCGCCGCCACGTGTTGCGCGGGGGCTTGGCCTCGGCGGTGGCTGGCCTACTGTCGCCCTTGGCCGTGCAGGGCGGCGCCCTGGGCGCGTTGCTGGGCGCTGGCAGCGCGCAGGCGGCGGGCGGCGGCAAGCTGGGCTTTCAGAGCGTACCGCTGTCGGAGGCCGACACGGTGACGGTGCCCGAGGGCTACATCGCCGAGGTGCTGCAAGCCTGGGGCGAGCCCGTGGGCGTGCGCGGCGCCCTGCCGGATTTCCGGCACGACGGCAGCAACAGCGCGGCCGACCAAGCGGTGCAGATGGGCATGCACCACGACGGCATGGGCTACTTCCCGCTGCGCGGCTCCCAGCGCGGCCTGTTGGTGATGAACCACGAGTACGCCGACCACGGCCTGCTGTTCCCCGACGGGGGGGCCCAATGGGGCCCCGAGCAGGTGGCCAAGAGCCAAGCCGCGCACGGCTTGAGCGTGTGCGAGATCGCGCGCCAAGCCGACGGCCGTTGGTTGCCGGTGCTGCCCTCGCCCTACGCCCGGCGGCTCACGGCCAGCAGTCCGTTCCGGGTGCAGGGCCCGGCCGCCGGCCACGCGTGGATGCAAACCGCCGCCGACCCCAGCGGCCGCCGCGTGCTGGGCACGCTGAGCAACTGCGCTGCCTCGCGCACGCCCTGGGGCACCTACTTGTCGGGCGAAGAAAACTTCATCGGCTACTTTCGTGGCCCCAACCGCCCCAATGCGCATCAAACCCGCTGGGGCTTGCGCCCGGGCGAGCAGTGGGGCTACCGGTGGGCCGAGCACGATGAGCGCTTCGACGTGAGCAGCCACCCCAACGAGCCGCACCGCTTCGGCTGGGTCGTCGAGCTCGACCCCTACGACCCCAGCAGCACGCCCATCAAGCGCACCGCCCTGGGCCGCGCCGCCCACGAGGGGGCCACCGTCGCGCTGACGAAAGACGGCCGTGCCGTCGTGTACTCGGGCGAGGACGCCCGCTTCGAGTACATCTACAAATTCGTCAGCCGTGACCGCGTGAAACCCGGCGGCGGCCGGGCCAACCGCACCCTGCTGGACCACGGCACCCTGTACGTGGCCCGCTTCGACGCCGACGGCCGCGGCCGTTGGCTGCCCCTGGTGCACGGCCAAGGCCCCCTCACCGCCGCGGCCGGTTTCGCCGACCAGGGCCAGGTGCTGATCCAGGCCCGCCAAGCCAGCGATGCCCTGGGCGGCACGAAGATGGACCGGCCCGAGTGGATCGCCGTCGACCCCGTGGGCGGCCAGGTCTACGTCACCCTCACCAACAACAGCCAACGCGGCGCCCCCGGGCGCCCCGGCGTGGACGCCGCCAACCCCCGCGCCAACAACGTGGGGGGCCACATCCTGCGTTGGCGTGAGGACGGCGACTTCCACGCCGAAACCTTCCGCTGGGAGCACTTCGTGCTGGCGGGCGACCCCGCCACCGAACGCGCCGACGCCCGCGGCCGGATGAAGGGCTCGCGGGATGCGGCCGCCTTCGCCTGCCCGGATGGCCTGTGGGTCGACCCGCGCGGCGTGCTGTGGATCCAAACCGACATGAGCAGCGCCGACATGGGCCCCGGCGTGGCCTTCCTCAAGAAGGACCCCACCCAGGGCGATCTGGGGCCCAAAGAAGTGGCCAGCCTGGGCAACAACGCGATGCTGGCGGCCGACCCCGCCACGGGCGAGATCCGGCGCTTCCTCGTCGGGCCCGTGGGCTGCGAGATCACCGGCATCGACATGACCCCCGACGGCCGCACGATGTTCGTCAACGTGCAACACCCCGGCGAGACCCCGGGCGACCGCAGCGACCCGGCCAAGCCCACTGCGTTTTCCAGTTGGCCCGACCACCGCAGCGACGGCCGTCCCCGCTCGGCCACCGTGGTCATCCGCAAGCGAGATGGGGGCGTGATCGGGGCTTGAAGGGGGAGGCCATCGATCCGGACCCGCCCCATTGGACGGACATCGGTTCGGGCTGAAGGATCGAAACCCCGGCGACGAGCCGGCCACACCCTGCCGGCCGGGGGGCGACCCGGTCAGGCGGTCGCTTCAGGGGTCCGCGAGGCGGGAGCGGGGCTCAAAACCGCATCTCCGCCCGCACCCCCCACACCGTGAACGTGCGCTGCCGGTTCTCCGTCTGCGTGACGGTCGGCGCGGCGCTCACGGTCGTGGTGGTCAGCGTGTCCAGCGGGGCGAGGTTGCTGGCGGTCAGGCGCCAGGTCAATTCGGGGCCTTGGGCCCAGGCCAGGTAGAAGTCGGCCACGCGGCGGCGGTTTTGGCGCCAGGTGCTGAGCGGGGTTTGCTGCACCAGGGTGTCGGGCACGTAACCCAGGTTGAAGCCGGCGCTGGCGCTGGTGCCGATGAAGCGGTAGTCGGCGCCCAGGTTCAGCGTGCCCTTGGGCTGTTGGTCCAGGCGGTTGTTGGGGCCGGGCAGGCCGTCCACCTGGCTGTGGAACAGGGCCAGGTTGCCGCGCAGCAGCAGCGGGCGCAGCCAGTCCGGCGGGTCGTCCCACAGCTCGTCCACGCGGGCCTTGGCCTCCAGCTCCAGGCCGATGCTGCGCGCGCGGTCGAGGTTGCGCGGGCGGCTGACCCAGCGGGGGCTGGCGTCCCAAGGCACGGTTTCTTGCGCCAGCAGGCGGCGGATGAGGCCCCGGATGTCGCGCGCGAAGCCGTTGACGGTGAGCACGCCGCCGTTGGGCAAAAAGCGCTCCCAGCCGATCTCCAGTGCGGTGGCCAACTCGGGCTTGAGCTCGGGGTTGCCGGCCCAGTCGGGGCTGTTCTGCGGGTTGGGGCCAGTCGGGTACGTGGCGTTGATGCCGGGGCGGGCGATGAGGTCGTTCAGGCCGGGCGCGCGGTAGCTGCGCGTCAGGCTCATGCGGATCTGGTCGCTTTGGCTCCAGGTGGGCTTCCACAGCGCGTGGGCCAGGGGCGAGAGCACGCGGCTGGTGTTGCGCGTGGCGATCAGCGTGGGGATCAATTGGTTGGAACTTCGGCCGGGGTCGCCCTCGGTGCGGATCTGTTCGACGCGCAGGCCCAGGTAGGTGGACCACTGCGGCGAAGGGCTCCACTCGTCTTGCGTGTAGGCGGCGATGCGCTGGGTGCGCGCTTGCAGGTTGTCGCCGAACTCGGCCAGCTCGGGGCGGGGCTGGCCGTCGACGAGGCTTTCGCGCAGCTGGTCGCGCCGCGTCCATTCGACCTCGGCGCCGCTGACCCAGTTGTGCTCGCGGCTGGTTTGCTCGCTCCACTTGGCCGACAGGCTCAGGTTGTCGTCGGTGGTGCGGGTGCGGTCGTCTTGAAAGCGGCCCTGCACCCCGCGCAGGCTGTCCTGTCGATCGCTTTCGTTCACGCTGCGGGTGCGCCCGCCAAACACGCGGGCCTCCAGGCGCGTGCCCGGCGGCAGTCGGTGCTGCAGGGTGGTGGTCAGGCGCCAGGTGCTGCTGCGGCTGTCGCTGTGGGTTTGCGTGGCGTCGAAGCGGGTCACGCCGGTTTGCGCCCAGCCGCCAGCGTTGTCCCCTTGACTCAAGGCCAGCACGGGGGCGAGGTGCAGCGAGGTGAACTCCCCCAGCTTCCAGCGCAAGCGGCCGTTGGCGTTCAGGTTGTGGCGGCGATCCAGGTTGCCGCCCAGCGCGGTGGTGAATCCGCGTGCGCCGCTCTGGGTGTTGACGTTGCTGGTTTGGGTGTTGGTGTCGTTGAAGCGGCGCTGCTGGTTCAGGCTGACGTTGAGCGCCCCCACCAGCGCGTCGTCCCAGAACTTGCCGTTGCGCGTCCAGTGCGCATCCCACTGCGGCTCGCCATGGTCCAGGCTGGCGCCCAGGCGCAGTTCGTGGCTGCGCTGGGCCAGGGGCTCGCGCAGGATGATGTTGATGGTGCCCGCCACGGCGCGAGCGCCGGTTTCGGCGGTGGGGGCGCGCATGAGCTCGATGCGCTCGACCTGCTCGGGCGGCAGCTGGTCCACCGAGAACCCAGCCGGCGCGCGGTCGCCGTCGATGAGGATCTGCGTGAAGCCGCCCCCTAAGCCGCGCAAGCGCACGTCGCCGCCGCGGCCGGGGCGCCCGCCGATGGTGACGCCGGGCAGGCGGCGCAGCACGTCGCCCAAGGCGCCGTCGCCATAGCGAAGCAGCTCCTCGCGGCCGATGACGATCTTGCTGGCCGTGCTGGCGCGGCGGCGCATCTCGGGCGTGGGGCCGCCGGTGACGACGACTTTGTCGAGGGTGCTGGGAGTGGTGGGGGCACTGGCCGCGCTGGCGGGGGCGATGGCTGGCGAGGGCGTCTGCGCGTTCGCCACCTGGGCGCTGCAAAGCGCAAGCCAGACGGTGAGGGGCACGGCAGTCCGTTGCATAGGGGGCGCAGTGTCGCCCCGCAGGTCTTGATCCGAACATGCCCATGCGTACGTTTGTCATCGCCAAATGGAAGGGCCGGGCCCCCAAATTGGGAGGCCCGGCCCGCTTGGGCTTGCGGCTCAAGCTTTCAGCGGTTGGTTAGCGCACAACGACAGCCGTGAACCGAGGGCGAGGTGCGTTGGGCCAGACTGCCAAGGGCCGCATTTGCGCGATGTTGTCGGTCTTCTGGGCCGCGGCCATTCGCGCCTTGGCCTTCGCCTTGGCTTTAGCGATCTCGATGGTGGCGCGCTTGGCCTTGGCCTTGGCGTTGCTGTACTTCGCCTTGGCCTGGATGGTCAGCCGGTCTTGGTTCAGGAAGGCGCGCTTGCCGGCGTCGACCGACTTCACCAAGATGTCGGCTTGCCGACCGAGCATCACGACGTTGTCGTTGGCGATGTCTGCGACTTCTGCCGGACGCGCGACCAAGCCAATCAGGTGCGGCACGGTCTTGCCAGGGTCGATCACACCGGGGTCCACGCCCCAGGCGCGGCGGTTCAGGCTGCGCTGCTCGTCCTTCAAGCGGTTCCACTCGCGATCGGCAAAGTCGCGGGCAGCTTCCACGGCATCGCCCCCTTGGGTTTGCAGGTTGCTGACGATCTTGCCGGCGTCGATCGCTTCAGGGCCGGCTTCGAGCAAGAGGGTCAAGCCCTCGTAGACGTCGCCACTCAGGTCGGCCGTCAAAGCCTGGAGCTTGTGGAAGCACTTGCCCAGCCGGGCGGTGTCCTGCCCCAGCGTGGTGATGAAGTCGCCGGCCATGCGCGACACACGCGGCGCAATTTGTCGCTCCAAGGTGTCACCCGCATCGTCAAAGGCGGGCTGCATGCGGTTCAGGCTGGCCTGGATGGCGACGATCGACTGCCGCCCTTCGTTGCCGAGCTGCCCGGCCAAGCGAGTGAGCGCTTGCCCTGCCGATACGGCTTGCGTCACGGACTTGGGCAGGGAGGTGGCGAGCTTGACCATGCCGTTCACGAAGGTGGTGATGTCGCGGTACTTCTGCTCCATCTCCAGCATGCCGGTGGCGGCAGCGGCGCAGGCCGGCGTGGCCAAGGCCGTGCCCAGGCCTGTGCCCACAGCACTGACGGGCAAGCTCACCGCCGCAGCGACGCAGCCGGCGCCCGCCGTCTCAGGGCAAAGCGCGCCGCCGCCCACGGTGACGGTGCCACCCACCGTCAGGCTGCTGATGGCACCCGACAAGGCCGTGGCGCAACCGGCGCACTGGGCCACGAAGGGACCAACGCTGCTGACGAACGAGGCGCCGGAGCTGACCACGCCGGCAAAGTCGGTGGCGAGCAGCCCACCCACTTCTTGTTGCAGCTCTTGCACCGCCCTTTGCAGGAGGTCGAAGTCGGCCTTGGCCTGGCCACCTTTGGCGTTGGCCACGGCGGATAGGCGCTGCAGTTCGGCACCGATCTTGCCCAGCTCGTCGGCCACCGGCCGCAGCTTGCCAGCCGCCTCCAGGGACTGTTGGCCTACTTGGCCGGCTTGCGCCAGGAAGCTGGCGGCCTCGGTGAATTTGCGATTCAAGGTGGCCATGGCGGCCGGCGTGCCGCACTCGCGGTCTTGGAGGAAGGCGTTCACGTCGCGCTCGATCTCCTTCACGGTGCCCAGGGCGCGCTGGATGTCGAGCACGGCCTCGGTGTCGATGGCATCGCGGGTGGCCACCGTCACGAAGGCCTTCCAGTCCCGCTCGGCGTCGGCCTTGGCCTTGTTGGCGTTGGCGCCCAGGGCGTTCAGCAGTTTGTTGCTGTCGCGCAAGGCGTTGCAGGCTTGGTTGCCCAAAGGGGTGGGTTGCCCATTGAACGAGCCGAAGCAGCGGTCAAAGGCCAGCGGTCCAGCCTGCAGCGGGCAGGCGCCAGCGTCGCGTGGCGCGCTGCAATTGGCATGGGCCAAGCCGGCCAGGGTACTCAGCAGCGCGGCAGACAGCCAGCGCACCGTGCGTCGAAGGGGAAGTCGGTTCAGGTTCACAGCAGGGCTCCTTGCAGGGACGTGGTTTCAGGGGTGGAAGACCGCCGAGTGGCGGCCGGGGGAGACAGGCGAGGGGCAGGCGCCACGGCGCCCGGCAGACCTTCCAGCGACGCCACCAGGGCGCGCCGCACGGCGGGGTCGGAGAGGTCGCGCACCAGCGCATCGCCCGCGGCGGCGCGGGTGAAGCTGGGCAACTTGCGCAGGCGATTCACCAAGGCGGGGCCGCCCATGCGGGGTTCGATCACCTCGTCCCACAGGGCAATCAGCCGGTCGAGCGCGGGGCTGCGTGCTGTGGTGCGCGCCAGGCCCAAGGGCAGTGAGGGCGTGACGAGCACGATGACCGAGCGTTGCCGCTCCAGGTTGGTGCTGCGGCTGAACAGGACGTCGGGGCCGGGGATGTCGCCCAGCACCGGCACGCGCGACGACTGCCCGTCGCGCAGGCTTTCTGACAGGCCGCTCAGCACCAAGGTTTCGCCAAAGCGCACGTCGGCTGTGGCGGCCACGCTTTGCTTGAAGGTGGCGAGCTGCTCTTTGAAGCTGCCCACCCCCTGGTCGCTGAAGAAGCTGCGGTCGGCCTCGACGCGGAAGCGAGCGCCGTCGGCGCGCACCTCGCTGGGCGTGATCTTGAGCGTGACGCCCACGTCGATCTTCTCCAGCTGGGCGGTGTTCACCCCGCTGACCTGCACGTGCAGTTGCTCGCCGACGAAGAAGGTGCTTTGCTGGCCGGTGAACGCCGTCAGGCTCGGCCGGGCCATCACCTCGTAGTAACGGCTGCCCCGGTTAAAGATGTTCAGGTTGTAGGCCACGTCCGGGATGCGGATGGCGCGGGTGATGGCGGTTTGCACGCTGTCGCCGTTGCTGCCCCCGTTGCGGGTGCTCGTGCGCTCCTGGCCGAACTGCATCTGCAGCCCGTCCAGCAGGTTCACGCCGTAGGCCCGGCTCTTGCGGCCGTCGGCCAGGATCAAGGTCACGTCCACGGTGAGCTGCTGCGGCTCGCCTCCCGCTGTCGGCGGCGTGCCATTCGACGTGCTGGGTGACGTGGGCGACGTGCCTGCACCGGGCAAGGACAGCGGGTCCACCGCGTCGGCCGCGCGGGCCAACTGCTGACTCACCGGAGGCTGGTCCACCGCCGCCGTGCGCACCAAGAGCTGGGCGCGCTCGTGGGCCCAGCGCTGCTGGGCCGGATCGATCTGGGCCGGGGCTTGCGCCAGCAACTCCGCCGTGGCGTGACGCTCGCCCATCGCCGCCGACGACAACAGCGCGACCCGCCAGGCGGGGCCGGACTGCGGGTCCAGCGCCAGGGCACGGCGTGAGGCGGCTTGCGCCAGGTCCAAGCGACCTTGGGCGTAAGCCGCCGCAGCCAAGCCCTCCAAGCCCCATGGCTGGTCGGGCTGGGCCAGGGCCGCTTCGGCGAAGTGCGTCAGGGCCGCGTCGGTTTGGTTGCGCTGGAAGGCGGCCACGCCGGCCAAGTACGTCGGCCAAAAGGTGGGGCCGCCCAGCTGGCGCGCCGCCCCGTAGCCGGAGGCGGCCAGGTCCAGCGATGCCGGGTCGCCTGCCAAATGGAGGCCGGCCGCCAGCACCAAGTGCCCCTGGGCCGAGCCGGGATGGCGGTGAACCCAGCGCTGCGCTGCCTCGGTGGCCGGGGCGTTGCGTCCTTCGGCCAGGGCCTGGAGCGAGGGCGCCAGCGTGCTGGGCTCGTCCTGGGCGGGGTCGCGATCCGGCGCGGGGCCGGTGCTGGCGCAGCCGCTCAGGACGCAGGCGGCGGCCCAAGGGGCCAGCCGCCAAAGCGGCCAGGCAGGGCGTTGGAGGGGGGGGCGGGTCGTGGGCATGGTCGCTTCCAAGGGCGTTGGAGGGCGACGCGCAGACCACCTGGATGTCCCTTTGGGAGGGCCAAGTCCGGGTACCCTGCGCGCCGTTTGGCACGGTCGGTGGCCGGGCTCCAATTCGTGAAAACGGGGGTCCGGTCAACTGAGTCCGCAGGTTGTGCGATGACCACCAAGCAGGTCCTGACGGATTCCGAGCCTTTTTCCTACTTTTCATCGGCGCAAGAATTGCGCCTTAGAAATCAACGACATGCAGAACTCATCCCCCCGTCGCCGGACGGATTCCTCCCGTCGGGAACTGCGTTTCCGCTTCGACAACTGCGTCTTTGACGGGCGGTCCCTGGGGCTCACGGTCGGCGGAACGGTGGTCAAGCTGGAGCCAAAGCAGCTCGAAGTGCTGTTCTATTTGCTGCAGCACGCCGGCGAAGTGGTCACCAAGCAGGAGCTGCTTGACGAGGTCTGGGCGGGGCGCGTCCTTAGCGATGCGGTGCTTACCAAGTGCATTGCCCGCCTGCGCCAGGGCCTGGGCGACGAGTCGCAGGCCATCATCAAGACCGTCCACGGCTACGGCTACCGGCTGGTCGCCGCCGTCCAGGTGGAAACCAGCCCGGCGCCCAGCCTGCCCCAAATCCCCGAGCTGAACCCGGGCGACGCCCCGCCCCTGCGGCCGCAGTGGGCGCTGGTGCGGCGGCTCGGCAGCGGCGCCATGGGCGAAGCCTGGCTGGCCCAGCACGGGAAGACCGGCGAGAAGCGGGTGTTCAAGTTCGGCCTGGACGCCGGCAGCCTCACCTCGCTGAAGCGCGAGATCACCCTTTACCGCGTCCTGCACGACAGCCTCGGGCCGCGCCCAGACCTCGTTCGCCTGCTGGACTGGAACCTCAACGAGGTGCCGTTCTACGTCGAGTCGGAGTACGTCGAGCACGGGTCGCTGCCGGACTGGGCCGACAGCCAGGGCGGTTGGCGCCAAATCGCGCTGACGCAGCGACTGGAACTGATGGCCCAAGTCGCGGATGCCTTGGCAGCGGCGCACTCGGTGGGCGTGCTGCACAAGGACTTGAAACCCAGCAACGTGCTGGTCGCCGACGACCGCGGCTCACCGCAGGTGAGGCTGGCCGACTTCGGCAGCGGCCAGTTGGTCGACCTCGCCCGGCTGGAGGCCCTAGAGATCACACGCCTTGGCTTCACGGCCACCCAGGTGGGGGCGGATTCCGGCGGCACGCCCTTCTACCTCGCCCCCGAGGTGCTGGCCGGCCAGGCGCCCACCGCACGCTCGGACATCTACGCCTTGGGCGTGATGCTTTACCAGTGCATCACCGGCGACACCCGCAAGCCCTTGGCACCGGGTTGGGAAAGCGATGTCGACGACCCGCTGCTGCGCGAGGACATCGCCGCTGCCGCCGCCGGCGATGCTTCGCAGAGACTGGGCGACGCCTCGCTGCTGGCGCAGCGCCTGCGTTCGCTGGAAGCGCGACGGAGCGAGCGAGCGGCCGAGTTGGCCGCGCAGGACGAGGCGCAGCGGCTTCGCGAGCTGCTAGAAAGCTCGCGCAAGCGCCGGCGCCAGTGGGGCTTTGCCAGTGCCGGACTGGCCGTGGTTTTATGCGTGGTCAGCCTGCTCTTGCTGCAGGTGCGCAAAGCCGAGCAGCGGTCACGCAACGACGCCGAGATCGCCGCGGCGGTCAACCAATTCCTCACGCAGGACCTGCTCGGGCAGGCCAACCCGCTGGTATCTGGCCGCAGCGATGTCCGCGTTCGCGACTTGCTCGACGCCGCGGCGAAGAACGTCGGCACACGCTTCACGGGCCGGCCAGTCGCGGAAGCCTCGGTGCGAGCTGCGCTAGGCAACGCTTACCTTGGCCTCGGCCAGTTCACCCCGGCGCAGGCGGAACTCGAATCGGCTCTGCGCCTCGCCGAAGCCAGCGGCGAGGCCGACACGATCGCGATCAATGCCCGTGTCGACCTGGGGGCACTGCACACGCGGCGGAGCGAGTATGCAAAGGCACGCGACGTGCTGGCCCCGCTGCTCGCGCATGCCGATCCGGCGGTGCGGGTCCGAGGTGAGATCGCGACGGCCTTCGCGTTGATGGCGGAAGGTGACTTCAAGTCGGCTTTGGCGCGCCTGCGCGAGGTCCGCCCTCGCGTGGAGACCTTGCTGGGCCCCACTTCGACCGAAGCCCTGACCACGCTGAGCTACCTGGCCAGTGCCCATCGCCAGTTGGGTCAGTACAAGGAGGCGATCGTCTTGTACCGCCAGGCGTTGGCCGGCCAGGAGGCTCAGCAGGGCAAAGGCCACGTCGCGACGCTGGAGGCGATGCGCTCGCTCGGCGGCGCCCTGTATCTCTCAGGCGCCTTGGCCGAGGCGTTGCCGGTCCTCGAGTCCGCGTCGAAACTGTCGGTCGAACTGAACGGGCCGCGCCACGACCGCACCTTGAATTCCCTCTCGGACCTCGCGCTGGTGAAGCAGGACCTGAAGGACTACCCGGGCGCCGAAGCACTGATGCTCTCCACGCTGGAAGTCCGCGGCGCCGAATACGGCAAGGACTCGGCCGACTACCGCACTCTGCTCAACAACCTAGGGGTGCTTTACGGCGACATGGGCGATCCGGTGCGGCAGCACCAGTACCTCGCGCAGGGCTGCGCGGCCGAGAAGGCGGCTTCGGGGCCGTCGAGCCCCGACACCCTGATTTGCCACCACAACCTCGCGCGCGCACTGGTGGACCTGAAGCGCTATGCCGAAGCTGCCGCACTGGAGCAGGAGACCATGGCGCTCGCCGAGCCCGTGTTCGGCGCCGAGCACGCCTACATGGGCGTCTTCCGCTACACGCACGCTGCGGCGCTGGGCTACTTAGGACGCACCCGGGCCTCGGAGCAGCAGTTCGGCGAAGCGATCGCGCTGCTCGACAAAGTCTTGGGGCCGGGCAACGAGCGCACGGCGAAGGCCATCGAACTGCGTGACAAGGTGCGGGCCGCGATGGGCGCTGAGAAGAACTGACGCCTGCGGTTCGAGCGCGCCTCAGGGCGTCCCCATCGCCTCGCGCCAGCGCATGGCGTCGTGGATGCGGTGGCGAGCGCTGGGGTGGTCGTAGAACACCACCTCCTCCAGGCGGCCGGGGTCGGGCTTGCGGTACTCCGACAGTTTCAAGATCGCCTCGGCAAAGCCATGCGGCTCGCGCCCCAGGGCCAGGCCGAAGCGATCGGCCTCGATCTCCTGCGTGCGGATGATGGTGTTGAACACCGGCGTGGCCAGCAGCATGAAGACGGAGAACGCGGCCGCCAGCAGGGGCAGGGTGGCGGCGTCGCCCACGCCCCGCAGGCCCCATGCCGCGCCATGGCGCGCCAGCAGGTGGCGCAAGGCCCATTGGCTGAAGGCGAAGCCCGCGAAGATCAGCAGGCCGAACTGCATCAGCATCTTGGGCATGTGGTTCAGCGTGTAGTGGCCCAGCTCGTGCGCCATCACGGCGCGGATCTCCGCCTCCGAGGCACGGCGCAGCAGGTTGTCGTTCAGCCGGATGGCCGCCGACGGCCCGATGCCGCTGACGTTGGCGCTGACCCGCGTCGTCTGCCGCGAGGCGTCGAACTCGTACACCTCGTTGGTGGGCACGCCGTTGGCATGCGCCATGGCCAAGATGCTCGTGCGCACGGGGCCGGGCTCCACCGGCTTGTAGGTGTTGAACAGCGGGGCGATCCAGGTCGGCTTGACCAGCAGCATCAAGGTCAACAAGGCCACGCAGGTCAGGGCGCCCCAGGCCGCCCAGCGCTCGCCCGCGCGGCGGATGACGGCCAGCAGCACCGGCACCACCAGCATGGTGCCCAAGGTGGTCACCACCAGGTCGACGCCCCATTCGGCCGACCAGGCGCCGAAGCTCTGGGTGGACAGGCCGTAGGCGTGCTCGCGCACGAAGCCCTGGTACACCACCAGCGGCAGCGCCAGCACGCCGCCCGCCAAGCCGTACACGCCGCCGTACAGGGCGTCGCGCGCCCAGCCGACCCGGCCCACGCGCTGGGCCCAGTCCCGCACGCGGGCGGAGCGTCGCCCCTGCAGCATCAGCGCGGCAATGGCCAGGCCCAGCAAAAACTCCACGCCTTGCAGCGCGTACTTGCCTTCGAAGTAGTCGTTGGACCGCTGCACGGCCGCGGCCGGCAGGCGGTCCAGGTAGGCCTGCGTGGCCTGCTCGGCGTCGCGCGGCAGCTGGGCGCGCCAGGCGTCGTCCACCGGGGCAATGGCCACGGGCGGACGCTCGGCGCCAGGGTCGGCCTCGGCGTGGGCGGCGCTGAACGGGGCCAGCAGCGCGGGGGCGAAGGCCAGGGTCCAGGCCAGGGTGCGCAGGGGGCGAAGGAGGGACCGGTGCATGGGCGGCGGGGGTGAAGTGGGCCTGGGCGGCAGTTTCGGCGCTGCCACCGCCGCACGGGGTCCGTTTGCGATCAAGCGCACCGCGGCAGGCCCAGGCCGCGCCAGCGTAGCCTGGGCCGCGGCGCCTCCCCTTTGAAACTTTTTTGCGCAGCACCGTCATGCGGGCCCGGGCCTGTCCGTCATGGCGGCAGGTGCCCACAATCCCGTGCGCACCCGCCACCCCGGAGAACGCCATGCCGAACTTCCTGTTGATGCTCCACGAAACCCCCGCCGACTCGATCGCCCTCAGCGCCGCCAAGCTGCAAGAGATCTACGCCGCCCACCGCGCCTGGGCCGAACGCCTGGCCGCGGCCGGGCAGCTGGTGGGCGGGGAAAGGCTCACCGACGACGGCGGCCGCCACCTGCGCCGCCAAGGTGAGAAGGTGCTGGTCAGCGACGGTCCTTACGCCGAAGCGCACGACCTCGTCGGCGGCTTCTACCTCGTGCAAGCGCCCGACTTGGCCGCGGCCGAGGCCCTGGCGGCCGAGTGCCCGCACCTGTCTGGGCGGCAGTGGATCGAGATCCGCACCGTCGAAGCGTTGGGGTGAGGGGGTGACGCCCGAGCTGGCCGCGCTGCTCACGCGCGAGCGCCGCCGCGCCGTGGCGCTGCTGGCGCGCCAGCTCGGTCTGGGTCACCTCGCCCTGGCCGAAGACGCGGTGCAAACCGCCACCCTGCGCGCGCTGGAGCGCTGGCCGCGCGAGGGCGTGCCCGAGCGGCCCGCGGCCTGGCTGTACCGCGTGGCGCAGCGCTTGGCCATCGACGAGCTGCGCCACACCCGCCCGCACACCGCGCTGCCCGACGACGCCGAACCCGAGGCCCTGGCCGCGCCGCCCGCCGACGAAGGCCGCCTGGCGGGCGAGCTGAACGACGACGAGCTGGCGCTGCTGTTCGCCGCCTGCCACCCCGCCCTGCCGCCGGCCACGCAGGTGGCGCTGGCGCTGCGCAGCCTGCTGGGCTTGGAGCTGGCGGCCATCGCGCCGCTGCTGTTCAGCACCGAGGCTGCGCTGGCCCAGCGCCTGGCCCGTGCCCGAGTCACCTTGGCCGGTCACGCACTGGCCGTGCCCGGCGGGGCCGAGCTGCCACCGCGCCGCGAGGCCGTGCTCAGCGCGCTGGCGCTCGTGTTTCACCACGGCCAGCTCGCGGCCGGGCGGCAAGGTGCCACGCCGCAGGGCGACGCCCCGCTCGCCGTGTGCTGGGAGGCCATCCGCCTGGCCCGCGCGCTCGCCGCGCACCCGGCCACGGCCGCCCCGGAGGCCGACGCCCTGGCCGCCCTGCTGCTTCTGCACGGCGCGCGGCTCACGGGCCGCATCGACGACGCCGGCGAGCTCGTGCCCCTGCACGGCCAACCGCGCGACCGCTGGGACGCGGGCCTGATCCGCCTGGGCCTCGCGCACCTCAAGGCCTCGCAGCGCGGCACGGCGCTCACCCGCTGGCACCTGCAAGCCGGCATCGCCGCCGAGCACGCCATGGCCCCGAGCCCCGAGGCCACCCACTGGCCGGCCATCGTTCGCTGCTACGAACTGCTGCTGGCCCACGACCCCAGCCACGCCCCGCGCCTGAGTCACGCCATCGCCCTGGCCGAAGCCGGCGAACCCGCCGAGGCCGAGCGCGCACTGCGCGCCCTGCTGCCCACCGTGCCCGAGGCCTTGCAGGCCCATGCCTGCGCGGCGCTGGCGCGGGCGCTGTCGCGTCAGGGGCGGGAGGAGGAAGCGGACGGGTGGTGGCAGCGCGCCATCGAGGCGGCGGGGCATCCGGCGGAGGCGCGGATGTTGATGAGATTCAGGTGATCGAACCCCAGTGGTTGCCGATTCCTCCGAGCCTCGCCCGGAGGACGGTCACCGGTCAGTGTGTGGCGCCTTGCCCATCGGGTGGCACCGCCATTGGAATGGCCGGCAACAGCAAACGGGAATCAAGCTTGACACGCGCAATCTTGATATTCGTGTAGGTCGAGGTGAAGCTCAGGTCATCGGCGTCCCACACGTTACTTTCCAGCTTGCCACCCAGCTTGAGGCCGAGCAAGTTTCCCGTCAGCTCCACGCCCAGCAGCGTAGCTGAGCCGTCCGGGCTGAGAACCACCGGCGGCAGGCGGACGTACCAAACGGCAACCAGCCGCCCCTTCAAGTCCCGTTCGTCGATGCGGTAGGGAGAGGTACCGCAGTGAGACGTGTCGCACCTCAACGTCAACCAGCGGTTTGCTTGTACGACGCTCTTTCCAACTCCAGTGCTGTCGAACTCATTGACCTCGGGCGTGCCCTCCAGGCAAATCCAACGGTCTTCGTGCTTTCGCCGACATTCCGATTCGGTTGGAAATCCGAGCTTCCTCTTGAGAGTCTGTTCATCTAGGTTTGTCTCTCTATCACCAGCCGATCGCTGTATGCGTTCCTTACCTTCAACAGGGTAAATCGACGCGGAGAGCGAACCACGCGGTACCGACCGCAGGCGCTCAGCCGAGTCCCAGCGCAACGAGAAACCTGTGCTGATGCCAGTCGATGCTCGGATGAAGCGCTCGACCAAGTCCGGTGGAGTTGTGCCGGAGCACCAGTGACCGAGGTCGTAGTCGCTCAACTTCGCAAGTTTGGCACCGTTGTGGTCTTCCACCGACACCTCGAAACCGCGCAGTTGGTGACCTTCTGTGCCGAGTACATCCTCGAGGGTGGCCGTGATGCGTACGTAGGCCGTGTCTTCAGATCGGACTGATGGAAGAACTCCGGCAATCTCCACTTCGCTCGCTGGCTTCCCGCCTTGGAAATGGAATTCATCCCTTAGCCACAGATCGCCAGGCAGCACCAAGACGGCTTTTCGAAATGTGATTGAGCGTTCTGGAAGCGTCAGAAGCTCTCGTGCGTGGCAGGCGTCATGGCCAAACATCCGCCATGCCACGACGCCTGATGTTGCTCTGTGCCCGGACCAATTTGCCCAGACGAAAGCTGCCACCAGCAACGCAAGCATGAGCCTCATGGCCCACACCACCCCTGTCTTTCGGGCAGCCAGCCATGCAACACCCAAAACGACGGCGATAAACAACCCAGCGACCAGAAGAATCAAGCCGCCAAGGTCGAAGTAAATCGGCGCAGGCGCCCAAGCGCGTGTTGAGACCATCAGCAGGCAAGTCATCACCAGGAGCTTGCGAGGCCAGGCTGATTGCATTGGTCGTTGTTTCATGCGTGTTCTGCGTTTGGCAGACATTACATCGCCCGACGAGCAGGAGCGGCGGTTCGAAAATGACGTCGAATGATTCCTGACGAGGTTGGCCACGCGTGGTGATGTTTTCGAAGTCGAGGCCGGACGAGTGCCATTCAGTGCACAGCAAGGCCCCGCTCAATCACTTCGCCAACGCCGCGCGGAACTCCGCGTCGTCGATCAGCTGCGCGATCAGCAGCTTGTGGAAGCTGCCATAGCGGTTGAGCGCCTCGGGGATGGCGATGGCGCTGTCGCGTCAGGGGCGGGAAGAAGAAGCGGACGGGTGGTGGCAGCGCGCCATCGAGGCGGCGGGGCATCCGGCGGAGGCGCGGATGTTGGCCAAGGTGCGGAGGAGCGCTGCGGGCGGCTGAAGCGGACGAAGTGCGTTTGGAGACATCCGCCGATTCATCGCCCTAGCCCGGGCTCTTGTCCATGAGCTCTTTGAACTGCTCGAGGAACAAACGCTCAGGCGACGTGGCACATGCCTCAGCGATGTCTCGGGCCGCTGACTTCGATTTCTTGGCCAAGGCCACCAGTGGGCTCGGCCCGGTGCGCTGAAAGCCCCCCAAGACCATGGCGCCGATGGTCATCTTGATGACGCTCATGTCGCCGACCTGTTGCTCCGGAAACGTCGCGCGGTGGTAAGCCACGTCCACCCCAAACTCGGCGCAGGTTTTCTTGCTCAGGGTGCCCAGGGAGTCTCGAAGAAACTCCACAGGGACCACCACCTGGGTGGCGTTGGGGATGGCCGGCGAGCTGGCGCCCTCGGTCGGCGCCTTGACGGCGAACTGAAGCCGCCTCACCAGGGCCAGTCCCGCCTCATCGAGCGCTGGGGAACGCGAGCTGTTGAGCACCACCAAGTCGCTTGGTTTGCCATCCGCGCCCAGGGTGGCGCGGACCTCCACCAAACCTTGTACGCCCTTGCTGTGAAGCGCCTCGGGGTAGGACGGGTCGGCGGGTCTCAACGAGACGGTTCGCGTCCTGACCAAGGGCTGCATGGCCGGCGCGCTGGCCGCAGGTGCCGGCACCGCAGGGGCCTCTTGAGCCCCCGCGGAGCTGCCCACCGCAAGCGCGAGCGTCGTGATGAAAAAGCAGGGAAGCTTCATGATGGCGAAGGAGCAAAAAAAGAAACGGCCCTCCGTGGGCCGTTCTTCATTGTCGAGGGCGCGCACGGCCCCAGCGGCTGGGGTGGACCCTCAGGCCCCCACCTGGGTGAGGGGCAGCGAGGTCACAGGCGCGTCATCACCAGGTGCCGCAGGCGGTCGTTGGCCAGGCGCAGGGATGCGACACGGCCTTGGGCGTCGCGCTGGATGTGCACCAGGCCCATGGGGCTGCGCAGCAACTGGGCGTTGATGGGCTGCAGCGGCAGGCCGTCGTCCAGGCCTTTGCCCTTGAGCACGAAGGCCTCGCCCTCGCCGGCTTGCACCTGCCATTGGGCCGCCAGGCCGGCGTGCGCGTAGCGGCCGATGAGGGCCTGGCGCTGGGCGGCAGACAGGGGCCCGAGGGCCACGCGCTGGTAGCGAACGCGGGCGTCGTCGCGGGCGTTCACCAGCTCGAAAGACTGGCGGTCGTCCGCCCAGCGCAAGCGCGAGCCCTGGCGGGTGCGCAGCTCGGTGGCGTCCAGCACCGTGAGCGGGGCCGGGCCGCCACCTTGGTTGATAGTCAGGGTGCCGGGGCTGCTGCCGGGGTCGATGCGGGCCAGGGCCACGCCGTCGCTGCGCAAGTAGGCCCCGTGCAGGCGCTCCAGTTCGGCGGCGGGCACGGTGGGGTTGGAGGGCAGCGGGTCCCGGGGGGTGGGGAAGGCGCCGGCCAGCACCACGTCGGCCACCTTCTGCGCCAGGTCGGCGGTGTCGGCGTCGGCGCGGTTGCAGGTCAGGGCGATGGCGGTGCGCTCGGTGGGGAAGCGCAGGGTCATGGCGCGGTAGCCGGCCCACACGCCGCCGTGGTGCGTGCGTGTCAGGCCCCGGTAGGGGTCGGTCATCCAGCCCATGCCGTAGGTCGTGGTCTTGCCGTTGGCCAGCACGCCGGGGGTGCGCATCCAAGTCAGCACCGGGGCAGGCACCACCTTGGGGTCCATCAGCTCGGCCTCCCACCGGGCGAGGTCGTCCACGCTGCTTTGCACCGCGCCGTCGCCGGCCTGGTTCCAGTTGGAAAAGCTGAGGGCCCACCCGCCTGGGCGGGGGGCGTAGGCGTTGGCGCGTTGCGGCACGACCTGGGTGTGGTCGGTGCGGATGTGGGTGGCCGCCATGCCCAGGGGCTGGAAGAGGCGGGCCTTCAGGAAGGCGTCGAGCTTTTGGCCACTGACTTTCTCGACCACCTGCCCCGCCAGGAAGTAGCCGGAGTTGCTGTACGAGAACTCGGTGCCCGGCGCGAAGTTGAGCGGCACGCCGGCACGGATCACGCGCAGCGCGTCCTCGTCGCCAGTGACGTTCTCTTCGGCGTCGCCGGCCAGGACCATCATCAGCGGGTAGTCCGGCAGCCCTGCGGTGTGCTGCAGCATCTGCCGCAGGGTGATGGGCTGGGGCAGGCTCGCCGCCAGCTCGGGCAGGTGCTGCTGGACCGTGTCGTCCAGGCGAAGCTGGCCGTCGTGCACCAGCCAAAGCAGGGCCAGCGCGGTGAACTGCTTGGAAACCGAGCCGATGTCGAACACCGTGCGCGGCGTGATGGGCACGCCGAAGGACAGGTCCGCCAGGCCGTAGCCCTTGGCGTGCAGCAGCTGGCCGTCGCGCACCACGCCCACCGCGCAGCCGGGGGTGCTGGCGGTGTGCTGGGCGAAGACGGCGTCGATGGCGGCGGCATCGACCGCGAGCGGCGGCGCCGCCTGGAGGGCCAAGGGCAGCGACAGGGCCCCGATGGCCAGGGCAAGGGAGGTCGGGCGCAAGGAAGGCTCCAAGGTGTGGAATGCGCCCAGTGTGCCGCGCCCATGGGGGCGCGACTCCGGTCATGCCCTGGCCTGGGTCCTTCCCACAAAACCGCCCCGAAAGGGCTCTGGGTCAGCCGGCGAGCGCCGCGACCTCAGAAGCGCATTTCCGCCCGCAGCGTCCAGTTCAAGAAGGTCTTGTTCACGCTGTCGGTCGTGGTGATGAAGGCGGCGTTGCGAATCACGGTTTCGCTGAAAGCGTCCAGCGGGGCCAGGTTGCTCAGGCCCAGGCGCCAGGTGAGGTCGCGGGTCTGCGTCCACTGGGCGTAGGCGTCCCACACGCGGCGCTTGCTGGTGCGCACCTGGGTGGTCTCGGTTTGCTGGATCAGCACCTCGGGGGTGAAGCTCCAGCTCGCGCCCAGGCTCACGCCGGTGCCGGGCACGCGGTAGTCGGCGCCCAGGTTGGCGGTGGCGCGGGGCTGGGCGTCGATGCGGTTGTTGGGGCCCGGAATGCCGTCCACGCTGCTGTCGAACACGCTGAGGTTGGCGCGCAGCTGCAAGGGCACGAGCTCTTTCGGCGCGTCGGCCCAGAACTCGTCCAGGCGGGCCTTGGCCTCCAGCTCGATGCCGACGGTTCTGGCGTCGCCCAGGTTGCGCGGGCGGTTGATGAAGCGCAGCACCTGCGCGCCGCTGAGGTCTTGCGCCAGCTCTTGCTGTTGCGTGGTGCGGATCAGGCCCTTGATCTGCCGCGCGAAGACGTTGGCCGACAGCAGGCCGCCCTTGGGCAGGTAGTGCTCGAAGGCCAGCTCCAGGCCGGTGGCCAGCTCGGGCTTGAGGTTGGGGTTGCCGGCGCGGTCCGGCGTGTCCTCGGTGTTGGGGCCCAAGGGCACTTCGGCGTTGATGACGCGGCGGGCCACCAGGTCGTTGAGGTTGGCGGCGCGGTAGCTGCGGGTGAGGCTCATGCGCACCTGGTCGCGGCCCTTGGGGTCGGGCTTCCACAGCGCGTGCAGCAGGGGCGAGGCCACGCGGCTGGTGTTGTCCACCGACGGGGCGCCCGCGCCGGCCTCGCCGCGGTTGTTGATCTGCTCGTAGCGAAGGCCGGCGTACAGGCTCCAGTTGGGGTTGAGCTGCCACTCGTCCTGCGTGTAGGCCGCGAAGCGCAGCGAGCGGGCGCTGAGGTTGTCGCCCAAGTCGCCGCTGCTGCTGGTGCTTTGCCCGGTGACGGTGGTGACGCGCGTGTTGTCGCGCTGGCCCCATTCCAGCTCGGCGCCGCTGACCCAGTTGTGCTCCTTGGCGGTTTGCACCGTGGTCTTGGCGACGAGGTTGAGGTTGTCGTCGCGGTTCTTGGTCTGGTCGCGCTGGGTGCGCGGCAGGGTGCCGCCGCTTTCCACGCGGGTGCTGTCGCTGCTGAGCTCGGTGCGGCCGCCGTTGGCGCGCAGCTCCAGGCGCGTTTCTTCGCTCAGGCGCTTGGTGTAGGTGCCGCCGAAGCGCAGCATGTTGAACTCGCCGTCGCTGTCGGTGCGGGCCAGGGCGTAGGGCTGGGCGGCGGCGCTGGCGTAGCGCGTGTCGCGCAGGGCCACTTCGCTCTCGGTGCCACCCCGGGCCACCACGGCAAAGGGCATGAACATGAGCTGCTCGCCCTCGCCCAGGCGCCACAGCACGCGGGCGTTCACGTTGAGGCTGGTGCGGCGCTCGAAGCTGTGGCCGTCCAGGTCGCGCTGGGTGGTGGGCAGCAGGCCGCTGACCGACTCGCGCGTGGTGCTGCTGTCCACGCCGTCGCGGCGGCGCTGGTGGTTGAGCACCGTGGTCAGCGAGTAGTTGATGGCCTCGCCCAAGTTGTCGTTGCGCGTCCAGGTGAGGTTGCCCTGCGGCTCGCCTTGCTCACCGCCCACCTGCGCGCGGAACTCGTGCAGCTTCTTGGCCAGGGGCTCGCGCAAGATGATGTTGATGGTGCCGGCCACGGCGCGCGCGCCGGTCTCGGCCGTGGGGGCGCGTTGGATCTCGATGCGTTCGAGCTGGTCGGGCGAGATCTGGTCGATGGAGAAGCCGGGCGCCATGCGCTCGCCGTTGACCAAGATCTGCGTGAAGCCACCGCCCATGCCGCGCATGGCGATGCCGCCGCCGCGGCCCGGGCGGCCGGTGGGCGTGACGCCGGGCAGGCGGCGCATCAGGTCGGCCAGGTTGCCGTCGCCAAAGCGCAGCAGGTCCTCGCGGCCGATGACGATCTTGCTGGCCGTGCTGTTGCGGCGCACGGCGTTGTCGCTGGGCTGGCCGCTGACCTCGACCTTGTCCAGCTGCTGTGGGGCGGCGGGGGCAGGGGCAGGGGCAGGGGCCGGCGTCGGAGCGGGGGCCGGGGCCGGTGGGTCGGCCGGGGGCGGCGTTTGGGCCACGGCGGCGCTGGCGGCCAAGGCCAGGGCGGAAAGCAAGGTCGGGCGGTTCATGCCGCCAGTGTCGGGGGGCGGGGCTAACCCTGACTTTGGCAAGGGCTGCCTTTGCATTGCTTTACCCGGCGTCATGCCCTGGGCGCCGGGCGCGATGGGTTTGAGCGCCGTCAAAGACCCCGCAAAGCCTTGGGTTTTCCACCTGCCCGGGGCCCTCTGGCGGACGGAGACTGCCGCACGCCCCCACCGGGGCACCGTCATTCAAGGCCGCAAGGAGACACCTGGTGCAGCCCACAAACACCCACGACCCGGCGTACCACCACCGGGTCGTCGATTGCCAATGGGCCTGCCCGGCCCACACGCCCGTGCCGGAGTACATCCGGCTCATCGCCCAAGGCCGCTACGACGAGGCCTACCTGGTGAACTGGGCCAGCAACGTCTTCCCCGGCATCTTGGGCCGCACCTGCGACCGCCCCTGCGAGCCTGCCTGCCGCCGCGGCCGCGTGGAAGAGGCCCAGGCGCAAAAGCCCGAACCGGTGGCCATCTGCCGCCTGAAGCGCGTGGCCGCCGACCTCAAGGGCGCCGACATCCACGCGCGCATGCCCAGCCCCATCGCCGCCGCCGCGCGCAACGGCCGCCGCGTGGCCTGCGTGGGCGCCGGACCGGCCAGCCTGACCGTGGCGCGCGACCTGGCCGCCGCCGGCTATGAAGTGACCGTGTTCGACGCCGAGGCCAAGGCCGGCGGCTTCATGCGCAGCCAAGTGCCGCGCTTTCGGCTGCCGGAAGAGGTCATCGACGAAGAGGTCGACCACGTGCTGCGCCTGGGGGTGAGCTTCCGCAGCGGGCAGCGCATCGACTCGATGAAGGCCCTGCTGAGCGAGGGCTGGGACGCCGTGTTCGTGGGCACCGGCGCGCCGCGCGGCCGCGACCTGGACCTGCCCGGCCGCTGGGACGCGAAAGCCCAAGTGCACATCGGCATCGACTGGTTGGCCTCGGTGAGCTTCGGCCACGTGACGACGGTCGGCCGCCGCGTGC
>NZ_JAPZSY010000094.1 GCF_027532025.1 Inhella sp. | reverse complement strand
CGGAGAAGGGGGCGAAGAAGAGCACGCCGGCCTTCTCGGCCTGGGGCATGGCGTCCAGACTCAGCGTGGCCGAGGCATAGCCGAAGAGGGCGACCAGGCCGCGGGTCTGCAAGAGCTTGGTGGTGTTCTCGCCGGCGGTCTTGCGCTGGTTCTGGTCGTCGAGCGTGACGAGTTCGATGGGGGCGCCGGCCACGCCGCCCTGGGCATTGACGGACTTGAAGTAAGCCAGGGCGCCATCGCGGATGTCCCGGCCGAAGGCGGCGTTGCTGCCCGTCAGCGGCGCCGACTGGCCCACGATCCAGGCGTTCTGGGCCTGGGCCGTGCCGAAGAGAAGTCCCACGACGCTCAACAACGCATGAATATAAATACTTGTACGCATAAGCAACCACTCATAGAAGTGCCGCCGAACTTGCGACTGGCTTATATGGTGGCAGCTGTGTCAGGTTTCGGCGATAGCGTTTCTACTTATGAAAACGTCCACCTGCGCATCGTCGTAGCCGAATTCCTTCATCAGTTCGCGCGTGTGCTGGCCAAGCAGCGGCGCGGGCCGCGTGATCTGGGCCGGTGTGGCCGAGAAATGGATGGGACAGCCCAGGGCCTGTGTCTTGCCGGCCAGTGGGTGCTCGAGTTCCACCACCATGTCGCGGGCCCGGGTCTGCGGATGGGTCAGCGCCTCGCCCACCGTGTGTACCGGGCCGGCGGGTACGCCCGCTGCGTCGAAGGCGGCCTGCCAGTGGGCGCGGGTGTTCTTGCGCAGCACGCCATTCATCAGCGTCACGAGTTCGTCCAGATGCGCCATGCGGTCGCGGTTGCTCGCAAAGCGCGGGTCTTCGCGCCACTCGGGGTGGCCCAGCACCTCGGCAATGCGTTCCCAGTTGGCCTGGTTGGCACCGCCGATGTTGATCCAGCCGTCGCTGGCCTCGAAGGCCTGGTAGGGCGCGGTCAGCACATGGGCCGAGCCCGTGGGCGTGCTCGATTGGCCCGTGGCGAAGAAGATGGCCGCGTGCCAGTAGAGCTGCTGCAGGGCCGCGTCACTGAGCGAGGTGTCGACGATCTGGCCCTCGCCGGTCTTGAGCTTGTGCACATAGGCCGCGATGATGCCCAGCGCGCCCAGGATGCCGGCGTTCATATCCGACACCGCATTGCCCGTCTTGGCCGGCGGTCGACCCGGCTCGCCTGTGATGGACATCAGCCCTGCGAAGCCCTGGGCGATCAGGTCGAAGCCGCCTTTGTCGGCATAGGGGCCGGTGCGGCCGTAGCCGCTGATGGCGCAGTAGATCAGGCCGGGGTTGTGGGTCTTGAGCACCTCGTAGCCCAGGCCCAGCTTGTCCAGCGTGCCGCCGCGGAAGTTCTCCACCAGCACGTCGGCCTGCTCGACCATGCGCAACAGGATGGCCTTGCCGTCCGCGTGCTTGAGGTCGATGGCGATGCCGCGCTTGTTGCGGTTCATCATCATGAAGGGCGCGCTCACGCCGTTGATCGCCGGGTCGCGGTAGCCGCGTGCGTCATCGCCGCCCGGCATCTTCTCCACCTTGATCACGTCCGCGCCCATGTCGGCCAGCAGCTGGCCGCAGGTCGGGCCCGACATGATCTGCGTGAGCTCCAGCACCCGCATGCCGGCCAGCGGCCCCGTCTTCTTCTCGCGCATCACAGTCCTTTCCACACGGGGGCACGCTTGTCGACGAAGGCCTGCACGCCCTCGCGGAAGTCGGCACTCCCATAGGCCGCGCGGATCAGGTCCTCGTCGGCGGGCAGCTGGCTCAGCGCGAGCCGGCGCAGGCCTTCCTTGCTGACACGTTGCGTGACCGGGGCCAGCGCGGCGAGCTTGTGCGTCAGGGCTTGTGCGGCCGCGTCGATTTCGCCAGGGGGAGCGATGGCCTGCAGGCAGCCGCAGGCCAGGGCCTCGTCGGCGCTGATCATCTCGGCCAGCAGCAGCATGCGGCGCACGCGCTGCGCGCCCCAGACCGATTGCAGGCGTGCGAGGTTGGCCATCGACAGGCAGTTGCCAAGGGTCTTGGCAATCGGCACGCCGAATTTCGCCGCGGGCGTGGCGATGCGGAAGTCGCAGCCCGTGGCGATCGCCAGTCCGCCGCCCACGCACCAGCCCTCGACCACGGCCACCGTGGGCATGGGCAAGCCAGTCAGCAGGTCCATGCAGGCGTCGATCTTCTGCTCGTAAGCCAGGCCATCAGCGCCGCCCTGGGCGCCATGGCCGAAGGCCTGGAACTGCGCGATGTCGGTGCCGGCCACAAAGGCCTCGCCACCGGCACCACGGAAGGTCACGACACGGACCGAGGCGTCCTGGTGCAGCTGGCGGCAGATCGCCATCAGCTGCTCGTACATGGCCCAGGTCATGGCATTGCGCGCCTGGGGACGGTCAAAGACGACCGAAGCCACACCGGCCTCGATGCGTAAGTGGACCTGGCCGGTATCACTCATGGTGGAGAGTCGAAGGAGAAGAAATGAGCGCGATGGGTTTCCATCGAGGAACGCCGTGGAACCCGCGCTGCCGGGCCACTGGCGTTACCTTCTGAAAGGGGGCGGGGGGCGGGCCAACGGGCACCCCCCCAGGGGGGGGGGGCATACACCCGACACATTGCCAACATGATAAACAATCCCCCCCTCCGTTGGTCGGCGGGGGGGAACCGGGG
>NZ_JAPZSY010000062.1 GCF_027532025.1 Inhella sp. | reverse complement strand
GACAAACCGGTGCAGGAGGCCGATACGCTGGAAACGCTGGCCGCGTTGTTACCTTCATGAGTCAGAACGTGGCGGTGAAAAAAGCGCTGGCTGCGTGGTTCGCCACGCGAGGCTGGAAGCCGTTCAGGTTTCAACGCGAGGTGTGGAAAGCTGTGGCCAACGGTGAGTCCGGCCTGCTGCACGCCACCACAGGCGCCGGCAAGACCTACGCCGTGTGGCTGGGCGCTTTAATGGCTTTTATGGCTGTAGCCAAGGTGCAGCATGGACGGGCAGCTCCTAAAACCATAGCAAAAACCCCACGCAGAAGCGGGGGCGCCGCGCAAGCGTTAACCGTCTTGTGGATTACGCCGATGCGGGCTTTGGCCGCCGACACGCTGCGCGCACTTCAGCAGCCCCTGGAAATCCTGAACGGCCTGCGCGGCGATGACGGCTCTGCGCTTCTCACCCTCTGGACTGCCGGCGCGCGCAGTGGCGACACAGCCGCTGCCGAACGTGCCGCCCAGAGCACGCGCCTGCCGACCGTCTTGGTCACCACGCCGGAAAGCCTGTCGCTGCTGCTGGCGCGTGCGGATGCCAAAGATGTGCTCGGCGGCGTGCGGATGGTCGTCGTCGATGAATGGCATGAACTGCTGGGCAACAAGCGCGGCGTGCAGGTGCAGCTCGCCCTGGCCCGCTTGCGCCGCTGGAACCCGGCGCTCAGCACCTGGGGCATGTCTGCCACCTTGGGCAATCTGCAAGAAGCCATGCACACGCTGCTCGGCCGCAGCGGCGGCACCCTGGTCCAGGGCCAGGTACCCAAGAAGCTGGTGGTCGACTCACTGCTGCCCAGCCGCGCCGAACGCTTTCCATGGGGCGGGCACCTGGGCCTGACCATGCTGCCGCAGGTGGTCGAGGAAATCGCCGGCAGCAGCACCACGCTGGTCTTTACCAACACGCGATCCCAGTCGGAGATCTGGTACCAGGCGCTGCTTGAAGCCAAACCCGAGTGGGCCGGTTTGATCGCGCTGCACCACGGCTCGCTCGACCGGGCGGTGCGTGAATGGGTCGAAGCCGGGCTCAAGGGCGGCGAGCTCCGCGCTGTGGTATGCACCTCCAGCCTGGACCTCGGCGTGGACTTCCTGCCGGTGGAGCGCGTGCTGCAAATCGGCTCGCCCAAAGGCGTGGCGCGCCTGCTGCAGCGCGCCGGGCGGTCGGGCCACGCGCCCGGCAGGCCCTCGCGCATCACGCTGGTGCCCACGCA
>NZ_JAPZSY010000008.1 GCF_027532025.1 Inhella sp. | reverse complement strand
TTGTTTTTCCCACCCACCAAAATCCCTCTGCGCGTGCTCCCAACCCCCCGGGGGGGCGGGTGGGGGCCCCCCGCCTCCCCGCCCCCCCCCCCCCACGCCTCCGACCTCGGCACGCAGGAAGCGGGGCAAGGCGGCTAAGCGGGGGCGGACGTCTTTAGGCACAACGGCGTGCAAGCGCTCAATGATCCGATTGCTGCACTGCACCGTGTCGTCGCTCACATCGTCGGGATAGGCACAGCCGCAGCCTGCCGCACCAACACCTTGGCGCGCCAACTCTGTCTCGACATTGCCACGCGTGGCCCAATGCCGATCGACCTCGGCTTGGATGTCGGCAAACCATCCGGAGTCAGCGTCGAACCAATGGAAGTCGCCGTTGAATACCAGGGCCTTGCGCGGAGATGGATCGGCGCTGTACGCGATCAGCACAGCATCTAGCGCCTCACGGTTGCCGTACAGGCCGCCGACCACCCACAGCGCATCCAACCCCTGAAGATCCGGCAGCGTAGGCGCAGCGGCAATGTCTTCCGGCCGGTAGCGGTAGTCGATTGGACAAAGGCGACCGGCCTGGTTTTCAGGCGAACTCATGTCCCGCTCCATTCGCGATGTCCCCCTTGGGTGGTCGTTGTCGTCACCGGCCCCGGTTCATAAAGCGCAGTCAGCGCCCGCTGGAGCGAAGCGCTGTCGTCCCAGGAGCGATCGAGCACGACCGCCCCTCCTCGCAGCCCGATGACACGAGTCGCCAACCGTGGCAGTAACGCCAGTTGGTGAACCACCGAAATCATGGTGCCCTCACCGGCCGCTTCGTGCAGCCACTCACAGGCCTGCGCCGCCGCCTGGGGGTCGAGCTGGGCGGTCGCTTCGTCGGCGATCAATAACTCGGCACCTTGCATGGCGGCACGACCAATGGCAACGCGCTGCCGCTCACCGCCCGAAAGCCGGTCAACGCGGTTGTGGGCCAGCGCGGTCAGCCCCACGCGCTGCAACCAGGCGTCGGCCTCGGCCTCGATGCCGGGCGGATAGCGTCCGGTGAGGCCAGCGCGCCAGGCATCGCCTCCTGCGCAGCGCGCTAGCGCACCGATCAATATGTTGTCGCGGGCACTGAGGCGGTCGACGAGGTGCAAGCCTTGGTGCACCTGCGCGATACGACGGCGTAGACACGGCAAGCCTGCGGGGGCTAACGCCACGGGCTGCCCAAGTACTTCCAGACGACCTTGCCAGGGCGCTGGTGCCTGGCCGCCCAGAAGGCGCAGCAGCGTGCTTTTGCCAGCACCGTTCGGGCCGACCAGCGCTACGCGCTCGCCGCGGGCGATGTGCAGCTGAGGGATCGACAGCAGGCAACGCTCGCCCAGTTGCAGGCGCAGGCCTTCGACAAGGACCGTCACAGCAGGGCCTCCCTCAAGCGCCGAGACAGCGCATCGAACGACACCACCATCAAGATGACGACGATCAGCAGCGTTGCCAAGCGGCTCCACTGAAAAAGGCTGACGGCCTCGGTGATGAGAAGCCCGAGGCCACCGGCACCGATCAGGCCCAGTACGGTGGAGTCGCGGATGTTGAATTCCCAGACGTAGAGGTGGTGACCGACGAATTGCGGCGCCACCTGGGGCAGCACGGCGCGGCCGAACACCTGCAAGGGTGAGGCCCCGGTGGCACGCACCGCGTCGACGGCCGCCATATCGAGGGACTCGATGCTTTCCGCAAACAGCTTGCCGTAGCTGCCCAGGCTGTGCAGCGCAATGGCCAAGATGCCGGCCATGGGACCGAGTCCGACGATGCCCACCAGCAGCAGGCCGAAGACCAGGGTGTGCACGGCACGGGTGGCGTCCAGCACGGCACGCGCCGCGCCTTGCGCCCAGCGCGGGGCGTGCAGGTTGCGCGCCGCCAACAACGCCAGCGGCAAGGCCAACAGAGCGGCCAGCAACGAGCCGAGCGTGGCGATCTGCAGCGTCACCCAGGCGCCGCGGCCGACGGCGAGCAAAAAGTTGGCTTCCACGGCGCGACGGTCTTCAACGCGGAGCAGCGCGCCGTCTTCGCTGCGGTATTCCAGCCGTTCCGGCCCGAACCAGAGGTCCAAAAAACTCGGCCGCGCAAAGTCCCCCAAGGTGCGGGTCAGGTTGTCCCAGGGCGCGCGGCCCAGGCTCAGGTCGCCTTGGGCCGCTAGGCTGCCCAGGCAGGCGGCCAGCAACAGCGCGTAAGCCAGGCCGAAGCGATGCAGACTCATGCTCAGCGCTTGGGGCTCAGCTTGCCGGTGGCCAAGCCGGCATCGCGGATCGGCTTGTAGACCCCGTTGTCGGCCACCACGAAGCCGGTGTAGCGGGCCGGCAGCAGCTGCGGTCGGACCGCCAACAGGGGGCCGACCTCGGTGAGCGCACTTTGCAGTCGCTGCACGAATGCGCGGTCGGTGTGCAGCCCGGCGCGGACCGCCACGGCGTCGTTGGGCAAGGCAGGGGACTGCCAGATTACGCGGCTTTGATCGGCCTTGATCAGGCCCTGGTCGATCATGGCGTTGCGATTGCGGTTGTAGTCGGCGCCCGCGTCCAGTTGGCCTGCGGCCACTTGGGTTTCAATGGCCTGGTGCTTGGTGTAGAGCACGCGGCCGAAGTGCTTCTCGGGGTCGACGCCCTGCTGTAGGAAGAAGTGGAGCGGAATGAGGTAGCCCGAGGTCGAGCCCTTGTCGCCAAAGGCAAAGGTGCGCCCTTTGCCTTGGGGGCCAATCAGGTCTTGCGCACTGCGCAGGCCTGAGCCGGGGTGGGTGACGATGAGGGCGTGGTATTCCGGCTTGCCCTCGTAGAGGATGGTGGCGACCGCCTGCGCGCCCGCCTCGTGGTGGGCCAGCACGTAGCCCCACGGCCCAAGCAAAGCGATGTCGGTCTCGCCGCTGGCCAGGCTGCGCGCCAGGCCTTCCCAACTGTCCACGGTGCGCAACTGCACCGTTCGCCCCAGGCGCTGCGCCAGGTGGTCGGCCAGCGGCCGGTAGGTGGCGTCGTTCTTCTCGCGGTCGGGCTGAAACAGACCGACACCGAAGACCAGTGGCTTGGCGCCGTCGGTCTGAGCCAGACTCAGCAACGGCAGGCTCAACAAAGTGGCGGCAAGGCTGCGACGCAACAAAGACATCAAGAAACTCCAGGAGGGTTGAGAGAGGCCAGGGCCTCGGGCGCAAAGCGGCGCATGAAGCCGACATCAAGGGCGTCCTTCCAGCGACCGACCCAGCGCCCTTGCGCCGAGCCCCAGCGCGCGTGGCTTGCAATGGCCCGCCCGTCGGGCAAGGCCAGCAGTGCCAGCACGGCCGATTGCGGCCGATGCACCTGCAGCGGCTGGCCGACCCAGGTGGCGCGAAGGTTGTCCGCCAAAGTAGGCGCCATGCGAACCGCCCGCACGCCCGACTTGTCGAGCGGTGGCGAGAAGGCGGCGCTGTCACCCGCGGCAAAGACGCTGGGGTGCGAGCGGCTTTGCAGCGAGGGGTTCACGGCCAAGTAGCCGTCGCTGCTGAGCGCCAGGCCGGAGCGCGCCAGCCAGGCCGGTGGCTGGGCGCCGGCGGCCCACAGCAGGCAACTGCCGGCGGGGCTGTCGCCCGGTTGCCAGCGTCGCCCCAGCGCGAGCTGGACGCCGGCCTGCCGTAGCGCCAACTCGGCGCGACGCGCCACGCCTGTGGGGTGGCCGACCAGGAGGCGATCGGAGGCGCTGAACAAGCGCGCTTGCATCGGACGATCCGGCCGCAGCAAGTGCAGGCGATGCAACACCGCCAACAGCACCTCCACCCCGGCGGCGCCACCGCCGACCGCGTCCAGCGCCAAAGGACCGTCTTCATGCTGCCAGGTTTGCAGGAATGCGGGCCAGTCGTGAATGAGCCGGCTCAGCGGTCGCAGGGTCAGGCAAGGGCCGGCATGTTCGGGCGGCCGCAACGTCGAGCCGGTGTTCACGGACAACAGGTCGTAATCCAGGCTCTCGCCGTTGCTCAGTCGTAGGCGCTGGTGCTGGGCGTCCAAGGCCTCGGCCTCGCCGAGCATCAGGCGCGCCCCAGCTGCCTGACACAGGGCGGCCAGGTCAATCTGCAAGGCTGCCAGTGCTTGCCGACCGGCCATCCAGGCGGGCACCAGACCGGAGTACAGGCTGTGGCGGCTGGGGTTGACGAGCACCAACTCCAAATCCGACGTGGGCAGTGGCCGCTGCGCCCAGTCCAGCAGGGTCAACGCATGGCTATGGCCACCACCCAGCAAGAGCAGGCGGCGGCGCCGTTGCGGCGACGCGCTCATGCCAGCCACCCGGCAGGGAGGTGAGCCAAGTCGGCGGCTTCGTCAATGTCGCTCACCGCATCCAGTTCAACCCAGCGCAGACCCAGCCGTTGCAGCCGCTGGCGCGTTTCGGCCATCACGGTGGCGGTACTCCAGGTCATGCCACTGAACAGCAGTTCCGGCACCGTGCCTGCGCGCGCGCTCAGGCCCAGCAGGGCATAGCCGCCATCGAGCGCTGGCACGACGACGGCGTCGTTCGCCTCAAGGACCAGTGCCGCCTCCCGCAGCCGATGCCGGTCGAGCGCCGGCGCGTCGGTGCCAATGATCAGCGAGGCGGGCTGTGAGGCCAAGCCATCGCGCAAGGCCAGGAGCATCCGCGCGCCCAAATCGCCCTCGCACTGCGACCCCAGCGCGGCAACGCCGGCATGGCGGGCCAGGGCGGGGTGCTGGGCGTCAGGGCTGCCCAGCAGACGCAAGTGCGCAAAGCCGGTCGCAGCGGCTTCCGCCATGGTGTGGTCGAGCAAGCGTGCGGCCAAGCGTGCGGCTCCATCGGCGCCCAGGGCGGGGATCAGCCGCGTCTTGGCCATGCCGGCCACGGGCGCCTTGGCCAGCACGGTCAGGCAGGCGGCGATCATCGATAGGCCTCCCAGATGGACTGGGCCGACTCACCGCGCCAATAGCGCCAGCGCAGGGCCCACATCAGTACGATGGTGTGCCAAGTCCCGCGCTCGTCCCAGCGCCGTCCCGACGTGACGACAGGCGGGCGCAGGAAGGCCGGGCGCAGGCCATGTGCCAGCAGGCGCTGGCTCAGTTCGATGTCTTCCATCAGCGGCTGGTCGGGGAATCCCCCGACCCGATCGAAGATGTCGCGGCGCACAAAGATCGCCTGGTCGCCCGTGGCGATGCCGGTCCAGCGAGATCGCTGATTCATGCCGAAGGCCACCACCGGCAGCCAGCGCGAACGCCCGTCGATGAGCACGTCGAAGCGCCCCCAGGAGGCACCGCCGCGCAGTGCCTTGCTGACCATCGCGTCCGCACCCTGGGGCAGATCGGTGTCGGCGTGCAGGAAAAGCAATTGCTCGCCGCTCGCCGCGGCCGCGCCTGCGTTCATCTGCCGCGCCCGCCCTCGCGGGGCATGCACCAGCAGGTCGACCCAGGGCGCTGCAAGCGCAGGGCTGCCGTCCTGCGAGCCGCCGTCGGCCAGTACCAGTTGCACGCCCCGGGCACGCAGGGATTGCAGGGCAGCGAGGCAGGCGGGCAGGCGTGCTGCCTCGTTGAGCACGGGGATGACGATGGACAAGGTGCTCATCGGGGGTCGTTCAGGGCCCAGTCGTAGTCCAGGAAGCGGATGGGCAACGCCTCGGCCGCGATTGCCTGCTGCTCCGCGGGCTTGTCGCTCAGCAACGCTGCGCGCCCGCCGAGCCAGGTCGACAGACGTGGGCCGAAGTCGTCGGCATACCAATCGAAGATCTTCGAGACCCACAGCACACCGTTCTCCACACGATTGCGCGTGCGGTCGCGGAGGAAACGATCGGTTTGCTGGTCCAGTTGGGCGTCCAGGCGGTCGGCCAGGTACGCCTCCTCACGCAGCATCGGACAGCCGATGCTGGCGCAATTGACGGCGAAATGGATACGGGGGTCGCGGAACACAGGGCGCAGTCGCTCGTGCTCGATCTCGTCCAAGCTCAGCGTCTGGCCGAGCAGCGGCACCCATTTGCGCTTCCAGGGTGATCGAAGCAGGCTGCCGACATCCTTGATCGAACTCAGCGCCGGGTAGCGGCTCAGGATCAGTTCGACGGTGAAGGCGTTGTATGCATTGATCAAGTGGGCCATCTGCGCCGTGCGAGGCCAAGCTTGGTAAGTGGCCAAAGGCACCGCACTCAACCCAGCCAGATAGCTCTGCAAAACCTTGCGTTGAGAGGCCATACCCCGGTAGTCGAGCTGGCTGGCCTGACCGCCGCGCAGCAGGCGAACGTGCTGGCGCAGCAGCGTGCTCCAGGCCTCATGCGACTGCGCGTATGACTGCGCGTGCGACTGCGCATGTTTGGTGAGCGGCAGCACGGCCAGCAGCAAGGCGCGCCGCTGCATCAGCCGCGTTCCCATGCGTGGTAGCGCTGCACCCAGGCCAGCAGCTTCTCGGGGGCGTGGGCGCGTTTCCAGGTGCCGGCGGCGTACTTGTTGGCTTCCACCCAGGTGGGGTAGGCGTGGATGGTGCCCAGAATCTTGTTCAGGCCCAGACCATGCTTCATCGCCAGCACGAACTCGGCCAGCAACTCGCCCGCGTGATGCCCCACGATGGTGACGCCCAAGATCTTGTCGCTGCCAGGCGCGGTGAGCACTTTGACGAAGCCGTGGGCCGCGTCCTCGGTGATCGCACGGTCCAGGTCGTCCAGCCCGTAGCGGGTGACTTCCACCTCGATGCTGCGCTCGCGCGCCTCGGTCTCAGATAGGCCCACGCGCGCCACTTCGGGGTCGGTGAAGCTGACCCAGGGCACCACGCGGTAGTCCACCGAAAACCGTTTGAATCGACCGAACAGGGCGTTGACCGCGGCGTACCAAGCCATGTGCGCAGCGGTGTGCGTGAATTGGTAGGGGCCGGCCACATCTCCCACCGCGTAGAGGTTGGGGAACTTCAGCGACTGCAAGCGTTCGTTGACGGCGATGGTCTTGCGCGCACTGAGTGGCACGCCCAACTCTTCCAGCCCGAAGCCGCTGACGCGCGCTTCGCGGCCCACGGCCACCAGCAGGGCGTCGAAGGCAATGGCCTGTTCGATCTCGCCCTGCTTCACCCACAGGCGGCGCTCCCCGTCGCTGAGTTCTGCGCGCAAGGCTTGGTGGCCAGTGAGCACGCGTACGCCGTCGCGTTCCAGTGCCTGTTGCACCAGCGATGAGACCTCGGGGTCTTCGCGGCCCATCAGGCGTGGGGCCATTTCCACCTGGGTGACTGCGATCCCGAGGCGCGCGAAGGCTTGTGCCAACTCGCAACCGATGGGGCCACCGCCCAAAACCAACAAGCGACGCGGTGCTTCGCGCAAGCCCCAAATGGTGTCCGAGGTGAAGCAGCCAACAGCTTCCAGACCGGGCAGAGGCGGCACGAAAGGCCGCGCGCCGGTGGCGATGACGATGTCGCGGGTTGTCAAGCGCTGGGTGCTTCCGTCGGCTCGAGCGATCTCCACCGTCCATGGGTCGAGCAGGCGCGCCCGGCCCTGCACCACGTCCACGCCCAAGTCGGTGTAACGCTCAACCGAGTCGTGCGGCTCGATGTCGCTCACCACGCGTTGCACCCTCTCCATGACAGCGGCGAAGTCCACCTCCGCCTGCACAGCCTTCAGGCCGAAACCCTCGGCCTCGCGCAAGGCTTGCGCAGCCTTTGCCGAGCGGATCAGCGCTTTGCTGGGCACGCAACCAAAGTTGAGGCAGTCGCCTCCCATGAGGTGGGCCTCGACCAGCGTCACCTTTGCCTTCACCGCCGCGGCGATGTAGCTGGTCACCAAGCCGCCGGCGCCCGCGCCGATGACGATCAGGTTGCGGTCAAAGCGCTTGGGGCGCTGATAGCCGGCGTACGCCTTGCGGCGCTGCAGCCAGCCCATCAAGCCCTTTGCGATCAAAGGAAACAGGCCCAGCAGCACGAAAGAGGCCAAGAGCGGCGCTGAAAGCACATCGCTAAGTGCGCCCACGGCCGCCAACTGCGTGCCGGCGTTCACGAACACCGCTGTTCCCGGCAGCATGCCCAACTGCGACACGCCGTAAAACGGCGCGGCGCGCAGTGGGGTCAGCGCCATCAGCAAGTTCACTAGCCAGAAGGGAAACAGTGGCACCAAGCGCAGGCTCAGCAGGTAAAGCGGTCCGTCGCGCGCCACGCCCTCGTTCAGCGGCGCCAGCCGCGTGCCGAAACGGTGTTGGATGGTGTCGCGCAGCAAGTAGCGGGCCACAAGGAAGGCCAAGAGTGCGCCCAGCGACGAAGCGAACGACACCAGTAGCAGTCCTTGCCAAAAACCAAACAGCGCGCCAGCCGCCAAGGTAAGCACGGCGGCCCCCGGCAGCGACACAGCCGTGACCGCCACATACAGCCCGAAGAACACCAGGGCCGCTTGCCAGGGCTGCGCCGCCACCTGGACTTGCAAGGCCACCTGCTGGGCCTTCAGGTTGTCGAGGCTCAACCACTCGGTCAGACCCAAATGCCGCGACAGCAGAAGGGCCGCCAGCAACGCGGCCACCAGAATGACCGCGCGCTTCATGCGGCCAAAGCCCCGCCGCAACTGGAGCCCTGGCCGGCGGTGCAGCCGTAGCAGTGGTCGGCCACACGGATGGGAGCCCCAGCGGTGTCGTTGCCCAGCAAGTCGCGCAGGTGGCGCAGCGCGGGGGCTCCGGCGGGCAACTGCAGCATTTGGTTGAAGTCGCAGTCGTACAACTGGCCCTGGTAGTCCACGCTGACCAGGCTGCGGCACATCACGGTGTCGAGGTTGGCAGCCTGGAAGCTGTCCTTGAGCAGTTGCATGTAGGGCTTGAACTGCCCCTTGCTAATCAAACTGCTACCAAAGCGCTGGATTGGCATGTTGGTCAGCGCGAACAACTGATTGAACTGAATGCCGAAGTGCTGCATCAACTCGCGTTTGTAGTCGGCCTCCAGGGGGCCTTGCGGCGGCGGCAGCACAGCACCTTGAGGGTTGTAGACCAGGTTCAGCACCAAGCCGGAGCCCGGCACGCCGTAGCCCAAGCGATTGAGGGCTTGCAGTCCGGCGATGGAGCGGTCGAACACCCCTTCGCCGCGCTGACGGTCCACGCGTTCCAAGCTGTAGCAAGGCAGTGAGGCGGTCACTTCCACTTGCTGCGCGGCCAAAAACTCGGCCAAGTCCTCCTGACCCGGTTCAGACAAGATGGTGAGGTTGCAGCGGTCGATGACGCGGACACCCAATTGCCGTGCCGCCACCACTAGGCGCCGGAACTCGACGTTGAGCTCTGGCGCGCCGCCCGTGAGATCCAACAAGGCGACGCGACGCTCGCGCAGCACCTCAATCACCAAGTCGATGGTCTCGGCGTCCATCATCTCGGTGCGCTGCGGGCTGGCCGCCACGTGACAGTGCACGCAGCTTTGGTTGCACTTGTAGCCCAGGTTGACCTGCAGGGTGTCCAGCGGGCGGCGGCGCACCGCGGGGAAGTCGGTGGCCTGCAGAAGGGGCAAGGTGGGGTGCATCGAAGGGTCCATCCAAAGCGGTCGATGCATGCCAATACGGTGGCGCCCCATCCGCGGTTACAGGCAAGGCCACAATCATTTTGTGTAACCAACCCGGCGCTGCCGACGTATTGCATGACATCTGCCCAGCCCGCCGACTTTGAGGCCGCATTGCGCCCCTGGTGGGATCGCGGGCAGTCCGGCGACGAGGCGGCATACCGGCACGCCCTGTCGCTGATAGCTCGGCGATTGCGTGCTTACATCAGGCGGCGCATGCCGGATCAGCCGGACGAGGTCGAGGACATGGTGCAAGAAGTTCTGCTGTCGCTGCACCTGCACCGGGGCAGCTACGACGGCTCGGTGCCGGTGAGCGCTTGGATCTTGGCAGTGGCCCGGCACCGTCTCATCGACGACTGGCGACGCCGAGGTCGGCAGCCCCGGATGCTGGGTATCGACGATGCCGCCGACGAGGGGGATGCGTTGACCGATGACGGCGGGCAGGCCTCGCAAGAAGCGCGCCGCGACTTGCACCAGCTGCTGGAGACCCTGCCCGAGGCCCAGCGCCGCGCCATCGAGCTGACGCATTTGGCCGGGCTGAGTGGGGCCGAGGCCGCTGCAGCGACGGGCGCCAGCGAGTCCGCCATCAAAGTGCAGGTGCACCGCGGCCTCAAACGGCTGGCGGCGCAGGTGAGGGGCAAACCATGAAGACCGACGCCTTGATCGACTTGCTGGCTCAGGGGGTTGGGCCAGCGCAGCCCTTGCCCGTGGGCAGA
Organism: Inhella sp.; assembly: GCF_027532025.1. Lineage (GTDB taxonomy): Bacteria > Pseudomonadota > Gammaproteobacteria > Burkholderiales > Burkholderiaceae_C > Inhella. The sequence continues at coordinate 41,774 of NZ_JAPZSY010000008.1, read as the reverse complement.
CGCCTGTTGCCCTCATTGGGTTGGGGATGGCTGCTGGCCACGGTGTTGGCGCTGACCTTGATCGGTCCGTTGCCAACGGCAGCGTTCGCCAGCCCAACGCCTTGGATCAAGCTGCTGCCGGTGGCGGCTTTGGCGACTTTGGGCTGGCATTGGCTGCTTCGAACGGCCCGCCCAGCCAGCCCAACGGCGCCCTCGCGGCGCAGGCTGGAGGTCGCGTGGCTGTTGCTTGCTGTGCTGGGCCTGGGCAGCCTGTGGCTGCTGCCCGAGGGCTCGCGCATGCCGGCTTTACTGGGCGCAACGTGGTGGCAGTGCCCGCTCACACTCAGCGCCCTGGCATTGCCGGCCTTGTTACTGGCGATGCGTTCTGGGCAAGGCTTGCCGGTGGGCAGTGCGCGCCAGGCTGGGGCTGCGCTGGGCCTCTTGGCCGGCTGCGCAGCTGCCGCCGCCTACGCCCTGGCCTGCCCAGAAGCCAGCCCGTCCTTTGTGGCGGTCTGGTACTCCTGCGGCATCTTGATCTGCATGGCGGCAGGGGCTGCCCTCGGGACGAGAAAGCTGCGCTGGTGAGCGCCACCATCGCAGCGTTGGCCGGGGCCGTGGTGTTGTCCGCAACCTGGGATGCAACGGAGGGCTGGCAGGAACTGCGACTGGGGTCTGGCCTGCGCCCCAATCGATTTGAGGTCAACGCCGAGACGGCGGTGCTGAGCATCAGTTCGCAGTCCAGCATGTCGCTGTGGGCGCGTCCCATCGAAGTGGATTTGGCGGCTCGGCCCGTGCTGTGCTGGCGCTGGCGCATCAGCGGGCCCTTGAAGAGCGCCGACATGCGCAAGAAAACCGGTGACGACTACGCGGCACGCTTGTACGTCGCCTTTCGCCTGCCACCGGAGAGCCTGGACTGGTCGACCCGGGCCCAACTCGCCATCGCGCGCCGTCTGCATGGCAACGCCGTGCCCGACGCTGCACTGAACTACGTGTGGGACAACCGCTATCCGGCAGGTCATCACGCCCCCAACGCCTACACCTCGCAGACCCGCATGGTGGTTCAGCGCACTGGTGCATCTATGGCTGGGCAATGGGTGCAAGAGCGTCGGAACTTGGCAGATGACGTAAAGACTTGGTTGCCTACCGGCGCCAAGCCGGTGCTCTTGGCAGTGGCGGCGGACACCGACAACACGGGGGAGTCGGTGGTCACTGAGTTCTCAGCGCTGAAGCTGGTCGGTATTCAGGAGAGTTGCCAATAGGCAGCGTTGATGGGTGAATCGAGCCGCGACTGACTTTCGATCTGCTGTCGGTTCGGGAAACTGGTTCGCCGGGACGGTCAGATCTCCGCAGGGTGCATCGTGATTCAAGGTCAGGCCCAGGCGGCAATAAGGCGGATCTTCGTCAACGGCGGGGCTTGACGCACGGCTGGCTCCCAACGTGCGCTTCACAGTGCCTCGAAGTGGGGGCCCTTGAGGACCCTAACTTGGCGGGAGGAATCGTCGGTGTGAGGCAGCAACTAGCTCAGACCAAATGTCCTCTTTGTGGCGGTGAGCGGCCGCCCACCGCGTTCATCTGATTGGCAGCAGTCGCTGCACAGTAGCCACTGGCTAGGTGGCCACGGGGGTGCAGGCTGGGACAGCTGAGCGCTGGCTGTTCAAGACATTGACATCGTGCCAGTGCGACCATCTGGCAAGTCGTTCAAGACATTGACCGCAAGGTCAAGACTTTGTTGTCAGCTCCCTCGCCCGCACCCGGCCTGCGCCGGGGCCTCGCGATCGCGACGGGGCCGAGCCGAACGCGACGGGTTCGGCTCGGGGGGCTCAGGGCGTGTAGAGGAACTCGCGCCCCATCGGGTAATCGTTCTTGCCCAGACTGCCTTGGCTGAAAACGATCTGGAACAGGTGCGTGCGCCCGAAGCGGAAGCTCTCCGCGCTGCCGAGCAGGTAGCTCATCCACAGGCGCCGGAAGCGCTCGTCGTAGCGCGTGGGGTCGATCGCCCGGATCTCCGGCCAATGCCGGTCGAAGCGCTCGGCCCACACGTCCAGCGTGAGCGCGTAGTGGCGGCGCAGGTTCTCCACGTCCACCACCTCCAGGCCGTGGCGCTCCAGGGCCGACAAGACCTCGGAGATGTCGGGCAACCACCCGCCCGGGAAGATGTGCTTGCGGATGAACAGGTCCGTTTCCTGCGTGCCGATGTGGCCCACGAAGTGCAGCAGGCCCAGCCCGCCGGGCCTGAGGTAAGCGGCGTGCGCGCGGATCGCCTCGTCCAACAGGCCGCGGCCGGCGTGCTCCAGCACGCCGATCGACACCACCTTGTCGTACAGGCCGTCGACCTCGCGGAAGTCGGCCTCGCGCACCTGCAGGTGGGACGACAGGCCACGGCGCACGATTTCCTCGCGCAACCAATGCACCTGCTCGGTGGTGGTGTTCACACCGACGCCGGTCGCGCCCGTGGTTTGGTGGGCGCGCAGCAAGAAGCCGCCAAAACCGCAGCCCAGGTCGACGAAGCGATCGCCTCGCTGCAGCCGCAGCTTGCGGCACACGTGGTCGATCTTCTGGCTCTGCGCCTGCTCCAGGGTCTGGGTGCCGTCGGGCCAGTAGCCGCAGGTGTAGACCAAGCCCTCCTCGTCCAGCCAATGCCGGTAGAAGTCCGGCGGGTGCGGGTAGTGCGCGCGCGCATTGGCCTTGGCCCGGCCGTGGGAGGCCGCCGAGTGGCGCCACTCGTGCAGGCGGTTCATCAGGCGGTTCCAGCGGTTGGGTTGCAGGTCCAAGCCCGCCGCCATGGCGGTGGAAAAGGCGGTGGGCAAGTCGCCTTCGAGCTCGATCTGCTGATCGGCGTAGGACTCCAGCAAGCCGACATGCCCGCGGAACAAAACGGCCCGCAAGGCCGCGGGGCTGCGGAACACCAAGCGGAACCGAGGCTCGCCGCGACCGGCCAGCAGGAGTTCGCCATCGGGGAACTCGACGGCGAAGGCCTGACCGGCGCGCTCGGCCAGCCCATGAAACCAGGCCTGGGGACGCAAGAGCCAGGGCTGGCGCGGCGCAGCATCGGCCTGGGGCCGCTGAGGCAGCCTGCCCGGGCGAGACGACAAGGTGGGGGAGGAGGTGAGGGGCCGCATGTTCGACCTCACGATGCGCTGAACACGGCATCCACGACACGGCCGCCCGTGGCCTGGCACTCGCCCTGCCCACCGCCGCGCATGCCCTGCGCCGGCTCGTTCAAGTGAAAGCGGCAGCGCATGCGCTCCTCGCCCGGCCCGCGCAAATTGGCGACGACGCGCCCCGAGTAGCGGGTGACGAAGGCCGGCTCGGCGTAGGGGCCCCAGTAGCGCCAATCGTTCCAGCCGCGCCGCCAACCGACCCACATCGGGTCCAAGACCTCGAGGCGCAGCGTGGCACTGATCTGCAAGAAAGGCCCCTCGAACACCGCGCCGCCGGACATCTCGGCGCGCATGGTGCCGGTGTTGCCGCCGTCGCGGCTGGTCCATTGAAAACGCACGGGGGAGGGGTTGTCGCGGGTGCTACCGCTGCCCTCCCCCATCGACGTGCAGGCGGCCAAGGCCGCCACCATCGAGGCCGTGGCCAGACCGGTGATCGCCACGCGCACCGCTGGCTGCCGGTGCCGCTGGGTTCTTGAATCGCGCATCGCAGACTCCTTGGGTTTGGGGGCCACCGAGGATGCCGACGCGCCCCCGCGGGCGATTGCGCGCCCTCAACGCGCGGCGATCCAGCGGCTCAGTGGGCCCAGCTCGGGCCCAGCCGCAGGCGCAGCGCGCTCACCCTTGCGACCAGGAGCGAGACGCTCCGCAGGCCACACGCGGCTGGGCATCCGGCCGACGCCGCGCCTCTGCGCACGAACGGTCGTGCGTCAACATCGTCCCGGCGGTTGTGGGGTTCACCGACCGGACGATTCTTCGGTGGAGGCGGCTGGGCAGCGCAGCACGGCCGCCGGCGAGCCCGGGTCGGTGACGACGCGCCACAGCGTCGTGCCCCGCAGCCGGGCCACCTCGTTGTCGTGCCGAAGAAATGGGTGGCGGTCGGCGGCATTCGCCGGGCCGATCACCCAGTTGACCGGCGCTTGGCACAGCGCGGCGGGCCATGCACCGGGCTCGATCAACCAAGATGGCTGCGGCGCGCCGGCCAAGCGCTGGGCGTCCAACAGCTCCTTGCGCCAGGTGTCGCGGCGCTGCGCCTCGGGGCTGGACCACGCCTCGACCACGTGCACGGGCGACTGCAAACGCGCGTACAGGGGCAGGTCGAAGTAGTAGCCCTGCACCATGTAGACCGGCTCCGCCCCACGCTGGACTTGGGCCAGGGCCTCGCCCAACTCGCGGGTCGAGCGTCGCGGCTCGATGGCCAGCGCCACCACCACCCCCAAGCCCACCGCGGCGGCCAGGGCCACGCTCAACCCCCACCACCGACGCGGCCACACCGCCGGCGCCGAGCCCCAGCGGGCCGCCACCGCATCGGCCACCAGGTAGGCCAGGGGCGGGGCGCTGGGCAGCACGTAGCCCACGAGCTTGGATTCGGGCAGGGAGAAGAACAGCACGACGACCCCGGCCCACACCGCCATCAACTGACGCACAGCGCCTCGCTCCGCGTCGCGGTAGAACGCGCCCGCAAGGGCCGGCCGCAACCAGGGCAAAAAGGGCAGCCACAGCAGCGCCAGCACCACCGGAAAGAACCAAAACGGCTGCACGTTGTTGAAGCCGCTGCCGGCAAAGCGCTGCACGTGCTGGACGATGAAGAAGTAGTCCAGAAAGCCGCTGTAGCGCCACTGCATGAGCACGAACCAGGGCACCGCCAGCACCGCGAACAGCAGGGCGCCCCGCCACGACAGCAGGGCACGCAAGGTGCTCCAGCGCCGGCGCCAGGCCAGCCACGCCACGATGACCAACACCGGCAACACGACGCCGATCAAACCCTTGGCCAGCACGCCCAAGGCGGCCAGGGCATAGGCCCCATCGCGCACGGCTGGGCTGGGTTGGCCCTGCTCGAAGCGCAGGGCTGCGTGCGCCCACCCCAACACCGTGGCGCTGATGCAACCCGCCACCAGCATGTCCAGGTTCGCAAACTGGGCCGCCAGGTAGACCATCGGCTGCATCACCAGCACCAGGGCGCTGCGCTTGGCAATGCCGCCTGAGCTCCACCGGCGCGCAAACACGTAAAGGGCCAGCACCGCAAGCCACGCCCCCAACAGCGGCGCAGCCCGCGCCGCCCACGCGTGGGGGCCCAGCGCGGCCATGGCACCGGCCGTGATCCAGGCCATGAGCGGCGGTTTGTGGAAGTAGGGCATGCCGTTCAGGGTGGGCGTCAGCCACTCGCCGGAGCGCAGCATTTCCCACGCCACGCCGACGTAGCGGCCCTCGTCGGGCAGCATCAAGGGCCTCGCCCAGGCCAACGCCGCCAACCAAACGGCCGCCAGCGCCGCCACCATCAACGTGTCCTCCAACCAGCCCTGGCGCTGGGCGGCTGGGTCGGCCGCCACGGGGCGGTGCGTTGCGTCGTTCATGGGAGCATGTCCTTCAAGCCTCGGCCGGCCTCGTTCGCCACGATGAACAAGGGCCTCGCCTTCACCTCCTCGAAGACGCGCCCCACGTACTCGCCCACCACGCCCAGCGAAATCAACTGGATGCCCGCCAACAGCAGCAGGCTCACGACGATGGTGGTCCAACCACTGACCGGATGTCCTGCCACCAGGTAGGCCACGGTCAGGAAAGCGCCATAGCCGAAGGACAGCAACGCCAGCGCGAAACCCACCACGCTGACCGCGCGCAACGGCCACGTGGTGAACGCTGTCAGCTCATCCAGCGACAGCCGGATGAGCCGCAACGCATCGAAGTGGCTTTTGCCGTGCGAACGCTTCCCGGGTTGGTAGGGCAACGCCACCGACTTGAACCCGACCCAGGCGTACAGCCCCTTCATGAACCGGTTGCGCTCCGGCAGTGCCAGCAGGGCCCGAACCACCTGGCGATCCATCAAGCGAAAGTCCCCAGCACCGGCCGGCAACTCGAACCGATCGGCCGCGTTCACCAAGCGGTAGAACCAACGCGCACCGAGGCGCTTGAGCCAGCCCTCGTCGTGGCGGTCATCGCGCACCGCGTACACCACGTCGGCGCCAGCACGCCAGTGGTTCACGAAGGCAGCGATGAGCGCGGGCGAATGCTGCAAGTCGGCGTCCATCATGACCACGACCTCGCCATCTGCCCCGGCCAAGCCGGCCGTCAAGGAAGCCTGCTTGCCGAAATGGCGCGACAACTGCAGCGCCCGAAAGCCCGGAGTCTGCACCCAACGCGCCAGCTCCAAGGGCGTGGCATCGGTGCTGCCGTCATCCACCAGCACCACCTCCCAAGCCCGCGCGCAGCGGTCCAGCGTTTCGCGCAGGCGTGGCAGCAGCTCCGCGAGGTTCTCGGCTTCGTTGTGACACGGGATCACGCAAGACAGCGAGGGCAGCCCCCGGCGCACCGGCACGCGGCGCCGCAAGTCACTGACGGTCGCACGGCCCGCGGGCGCAGCTCGCGTCGCGCCCGCCTCGGGTCCGGAGGGCCGCAGCGCCCGCCACGGGCCCAGCCCGAGACGCTCATCGTCATGGTTTGAAACCACCATCGCTACTTCCCATGGCCATGGGGCGACCCAGCGTCGGCGTCCGCATCCGAACGCTCCACCGCACGCTCCCATTCAACGACAGCCACTCCAGGCCCGATTGAGCCCCCTCAATGCCCAGCAAGCGACTCGCCAGCCGATGTCCGCAGCGGCGGCTTGCGCGTGCTCAATGCCGCGTCCGGAGCAGCCGCCCACGATCGCTGGATGCAAAAAGACCGCCCCGCCGGCGCCGCGCGGCCCCCGGCCCCCCCAGCGCCGGTGGCCGACAACCGCACCCTCGCCCAATCCCTGCGCGAAATGGCCGCCCTGCTGCAAGCCCAGGGGGACAACCCCTTCCGGGTGGGCGCGTGCCGACGCGCCGCCAACACCGTCGCCCGCTGGGCCCAGCCCGTGCACGACGTCTTCGCCCACGGTGGGTTGGCGGCCCTGGACGCCCTGCCCGGCATTGGGCCGCACATCGCCGCTGCCCTGGCCGAACAACTGAGCACCGGACACTGGACGCAACTGGAACGCTTGCGCGGCAGCAGCGCACCCGAGTGGGCCCTGTGCGCCCTGCCCGGCGTGGGGCCTACCCTGGCCCATCGCCTGCACGACGAGTTGGGCGTGGACACCCTCGAGGGCCTCAGCGTCGTGGCCCGCGAAGGGCGACTCGACCTGATCCCCGGCATCGGCCCACGCCGCGCAGCCGCCCTGGAGGCCGCCTTGGCCGAGCGTCTTCAACGCCAACGCCGCACCGGCGGCCGCTGGCGCCCCGCTCCCCCCGGCACCGAACCCCCGGTGGAACTGCTGCTGGCCGTGGACCAGGAGTACCGCCATCAAGCGCAAGCCGGCCGCCTGCCGCAGATCACCGCGCGACGCCGCCCGCCCGGTGGGGCCACCGAACTGCCCGTGCTGCACACCCAACGACCGGGTTGGCACCTCACGGCGCTGTACGGCCCCTCGGCCCGCGCCGACGCGCCCCACCCCGTGCGCGACGCCGTGCTGCTGTACGCCGAAGACGACCAACACCACGAGCGGCCCTACACCGTGGTCACCGCGTGGCGCGGCGCCCTGCTAGGTCGGCGTGTGGTGCGCGGCCGCGAGGACGAATGCAGCCGCTGGTACGCGCTGCAGGCCACCCTGCCCCCACCCACGGTCCTCGCGCGACCCTGAGCCCGCCCGTCAGGACGCCGACCCGCCACCCAAAGGCTGCAGGTGCAGATGCAGCAACTGGCTCACGCGGTGCTCCAACTCGGCGCCCTGCAACCCCGTCACGTCCACCGGCCAAGCCCCTTTCAACACCGCCCGGGACGCCGGCCCCAGCGCAGCCCTCAAGTCCCCCAGAAAGGGGTTCGAGACCAACAGCACCAAACCCGCCATCCGGTGCCCAACCGCCTCCCGCTCCAGCAGCGCCGCCAAGGCTCGCGCAAACCGGGTTCGTTCGCGCTCACGCGGATGCGTGTGCGGCTCGAAAGCGGTGGACATCACGCCCTTGCGCACCCGCCCCGGCCGACCTCGCCCCAACGCGCCCCCCTGGGCTCGTCCCTCCTCATGAACCTTGCTGAACCGCTCGCGCATCGCCCCTTGCGCCGCATCGCGCTCGTACACGCGCGCCCACGCGGCGTTGGCCACCACCAGCCAATCCAGCGCTGGAACCGTGGCCGCCTCCACCTGTCGTTCCAAGCCCATGGCGCCCTCCTGCCTCCATCGGGTCGCCCCACCGGCCACCCCGGCTCCATCGTGGCGCCCAAGCGGCCCAGTCCGGTTGAGGCATCTCAACGCCGGCCTGCAGAGCAGTCCGTCACAGTGACCACGGGGTAGGGACAGGCGCGCTTTCCTGTGACGACACAGGACTCGTCACAGAGCGCCGGAAAAGCACAAAGCCCACCGGGTGGTGGGCTTTGCTAAGTGCTGGTCAGGCACTGGAGAAATACTGGTTGCGGGGGCAGGATTTGAACCTGCGACCTTTGGGTTATGAGCCCAACGAGCTACCGGGCTGCTCCACCCCGCGTCAGGGAAGCCTTAGACTATAGCACAGCTTTTGGGCACTCGCGCAGCACGCTGTGTTCAAGTTCGAATTCAGCTTGGCGTGCTGCGCTCGCCTGGAGTGTCCAGCAACAAAAAAGGGCCGGTGAACCGGCCCTTTTCACAACACGGCAGCTGCCGGCCCGATCACTCGGCGGCAGCCTCAGCGGCTTCGGCCGTGGCGGGGCGATCCACCAACTCAACGAAGGCCATCGGGGCGTTGTCGCCCACGCGGAAGCCCATTTTCAGGATGCGGGTGTAGCCGCCCGGACGGGTGGCGAAACGCGGGCCCAATTCGTTGAACAGCTTGGTGACCACGTCGCGATCGCGCAAGCGGTTGAACGCCAGACGGCGGTTGGCCACGGTGGCTTCCTTGGCCAGCGTGATCAGGGGCTCCACCACGCGGCGCAGTTCCTTGGCCTTGGGCACGGTGGTCTTGATGGCCTCGTGCTTGAGCAAGGACACGGCCATGTTGCGAAGCATGGCGGCGCGGTGTTCGCTGGTGCGATTGAGTTTGCGGAGACCGTTACGGTGACGCATGGTGCTGTTCCTTTCCTATGTTTTGCCGCCAGCCGGATCAGGTACTGGCGGTTGCACCGATGGGGAGCTTGTCTTCAGGGGCTCCCCCTGCCCTGGTGAAAACAGATCAGCGCTTGTCCAAGCCAACGGGTGGCCAGTTTTCGAGGCGCGAACCCAAAGTGAGGCCGCGCGAAGCGAGCACTTCCTTGATTTCGTTGAGCGACTTGCGGCCCAGGTTCGGGGTCTTGAGCAGCTCGGTCTCGGTGCGCTGAATCAGGTCGCCGATGTAATAGATGTTTTCGGCCTTCAGACAGTTGGCCGAACGCACCGTCAGCTCCAGCTCGTCGACAGGGCGCAGCAGGATCGGGTCGAACGATGCGGCACGCTGAGCGGGCGCGTCGAAGGCGTCAACGAGGTCGGTGCCTTGCAGCTGGGCGAAGGCGGCCAACTGCTCCACCAGGATCTTGGCCGAGGCACGGATCGCTTCTTCGGGCGAGATGGCGCCGTTGGTTTCGATCTCCATCACCAACTTGTCCAAGTCGGTGCGCTGCTCAACGCGGGCGTTTTCGACGGCGTAGCTGACGCGACGAACGGGCGAGAACGAGGCGTCCAGCACGATGCGACCGATGGCCTTGGTCGGCTCGTCGCCGAAGCGGCGCAGGTTCCCTGGCACGTAGCCACGGCCCTTCTCGACCTTGATTTGCATGTCAATCTTGCCGCCTTGGGCCAGATGGCAGATGACGTGATCGGGGTTGATGATTTCGACGTCGTGCGGCGTCTGGATGTCAGCGGCAGTGACCGGGCCTTCGCCTTCCTTGCGCAGGATCAGCGTGACTTCTTCGCGATTGTGGAGGCGGAAGGTAACGCCCTTGAGGTTCAGCATGATGCCGACCACATCCTCCTGCACGCCGTCCACGGTGGAGTACTCGTGGAGCACCCCAGCGATCGTGACTTCGGTCGGCGCATAACCCACCATCGAAGACAGCAGCACACGACGCAGGGCATTGCCCAGCGTGTGGCCGTAGCCGCGTTCGAACGGCTCCAACGTGACCTTGGCACGGTGACCACCGAGCGGCTCGACGTTGATCGACTTGGGTTTGAGCAGATTCGTTTGCATGGGCTCTTTCTTTCAATCCCCCGGGTGCACCACCGAGGGCTGAGGAAGCAACCGGAGCCGCCCCCTGGCAACCCCGGCACTGGAGGCAAGGCTTCGCCACCGGCGCACGTCTGCGCCAGCGAAGCCAAGCCAATCGGTCAGCGCGAGTACAACTCGACGATCAACGATTCGTTGATCTCGGCACCGAACTCGTCGCGGTCCGGCGTCTTCTTGAAGACACCTTCCATCTTGCTCACATCCACCTGCACCCAGGCCGGGAAGCCGAGGGATTCAGCCAGCTTCAGCGCATCGACGATGCGCAGTTGCTTCTTGGCGCCTTCGCGCACCGACACCACGTCACCGGCCTTGACCATGAAAGAGGCGATGTTGACGGTTTGCCCATTGACCTGGATGCCCTTGTGCGACACCAACTGACGCGCTTCTGCGCGGGTCGAGCCAAAGCCCATGCGGTACACGACGTTGTCGAGGCGCGATTCCAGGAGCGTCAGCAGGTTGACACCAGTTGAGCCCTTGCGGCGTTCGGCCTCAGCGAAGTAGCGGCGGAACTGGCGCTCGAGCACGCCGTACATGCGCTTGACCTTTTGCTTTTCGCGCAACTGGATGCCGAAGTCGCTGGTGCGCTGACCCGAGGTGCGGCCGTGCTGGCCAGGCTTGGTGTCGAACTTGGCCTTGTCGCTGATGGCGCGGCGAGCGCTCTTCAGGAACAGGTCGGTGCCTTCACGGCGGGAAAGTTTGGCCTTGGGGCCGAGATAACGTGCCACGTTGTTGATCCTGGTTCAATCTGACGCCCCGCTTGCGAAGGGCGCGAGTCTGGCGGATTTGCTTTTGTGCGCTCAGACGGTGGGCTTGGGTTTGGCGCTCTCCGACAGCCCCGCAGGGCCTTCGGCAGCACGCCAACGAAAAGCGCCGGCGGCTCCCATCAGGAGCCCGCCGGCCATCGGAAAACTTGCGATTATCACGCAAGTTCTCCAGATTGGTTGAAACCCTGACTCAGATGCGACGGCGCTTCTGGGGACGGCAGCCGTTGTGCGGCACCGGCGTCACGTCAGAGATGGAGGTGATGCGAATGCCCAGGGCGGCCAAGGCACGAACCGACGACTCGCGACCGGGGCCCGGGCCCTTGATCTTGACGTCCAGGTTCTTGATGCCTTGCTCTTGGGCAGCACGACCTGCAACTTCAGCAGCCACCTGGGCAGCGAAGGGCGTCGACTTGCGCGAACCCTTGAAGCCTTGACCACCCGACGAAGCCCAGCTCAGGGCACCGCCTTGGCGGTCGGTGATGGTGATGATCGTGTTGTTGAACGACGCGTGCACATGCGCGACGCCATCGGCCACGTTCTTGCGGACCTTCTTGCGAACGCGTTGGGCGGCGGAGTTGTTCGGGGACTTGGCCATCTTGATCTTTCTTCAGTTCCTGCCGCGGATTACTTCTTGCCGGTCGCGGCGGCGCGACGCGGGCCCTTGCGGGTGCGGGCGTTCGTGCGGGTGCGCTGGCCGCGCATCGGCAGACCACGGCGATGACGGAAGCCGCGGTAGCAGCCCAGGTCCATCAAGCGCTTGATGTTGATGGACATTTCGCGGCGCAGGTCGCCCTCGATGGTCATCTTGCCGATCTCGTCACGGATCTTTTCCAGTTCGGCATCGGACAGGTCCTTGACCTTCTTGTCGAACGGGACGCCACACGCCGTGCAGATCTTTTGCGCGGTGGTGCGGCCGATGCCGTAGATCGACGTCAGACCGATCTCGGTGTGCTTTTGCGGCGGGATGTTGATACCAGCGATACGTGCCATGGTCTTCCTCTAATGCTCTGCTGTGTCCAGGCGGCCTGATCAGCCCTGGCGCTGCTTGTGGCGCGGGTCGGTGCAGATCACACGCACCACACCCTTGCGGCGGATGATCTTGCAATTGCGGCACATCTTCTTGACCGATGCCGAAACTTTCATGTTCTGCTCCTGGACCTAAATACTTTGGCGTCTTCCGACGGTTTCCGGGGACTGCTTTCGCTCACTTCGCCCGGAACACGATGCGAGCACGACTCAAGTCGTACGGGGTCAACTCAACGGTGACCTTGTCCCCCGGCAGGATGCGGATGTAGTGCATGCGCATCTTGCCGGAGATGTGACCAAGGACGATGTGACCGTTTTCAAGCTTCACGCGAAACGTCGCGTTCGGCAGGTTTTCAACGATCTCACCCTGCATCTGAATGACGTCGTCCTTGGCCATGGCGTCTTCAAATCATTGCGGAAAACTTCTTCTCTCAACTGGCCTTGAAGCTCGCCTTCTTCAGCAGCGACTCGTACTGCTGACTCATGACATAGCTCTGCACCTGCGCCCAGAAGTCCATCGTCACCACCACGATGATCAGCAGCGACGTGCCGCCAAAGTAGAACGGGACGTTGTACTTCAAGGTCAGGAATTCGGGCAACAAGCACACCAAGGTGATGTAAACCGCCCCGACGAGGGTCAAGCGACCCAAAATCTTGTCCAGGTACTTGGCAGTCTGTTCGCCCGGACGGATGCCTGGAATGAACGCACCACCCTTTTTCAGGTTGTCGGCGGTCTCACGGCTGTTGTACTGCATGGCCGTGTAGAAGAAGCAGAAGAACACGATGGCCGCGGCGTACAGCATCACGTAGATCGGCTGCCCAGGATGCAAAGCGTCGCCCACGTTCTTCAACCAACGCAGCGGGCCTTCCTGCGCCCCAGCACCGAACCAGCTGGCCAGCGTGGCGGGCAACAAAATGATCGACGAGGCAAAGATCGGCGGGATGACGCCGGCCATGTTCAGCTTGAAGGGCAGGTGCGACGACTGCCCACCGTACACCTTGTTGCCGACCTGCCGCTTGGCGTAGTTGACCAAGATCTTGCGTTGACCGCGCTCCACGAACACCACGCCCCACGTCACCAGGCCCACCAGAGCGATGATGAACAAGGCCACGATGATGGACATGGCGCCCGAACTGACCAAGCTGCCCAAGCCGCCGATGGCACCAGGCAACCCGGCGGCGATGCCGGCAAAAATCAAGATCGAGATGCCGTTGCCCAAGCCGCGCTCGGTGATCTGCTCACCCAGCCACATCAAGAACATCGTGCCAGCAACCAAGCTGGTGACTGCGGTCAAGCGGAAGCCCCAGCCGGGCGCAATCACCAAGCCAGGCGAGCTTTCCAGCGCCACCGCGATGCTCAACGATTGGAACAATGCCAAGCCCAAAGTGCCATAGCGCGTGTACTGCGTGATCTGGCGCCGGCCCGCCTCGCCCTCTTTCTTCAAGGCTTCGAGGCTGGGGACGACGTACGTCATCAGCTGCATGACGATCGACGCCGAGATGTACGGCATGATCCCCAACGCGAACACGGTGAAGCGCGACAACGCCCCGCCCGAGAACATGTTGAACAGGCTCAGGATGCCGCCTTGCTGGCTGCTGAACAACTGCTTGAGCTGATCGGGGTCGATCCCCGGCACCGGGATGTGTGCGCCCACCCGGTAGACCACCAGGGCCAGCAGGAGGAACCAGAGCCGACGCTTGAGGTCGCCGAAGCGACCGCCACGTGCCAGCTGTTGCGCGCTAGAAGCCACAGGCCGCCTTCAACCGATCAAGCGACTTGGCCACCGGCCGCCTCGATGGCCGCCTTGGCACCCGCGGTCGCGCCGATGCCCTTGAGCACCACCTTGCGCGACAACTCGCCCGACTTGATCACCTTGACGTTCTTGATCATTTCGCCCACCAGACCGGCGGCCTTGAGGGTCAGAACGTCCACTTCCTCGGCGCCCAGGCGCTGCAGGTCGGTCAGGTTGACTTCCGCGTTGTACTTCAGCGAAGCCGACTTGAAGCCACGCTTCGGGAGGCGGCGCTGCAGCGGCATTTGACCGCCTTCGAAGCCGACCTTGTGGAAGCCACCCGCGCGGGACTTTTGACCTTTGTGGCCGCGACCGGCCGTCTTGCCCAGGCCCGAGCCAATGCCGCGACCGACGCGACGCTTGACCTTCTTGGAGCCTTCCGAGGGCTTGATGCTGTTGAGTTGCATGTTCTTGTCCTTGCGCCAGCCGTTACAGCACTTGCACCAGGTACTGGACCTTGGTGATCATGCCGCGCACGGCGGGGGTGTCTTCCAGGGTGCGCGTGCTGTTCAGCTTGCGCAGGCCCAGACCACGCACGGTGGCGCGGTGAGACTCGCGGGTGCCAGCCACGCTGCGAACCAGCTTGACGGTCACGGTTTTCTTTTCAGACATGTGGCTCTCCTCGCCGCCGATCAGCTGAACAGCTCTTCGACGGACTTGCCGCGCTTGGCAGCGATCTCGGACGGCGTGCTGGCGCGCTTGAGGGCGTCCAGCGTGGCGCGAACCATGTTGTAGGGGTTGGTCGAACCGTGGCTCTTGCTCACGATGTCGGTCACGCCCATCACTTCGAAGACTGCGCGCATCGGGCCGCCGGCAATCACGCCGGTACCGGTGGGAGCCGGGGCCAGCATGACGCGAGCCGCGCCGTGTTCGCCGATCACGTTGTGGTGCACGGTGCCGTTCTTCAGGCTGACCTTGACCATGTTGCGACGGGCCGATTCCATGGCCTTTTGCACGGCGACCGGCACTTCACGCGCCTTTCCCTTGCCCATGCCAATGCGGCCATCGCCATCGCCGACCACCGTCAGCGCCGCGAAACCGAGGATGCGACCGCCCTTCACCACTTTGGTGACACGGTTCACCGCGATCATCTTTTCGCGCAGACCGTCGTCACGACCTTCGTCTTGCACGCGGGGTTGAAACTTTGCCATTTGCTCTGCTTCCGAATGCTTAGAACTTCAGACCGGCTTCGCGGGCTGCTTCGGCCAAGGCCTTGATGCGGCCGTGGAAGGCGTAGCCAGCGCGATCGAAGGCCACAGCCTCGACGCCCGCCGCCTTGGCCTTCTCGGCGATGCGCTTGCCCACCAATTGGGCGGCGGCGACGTTGCCACCGTTGCCCTTGAGGGCGTCGCGCAATTCCTTTTCGGCCGTGGAGGCGGTGGCCAGCACCTTGCTGCTGTCTTCGCTGACGACGCTGGCGTAGATGTGCAGGTTGGAGCGGAAGACCGTCAGACGGGCCTTGCGCTGCAGCGCGATGCGAACGCGGGTTTGACGCGCGCGACGCAGTCGCTGTTGTTTCTTGTTCAACATGGCGCGGCTCCTTACTTCTTCTTGGTCTCTTTGATCGTGACCTTCTCGTCCGCGTAGCGGATGCCCTTGCCCTTGTAGGGCTCAGGCGGACGGATGGCGCGAACTTCGGCGGCGATTTGGCCCACCACCTGGCGGTCCGCACCCTTGATCACGATTTCCGTCTGCGAGGGGCACTCGACCTTGATCCCGGCCGGCATGTCTTTCACCACAGGGTGCGAGAAGCCGATCTGCAGGTTGAGCTTCTGGCCTTGGGCCTGGGCACGGAAGCCCACGCCCACCAGGGTCAGCTTGCGCTCGAAGCCCTTGCTCACGCCTTGCACCATGTTGGCCACGAGGGCGCGCACGGTGCCGCTCAGGGCATTGGCTTCGGCGGATTCGTTGGTCGGCGCGAAATTCAGCGCGGAACCTTCTTGGGCGACCTTCACCTGGGCGATTTGGGGACGCGCGAGCGTGCCCATCGCACCCTTGATGCTGATGGTGTCGGCCGACAGGGTCACATCCACGCCTTGCGGGATCGCGACCGGCATTTTTCCAACGCGGGACATTGCGACTCCTTTAGCGATTAGGCGACGTAGCAAAGCACTTCGCCGCCGATACCGGCTTGGCGGGCTTTGCGGTCGGTCATCACGCCCTTGGGGGTCGTGATGATGGCCACACCCAGACCGTTCATGACGTTGGGAATGTCATGGCGGCCCTTGTACACACGCAGGCCCGGGCGGCTGACGCGCTCGATGCGCTCGATCACCGGACGACCCGCGTAATACTTCAATTCGATTTCGAGCTCGGGGCGGGCAGCGTCGCCACGCACCGCGAAGTTCTCGATGTAACCCTCGTCCTTCAAGACCTTGGCGATCGCCAGCTTGAGTTTGGAGGAGGGCATGCTCACGCTCGACTTTTCGACCGACTGCGCATTGCGGATGCGCGTCAGCATGTCGGCGATCGGATCACTCATGCTCATGGGGTACTCTCCAAATCCTGCCGATTACCAGCTGGCCTTGATGACACCGGGGATGTCACCCTTGAAGGCCAGTTCACGGATCTTGCTGCGGCCGAGGCCGAAGGTGCGGAACGTGCCACGGGCGCGGCCCGTGAGTTCGCAGCGGTTGCGCAGGCGTGTCGGGTTGGCATTGCGCGGCAGTTGCTGCAGTGCCAGGCGCGCCGCGTAGCGCTCTTCGTCGCTCCGCTTGGCGTCGTTGATGATGGCCTTGAGTTCGGCGTACTTCTTCGCGAACTTGGCCACCAGTTGCTCGCGCTTCAGTTCGCGCTGCTTGAGAGAAAGCTTTGCCATGGCGTGCCTCAGTTCTTGAAGGGGAACTTGAAAGCCTGCAGCAGAGCCTTGGCTTCTTCGTCGTTCTTGGCGGTGGTGGTGATGCTGATGTTCAAGCCGCGCAGGGCATCCACCTTGTCGTACTCGATCTCGGGGAAGATGATCTGCTCTTTGACGCCGATGTTGTAGTTGCCACGGCCATCGAAGGAGCGGCCCGAAATGCCGCGGAAGTCACGCACGCGAGGCAGCGCGATCGTCACGAAGCGATCCAGGAACTCGTACATCTGCACACCACGCAGGGTGACCATCGCCCCGATGGGGACGTCTTCGCGGATCTTGAAGCCGGCGATGGCCTTGCGCGACTTGGTGACCACCGGCTTCTGGCCCGCGATCTTGGTCAGGTCGCCCACGGCATGGTCCATGACCTTCTTGTCGGCAACAGCTTCGCTGACGCCCATGTTGAGGGTGATCTTGGTGATGCGAGGCACCTCCATGACCGACTTGTAGCCAAACTTCTCAACGAGGCTGGGCACCACTTTTTCGCGGTAAAACGCTTGCAAACGAGCCATGTCGGTCCCCGTCAAACCTTGATTTCGGCGCCGCTGCTCTTGAAGACGCGCACTTTTTGGCCGTCGTCAAGCAGCTTGACCCCAACGCGATCGGCTTTTCCGGTCGTTGCGTTGTAGATCGCCACATTCGATTGATGGATGGGCATCACCTTGTCCACCACGCCGCCGGTCGTCCCCTTCATGGGATTTGGCTTCACGTGCTTCTTGGCCACGTTGACACCCTCGACCAACACATGGTCGGCGTCAACGCGCGCGGTCACCGTGCCGCGCTTGCCCTTGTCGCGACCGGTCAACACGATGACCTCGTCGCCTTTGCGAATCTTGTTCATGACAGTCCTTTAGCGGTCGCCAGACTCAGAGCACTTCCGGCGCCAACGAAACGATCTTCATGAATCGTTCGCTGCGCAACTCGCGCGTGACCGGGCCAAAGATGCGGGTGCCGATGGGCTCGAGCTTGGCGTTCAGCAGGACGGCAGCGTTGCCGTCGAACTTCACCAGCGAGCCGTCTTGGCGGCGGACGCCCTTGGCGGTGCGCACCACCACAGCGTTGTAGACCTCGCCCTTCTTGACGCGGCCACGAGGCGCTGCTTCTTTGATGCTGACCTTGATCACATCACCGATACCGGCGTAGCGACGCTTGGAGCCACCCAGCACCTTGATGCACATGACGGACTTCGCGCCCGTGTTGTCCGCGACGTCGAGTCGCGATTGCATTTGGATCATGTCAATTCCCAACTTGCCCCGAGCACTTGGCACTCGGTCAGTCTTGGGCCCGTAAGCCTTGCGGCGGGCCTGACGGCCCATCGCGCAGCGGTTTGAGGTCTGAAGCCGACTTCGGCGCGCTCACGAACGTGGCGCCAACCCAAAGTCAGCGAAGCCAAGCATTATGCAAGGCACTCACGGCTGCGGTCAAGCCCTGAGTGCAAAAACCACCACTCAAGCCGTTCGGGCCCTCGCAGCGGCCAGCAGCGCCGAAGCGCTGCTGACGTCGAATTGCCCCGGCGCCTCGACTTGTAGGACGGCGACGCGGCCATCCACCAACAGCGCGGCGTAGCGCTGGCTGCGCACGCCCATGCCCTTGGCCGTGAGGTCGAGCACCAGGCCGACGGCCTGCGTGAAAATCGCCGAGCCATCGCCCAGCATCCGCACCACGCCGGTGGCGCCCTGGGCCTGCCCCCAGTGGTGCATGACGAAGGCGTCGTTCACCGACAAGCACCAGATCTCATCGACGCCAGCCGCCCGGAATTCGGTGGCCAACTCGACATAGCCCGGCAGGTGCTTGGCCGAACAGGTGGGGGTGTAGGCGCCGGGCAGTGCGAACAACGCGATGGTTTTGCCCTGCGAGGCGGCGGCCAGGTCCACCGCAGCTGGACCGATGGGGCAGCCCTCGCCTGCCACGGCGTTGTACTCGTAAACGGTCGCGGCCGGAACCGCATCTCCAACTTGCCACATGGCGTGCTCCTGAAGGAAAAAAGCCGCGCCCGGATCGGGGCGCGGCTTGAAGATCATCAACGGACGTCGAACAAGCTCAGACGGCTTCGGCCTTTTCGACCAAGCGGGTCACGACCCAGTTCTTGGTCTTCGAGATGGGCTTGCTTTCGGTGATCTCGACCACATCGCCCATCTTGTACGCGCCCTGCTCATCGTGGGCGTGGTACTTGCGCGAGGTGGCGACGATCTTGCCGTACAGCGGGTGCTTGGTGCGACGCTCGACCAAGACGGTGACCGTCTTGGCGCGCTTGTCGCTGACCACGCGACCCACGAAGGTGCGGGTGACTTTGGTGGCGGCTTGCGTCGTCATTGGGCAGCCTCTTTCTTCTTCTCGGCCAAGATGGTCTTCACGCGGGCGATGTCGCGGCGCGTGTTGCCCAGTTGGGCGTGGTTGCTCAGTTGCTGAGTGGCCTTTTGCATGCGCAGGCCGAAATGGGCTTTCAGCAGCGACTTGACCTCGGCTTCCAGGGCCGCAACGTCTTTGGTGCGCAGTTCAGATGCCTTCATGGTGTTCCCTTTCAGGCGCCGATCTGACGCTCGACGAAGGTGCACTTCAGCGGCAGCTTGGCTGCAGCCAGAGTGAACGCTTCGCGGGCCAGTGCTTCGGGCACGCCGTTGAGTTCGTAGAGCACCTTGCCGGGCTGGATCTCAGCCACGTAGTACTCGGGGTTGCCCTTGCCGTTACCCATCCGCACTTCGGCCGGCTTCTTGGAGATCGGCTTGTCGGGGAAGATGCGGATGAAGATGCGGCCGCCGCGCTTGATGTGGCGCGAGATGGCACGACGGGCAGCTTCGATCTGGCGAGCGGTGATGCGACCACGCTCGGTGGCCTTCAATCCGAATTCGCCAAACGACACTTGGGCGCCACGCGTGGCGACGCCGGTGTTGCGGCCCTTTTGCTCTTTGCGGAATTTGCGACGAGCAGGTTGCAGCATGTTTACTCTCCTTTGGGCGCGGCGCCGGCATCAGCCGGCTTGCGCACCACGCGCTTGGCTGCGGGGCGGTCACCGCCCTCACCCGGCTTGCCATCGCGGCCACGACCCGGACCCGGACGGCCAGGGCGGCGGTTGCGACGATCGTCTTCGCCTTCCACGCTCTTCAGCACGGGGGCTTCGCCATTGGCCAGGCGGTCGCCGCGGTAAACCCAGACCTTGACGCCGATGACGCCGTAAGTGGTCTTGGCTTCGCTGAAACCGTAGTCGATGTCGGCCTTGAGGGTGTGCAGCGGCACGCGGCCTTCGCGGTACCACTCGGTGCGGGCGATTTCGATGCCGTTCAGACGACCGGCGCTCATGATCTTGATGCCTTGGGCGCCCAGGCGCATCGCGTTCTGCATGGCGCGCTTCATGGCACGGCGGAACATGATGCGCTTTTCGAGCTGCTGGGTGATCGAGTCGGCGATCAACTGGGCATCGACTTCGGGCTTGCGCACTTCTTCGATGTTGACCGCGACGGGCACGCCCAGACGCTTGGCCAGCTCGGCCTTGAGGTTCTCGATGTCCTCGCCCTTCTTGCCGATCACCACACCCGGACGGGCCGAGTAGATGGTGATGCGGGCGTTCTTGGCAGGACGCTCGATCAGGATGCGCGAGACGGCGGCATTCTTCAACTTGGCCTTCAGGAACTCGCGAACCTGCAGGTCTTCGGCCAGCATGCCGGCGAAGTTGCGGCTCGACGCGTACCAGCGCGACGACCAGTTGCGGGTGACGGGCAGGCGGAAGCCAACCGGATGGATTTTTTGTCCCATAGTCCTCTGTGCCCCCTCAGTTGCCGACGGTCACGTAGATGTGACACGTGGGCTTGCTGATGCGGTTGCCACGACCCTTGGCGCGCGCGGTGAAACGCTTCAGAACGGTGCCTTGCTCCACGTAAATGGAAGTCACCTTCAGGGCGTCGATGTCGGCACCGTCGTTGTGCTCGGCGTTGGCGATGGCCGACTCGAGCGCCTTCTTGATGATGCCGGCGGCCTTCTTTTGGGTGAAGCTCAGGATGTTGAGCGCCTGGTCCACCTTCTTGCCGCGAATCATGTCCGCCACGAGGCGGCCTTTGTCGCAGGAGAGGCGAACGCCGCGAACGATTGCTTTGGTTTCCATCGTTGGCATCCTTACTTCTTACCGGCCTTTTTGTCGGCCGGGTGACCCTTGAAGGTCCGCGTCAGCGCGAATTCGCCGAGCTTGTGGCCAACCATCTGGTCGGTCACGTACACGGGCACGTGCTGACGGCCGTTGTGCACGGCCACGGTCAAACCGATGAACTCGGGCAGGATCGTGGAGCGGCGCGACCAGGTCTTGATCGGCTTCTTGTCCTTGTTGGCGGCGGCCTTTTCGACCTTGGCCATCAGGTGGGCGTCGACGAACGGGCCCTTCTTAAGCGAGCGACTCATTTGGCCAACCCCTTATTTCTTGCGACGCGAGACGATGAACGTCTGCGTGCGCTTGTTGCTGCGGGTGCGGAAGCCCTTGGTCATCGTGTTCCACGGCGACACCGGCACCTGACCCTCGCCCGTGCGGCCTTCGCCGCCACCGTGCGGGTGGTCCACCGGGTTCATGGCCGTACCACGGACCGTCGGGCGGATGCCCAGCCAACGCTTGGCACCGGCCTTGCCGTACTGGCGCAGGTTGTGCTCTTCGTTGCTGACTTCGCCCAGGGTGGCGCGGCAATCGATGTGCACGCGACGCACTTCACCCGAACGCAAACGGATCTGAGCATAGGCGCCGTCGCGGGCCATCAGAGTGACCGACGTACCCGCCGAACGGGCGATCTGAGCCCCCTTGCCCGGGAGCAGTTCCACGCAGTGGATGGTCGAACCGATGGGGATGTTGCGGATCGGCAAGGCGTTGCCCGGCTTGATCGGGGCTTCGGCGCCCGACATCAGCACGGCACCGACTTCCACGCCACGCGGGGCGATCACGTAACGGCGCTCACCGTCGGCATAGCACACCAAAGCGATGTGCGCCGTGCGGTTGGGGTCGTACTCGATGCGCTCGACCTTGGCCGGAATACCGTCCTTGTTGCGACGGAAATCGACCACGCGGTAGTGGTGCTTGTGACCGCCGCCCTTGTGACGCATGGTCACATGGCCGTTGTTGTTGCGACCGGACTTCTGTTTTTGCGGCTCGAGCAGGGGCGCATGGCCCTCGCCCTTGTGCAGGTGCGGATGCACCACCTTGACCACGGCACGGCGGCCGGGCGAAGTGGGTTTGACTTTGACGACAGGCATTACGCAGCCTCCCCGGAGAAGTTCAGCTCTTGACCCGGCTTGAGGGCGACATAGGCCTTCTTGACATGGTCACGGCGACCGACACGGCCCCCGAAGCGCTTGGTCTTGCCCTTGACGTTGACGACGCTGACCGAGGCCACTTCGACCTTGAACATCAGTTCCACGGCCGCCTTGATTTCCGGCTTGGTGGCGTCGCGCATCACCTTGAACAGCACCTGGTTGTGCTTCTCACCGACCGTCGTGGCCTTTTCGCTCACGATCGGGGCCAACAGCACCTGGGCCAGGCGGCCCTCATCGAACTTGGGCGCGCTCATTCGAACATCTCCTTGAGCTGCTCCACGGCACCCTTGGTCACCAACACCTTCTTGAAGTGCACGAGCGACAGGGGGTCGGCGTGGCGGGGCTCGACGACCAGCACGTTGGGCAGGTTGCGCGAAGCCAGGAACAGGTTGTCGTCGACTTCGTCGGCGATCACCAGCACCGATTCCAGGCCCATGGCCTTGAACTTGGCGGCCAACAGCTTGGTCTTCGGGGCATCGACCTTGATGGAGTCGACCACGGCCAGACGGCCTTCGCGAGCCAGCTGCGACAAGATCGACGCCATACCGGCGCGGTACATCTTCTTGTTCAGCTTGTGGCTGAAGTTTTCGTCGGGACGGTTCGGGAAGATCCGACCGCCTCCACGCCACAAGGGCGAAGAGGTCATGCCCGCACGCGCGTTGCCGGTGCCCTTTTGGCGGAACGGCTTCTTGGTGGAGTGCGCGACCTCGCCGCGATCCTTCTGGGCGCGGGTACCCTGGCGGGCGTTGGCCTGGAAGGCGACGACGACCTGGTGAACCAGGGCTTCGTTGTAGTCGCGGGCAAAGACGGCGTCAGACGCGTCCACCTTGCCGGAGGCCTGGCCTTGTTCGTTCAGGAGCTCGAGTTGCATCACTGGGCTCCTTTCGCCTTGACTTTGACAGCCGGACGCACCACGACGTGGCCGTTCTTGCTGCCCGGGACGGCGCCGCGCACCAGCAAGAGCTGGCGGGCTTCGTCGATACGGACGATGTCGAGGTTCTGGGTGGTGACGGTTTCGTCGCCCTGGTGACCCGACATCTTCTTGCCCGGAAACACACGACCCGGGTCTTGCGCCATCGAGATTGAACCCGGCACGTTGTGCGAACGGCTGTTGCCGTGCGACGCGCGCTGCGAGCCGAAGTTGTGGCGCTTGATGGTGCCCATGAAGCCTTTGCCGATGGAAGTGCCCTGCACGTCCACCTTCTGACCCACGGCGAACAAAGTCACGGGCACGACGGCGCCCGGCTTGTATTCAGCGGCCACGTCGGCCGACACGCGGAATTCTTTGAGCGTTTCACCGGCTTGAACACCCGCCTTGGCGAAGTGACCGGCTTCCGGCTTGCTGACGCGAGAGGCCTTACGCTCGCCATACGCCACCTGAATGGCGGTATAGCCGTCGCTCTCTTGCGTCTTGACCTGAGCCACGCGGTTGTTGGACACATCCAGCACCGTCACGGGGATGGTGTCACCATCGTCCGTGAAGATGCGCATCATGCCCACCTTGCGGCCCAGCAATCCGAGACGATTGCTAAGACTCATTGCTTTCTCCAGCCTCATGTTGAGGCCTTTGTTTGACACACCCGACAGCGATTGGCCGGGCGCCCTTTGGCGCAAGCCAGCTTTCGCCGGGCAAGCGCCACTTTCCCCAAAATGCGGGAAAGCCCGCGAGTATAGAGGCCCTCACGTCTCGCTGGCAAGAAAATCTCTATGCAGCGGTCAAAAGCAACAAGGCGACCCGGGGGTCGCCTTGTTGAGGCTCACGGCCTCGCGGCCACAAGGCCCGAGAGTCGTCAGCGGTCGATCACTGCAACTTGATCTCGACGTCAACACCAGCCGGCAGGTCGAGCTTCATCAGCGCGTCCACGGTCTTGTCGGTCGGGTCGACGATGTCCATCAGGCGCTGGTGGGTGCGGATCTCGAACTGGTCGCGGCTGGTCTTGTTGACGTGCGGCGAACGCAGGATGTCGAAACGCTCCATGCGAGTCGGCAGGGGCACCGGGCCCTTGACGATGGCGCCGGTACGCTTGGCGGTGTCGACGATTTCCAGAGCCGATTGGTCGATCAACTTGTAATCGAAGGCCTTGAGGCGGATGCGGATTTTTTGCTTTTGCATGGTGTTCCAGCACCCCGCTTGCGCAGGGCGCCGGCCTCAAGGTTGATTACTCGACGATGGTTGCCACGACGCCCGAACCCACGGTGCGGCCACCTTCGCGGATGGCGAAACGCAGGCCTTGCTCCATGGCGATGGGGGCGATCAGCTTGACGGTGATGCTGACGTTGTCGCCCGGCATGACCATTTCCTTGTCCTTCGGCAACTCGATCGAACCCGTCACGTCCGTGGTGCGGAAGTAGAACTGGGGACGGTAGTTGTTGAAGAACGGGGTGTGACGGCCGCCTTCGTCCTTGGACAGGATGTAGACCTCACCCGTGAAGTGGGTGTGGGGCTTGATGGAGCCGGGCTTGGCCAGCACTTGGCCGCGCTCCACGTCTTCGCGCTTGGTGCCGCGCAGCAGCACACCGACGTTGTCGCCGGCTTGGCCTTGGTCCAGCAGCTTGCGGAACATTTCGACGCCGGTGACGGTGGTCTTCTGCACGTCGCGGATGCCGACGATTTCGATTTCTTCGCCGACCTTGATGATGCCGCGCTCGACACGACCGGTCACCACGGTGCCACGGCCCGAGATGGAGAACACGTCTTCCACGGGCAGCAGGAAGGCGCCGTCGATGGCACGGTCCGGCTGGGGGATGTAGCTGTCCAGGGCGTCGGCCAGGCGCATGATGGCTTGTTCGCCCAGGTCGCCCGTGTCGCCTTCCAGGGCCAGCTTGGCCGAGCCCTTGATGATGGGGGTGTCGTCGCCGGGGAAGTCGTACTTGCTGAGCAGTTCACGCACTTCCATTTCGACCAGCTCGAGCAGCTCGGCGTCGTCGACCATGTCGCACTTGTTCAGGAAGACGATGATGTACTTCACGCCCACCTGACGGGCCAGCAGGATGTGCTCGCGGGTCTGGGGCATGGGGCCGTCGGCGGCCGAGCACACGAGGATGGCGCCGTCCATTTGAGCGGCACCGGTGATCATGTTCTTGACGTAGTCGGCGTGGCCCGGGCAGTCCACGTGGGCGTAGTGGCGGTTGGCCGTCTCGTACTCGACGTGGGCGGTGTTGATGGTGATGCCGCGCGCCTTCTCTTCGGGTGCCGCGTCGATTTCGTCGTACTTCTTGGCTTCGCCGCCAAACTTCTTCGACAGCACCGTCGCGATCGCAGCCGTCAGCGTGGTCTTGCCGTGGTCCACGTGGCCAATCGTGCCAACGTTGACGTGCGGCTTGGTGCGTTCAAATTTACCTTTTGCCATTTCAATCTCCAACAAAGAGCAATGCCAGTCGGGGGTTTAAGGTCTGTCGAGCCGCCCGGCATCCACCGGGACTGGCACCGGTGGCGAGCGGCCCGCAGACCATGGGGATTTACTTCGCGCGCGCCGTGATGATGGCGTCGGCGACGTTCTTCGGCGCTTCGCTGTAGTGCTTGAACTCCATCGTGTACGTGGCGCGGCCTTGCGACATCGAACGCAGCGTGGTGGAGTAGCCGAACATCTCGCTCAGCGGCACTTCGGCCTTGATGACCTTGCCACCGCCGACCATGTCGTCCATGCCCTGCACCATGCCGCGACGGCTGGAGAGGTCGCCCATCACCGAGCCGGCGTAGTCTTCCGGCGTCTCGACTTCCACGGCCATCATGGGCTCGAGGATGACGGGACTGGCCTTGCGGCAGGCTTCCTTGAAGCCCATCGAAGCGGCCATCTTGAACGCGTTTTCGTTCGAGTCGACTTCGTGGTACGAGCCGAAGGTCAGCGTGACCTTCACGTCGACCACCGGGAAGCCGGCCAACACGCCGTTGGGCAGGGTGTCTTCGATGCCCTTCTGAACCGCGGGGATGAACTCGCGAGGCACCACGCCGCCCTTGATGGCGTCGACGAACTCGAAGCCCTTGCCCGGCTCTTGCGGCTCAATGGTCAGCACGACGTGGCCGTACTGACCCTTGCCGCCCGACTGGCGAACGAACTTGCCTTCCACGTCGGAGGCCGACTTGCGGATGGTTTCGCGGTAGGCCACTTGCGGCTTGCCGACGTTGGCTTCCACGCCGAACTCACGCTTCATGCGGTCGACGATGATTTCCAGGTGCAGCTCGCCCATGCCGGAGATGATGGTCTGACCGCTTTCTTCGTCGGTGCGCACGCGGAACGACGGGTCTTCCTTGGCCAGACGACCCAGAGCGACGCCCATCTTTTCCTGGTCGGCCTTGGTCTTGGGCTCCACGGCCTGCGAGATCACGGGCTCAGGGAAGACCATCTTTTCCAGCGTGATCAGGGCGTCCGGATCGCACAGGGTTTCGCCCGTGGTCACTTCCTTCAGACCCACGCAAGCGGCGATGTCGCCGGCCAGAATCTCCGAGATTTCCTCGCGCTGGTTGGCGTGCATCTGCAAGATGCGGCCGATGCGCTCTTTCTTGCCCTTGATCGGGTTGTAGACAGAGTCGCCCGACTTCAGCACGCCCGAGTAGACGCGCACGAAGGTGAGCTGGCCGACGTAGGGGTCGGTCATCAGCTTGAACGCCAGGGCAGCGAACTTCTCGCTGTCGTCGGCCTTGCGGGTCACGTCCTTTTCGTCGTCGTCCGTGCCACCGACCGGGGGGATGTCCACCGGCGAGGGCAGGAAGTCGATGACGGCGTCGAGCATGCGCTGCACGCCTTTGTTCTTGAAGGCGGTACCGCACAGCATCGGCTGGATTTCCGTGGCGATGGTGCGCTGGCGGATGGCAGCCTTGATCTCAGCCTCGCTCAAGTCGCCCGTTTCCAGGTACTTGTTCATCAGCTCTTCGGTGGCCTCGGCCGCGGCCTCGACCATCTTTTCGCGCCACTCCTTGGACACCTCAACTAACTCGGCCGGGATGTCGTGGTACTCGAACTTCATGCCTTGGGACGCTTCGTCCCAAATGATGGCCTTCATCTTGATGAGGTCCACCACGCCCTTGAAGTTGTCTTCGGCACCGATGGGGATGACGATGGGCACCGGGTTCGCCTTCAGGCGCGTCTTCATCTGGTCCACGACCTTGAAGAAGTTGGCGCCGGTGCGGTCCATCTTGTTCACGAAGGCCAGGCGGGGGACCTTGTACTTGTTGGCCTGACGCCAAACGGTTTCGCTCTGCGGCTGCACGCCGCCCACAGCGCAATAGACCATGCAAGCGCCATCGAGCACGCGCATCGAGCGCTCGACTTCGATGGTGAAGTCGACGTGCCCAGGGGTGTCGATGATGTTGAAGCGGTGCTCGGGGTAGGACAGGTCCATGCCCTTCCAGAAGCAGGTGGTCGCCGCCGAGGTGATCGTGATGCCACGCTCTTGCTCCTGCTCCATCCAGTCCATCGTGGCAGCGCCATCGTGCACTTCACCGATCTTGTGGTTCACACCGGTGTAGTAGAGGATGCGCTCGGTCGTGGTGGTCTTGCCGGCGTCGATGTGGGCGCTGATACCGATGTTGCGGTAACGCTCGATGGGGGTCTTGCGGGCCATGGTTTGCTCCGAAATGCGTGAGCCGCCGACGGGTTGGTAGAAACCCGCGGCGGCTGAGGGGGCTGAAGATTAGAAGCGGAAGTGCGAGAAGGCCTTGTTGGCTTCGGCCATGCGGTGGACTTCGTCACGCTTCTTCATCGCGCCGCCGCGACCTTCAGCGGCCTCCAGCAGCTCGTTGGCCAGGCGCTGGGCCATCGACTTTTCACCACGCTTGCGCGCCGATTCCTTCAGCCAGCGCATGGCGAGAGCCATCCGGCGGACGGGACGAACTTCCACGGGAACTTGGTAGTTCGCACCGCCGACGCGGCGGGACTTCACCTCGACCATCGGCTTGATGTTGTTCAACGCGATCGTGAACACTTCCAACGGGTCCTTGCCCGACTTCTTTTCCACCTGCTCCAGCGCGCCATAGATGATGCGCTCGGCAACGGCCTTCTTGCCTGATTCCATGATCACGTTCATGAACTTGGACAGGTCAACATTGTGGAACTTCGGATCCGGCAGGATCTCGCGCTTGGGGACTTCGCGACGACGTGGCATTTCTCTTCCTTGGTGTCTTCAGTTGGCTTATTCAGCCTCGGGTGGCCATCAACAGCACCACCCACTTACTGGGCTTGGAGCCCGGGGATTACTTCTTGGGACGCTTGGCACCGTACTTGGAGCGGGCCTGCTTGCGATCCTTGACGCCCTGCAGGTCGAGCGAACCACGAACGATGTGGTAGCGCACGCCAGGCAAGTCCTTCACACGACCGCCGCGCACGAGCACGACGCTGTGTTCTTGCAGGTTATGGCCTTCACCGCCGATGTACGAGATGACCTCGAACCCGTTGGTCAAGCGCACCTTGGCCACCTTGCGGAGCGCCGAGTTCGGCTTCTTGGGGGTGGTGGTGTAGACGCGGGTGCAAACGCCGCGGCGCTGCGGGCAGTTCTGCATCGCAGGCGACTTGGATTTCGTGACTTCGGCCTGACGGCCGTGGCGCACGAGCTGGTTGATGGTTGGCATGGGTGACTTGTTCCCGTTTGAAGTCAGCGAATGAAATCTTTCTCTTGCCGCCCAGGCGGCTAGGATGCGTGGGCCGCGGACGCCATGACGCCCGCGCAGAGAAAAGCCGTCGATTATATGCAAAGCCGCCACCTGAGCAAGACGGGGAGTCCGCCGGCTTCGTGGACAGAGGTCCAGACGCTCTCTTGGCAGGGCCCGGTGTTGCTGGACACCCACGTCTTGTTCGACCTTTGGGTGTTCCGCGACCCGCGCGTCGAGGTTTTGGCCCAGCGCCTGCCCGGCCTGGATTGGGTGGCGACGCCCGCGATGCTGGAAGAGTGGACCCATGTGCTGGCCCGCGGCCGACTCCCCGGCTGCCCGGTCGGCGCCACGCCGCCTGAGATGCCGTGGCGTCCGCGCCTGGTGGCGGAGTCGCCCCGAGCGCCCTGGCGCTGCCGCGACGCCGACGACCAGAAGTTCCTCGACACCGCCCACGCGCTGCGCCCGGCTTGGCTGTGGAGTCGCGACCGAGCCTTGTTGGCCCATCGTCGACGGGCGCTGGCGCTCGGCGTGACGATCGAGACGCCCGAGTCGGGTCTGCAGCGCTTGGGTTGGACCTGACGCAAGTCGCCAACGAACCGGAAAAAAGGGCGGCCCGGAGGCCGCCCTTGGTCAACGCGGTGGTGGAGGCAGCAGTCAGGCGTCGTCGCCCTCGCCCTTGGCGTCCAAGGCCGCCAACTGCATGGCCGCCAGTTCTTCGGCCTCCTGCAGCGCGATGGCCTTGCGCTCGGTCTCGTCCATCTCTTCCTTGACCTTGCGGGCCTTGTGGTATGCCATGCCGGTGCCAGCGGGGATGAGACGGCCGACGATGACGTTTTCCTTCAGACCGCGCAGGTCGTCGCGCTTGCCCATGATGGCGGCTTCGGTCAACACGCGCGTCGTTTCCTGGAACGATGCGGCAGAGATGAAGGAGTCGGTCGACAACGAGGCCTTCGTGATGCCCAGCAGCACGTCGGTGTAGGTGGGCGGCACCTTGCCGGCAGCGCGCAACTTGTCGATCGTGTCCAGGATCTCCGACCGCTCGACCTGCTCGCCGGCGATGTAGGTGGACTCGCCAGAATCGGCGATCTGCACGCGACGCAGCATCTGGCGAACGATCACCTCGATGTGCTTGTCGTTGATCTTCACGCCTTGCAGGCGGTAGACGTCCTGCACCTCGTCCACGATGTAGCGCGCCAGTTCTTCGATGCCCAGCAGGCGCAGGATGTCCTGCGGATCGGCCGGACCGTCGACGATGGGCTCGCCCTTGTTGACCACCTGGCCTTCGTGCACCAGGATGTTCTTGTCCTTGGGCACAAGCTCTTCCCAGACCTTGCCGTCCGGATCGGTGATCTGCAAGCGCACCTTGCCCTTGGTTTCCTTGCCGAAGGAGACCGTGCCGGTCTGCTCGGCCAACACGCCTTTGTCCTTGGGCGAGCGGGCTTCGAAGAGCTCGGCCACGCGCGGCAGACCGCCCGTGATGTCGCGGGTCTTTTGGCCTTCGACGGGGATGCGGGCCAGCACTTCGCCGGGGCCCACTTCCTGGCCGTCGCGAACCTGGATCAGGGCGCCCACTTGGAAGCCGATGGTCACCGAGTGGTCGGTGCCGGGGATCTTGACCTCGTGGCCGCCGGCGTCCAGCAGCTTGAGCTGCGGGCGCACGACCTTGGCCGAGCCGCGGCGCTTCGGATCGATCACGACCAGGGTCGACAGGCCGGTGACTTCGTCCACCTGCTTGGCGACGGTGACGCCTTCCTCGACGTTCTCGAACTTCGCCGTGCCGGCGAATTCCGTGATGATCGGGCGGGTCAACGGGTCCCAGTTGGCCAACACGGTGCCGACTTTGACGGTCTGGTCCGCCTTGACACTGAGCACCGCGCCGTACGGCACCTTGTGACGCTCGCGCTCGCGGCCGTGCTGGTCGCTGATGACGATTTCGCCGGAGCGCGAAATCACCACCAGGTCGCCCTTGCTGTTGGTCACGTAGCGCATCGTGGCGTTGAAGCCGATGATGCCTTCGCTCTTGGCGTCGACGCTGCTGGCCACGGCAGCACGCGACGCGGCGCCCCCGATGTGGAAGGTGCGCATCGTCAGCTGCGTGCCGGGTTCGCCGATGGACTGGGCGGCGATGACGCCGACGGCTTCGCCGTGGTTCACCAAGCCACCGCGGCCCAGATCGCGGCCGTAGCACTTGCCGCACAGGCCGTAGCGGGTGGCGCAGGTCAGCGGCGTGCGAACCTTGACCTCGTCGACACCGGCCGCTTCAACCACGTCCAGCGTATCTTCGTCCAGCATGGTGCCGGCGGGCACGAGCACCGCTTGGGTTTCGGGGTGCAGGATGTCGATCGCTGCCACACGACCCAGAATGCGATCGCGCAGCGATTCGATGACTTCACCGCCCTCGACCAAGGCGCGCATGGGCATGCCATGGTCGGTGCCGCAGTCGTCTTCGGTCACCACCAAGTCTTGCGTCACGTCCACCAAGCGGCGGGTGAGGTAGCCCGAGTTCGCGGTCTTCAGCGCCGTGTCCGCCAGGCCCTTGCGGGCGCCGTGGGTGGAGATGAAGTACTGCAACACGTTCAGGCCTTCACGGAAGTTGGCCGTGATGGGCGTTTCGATGATGGAGCCGTCGGGCTTGGCCATCAGGCCGCGCATGCCGGCCAGCTGGCGGATCTGGGCGGCGGAGCCCCGCGCGCCCGAGTCGGCCATCATGTAGATGGAGTTGAACGACTCTTGATCGACCTGCTTGCCGTGGCGGTCGGCCACCTTCTGGACCTTGAGGTGGTCCATCATCTTCTTGCCGATGTCGTCGCCAGCCTTGCCCCAGATGTCCACCACCTTGTTGTAGCGCTCACCGGCGGTCACCAGGCCCGAGACGTACTGCTTCTCGATTTCCTTGACCTCGCGTTCGGCGGCCTCGATCAGGGTGTGCTTCTCGGCCGGCACCAGCATGTCGTCGATGGCGATCGACAGGCCGGCGCGGGTGGCCAGCTTGAAGCCGGTTTGCATCAGCTTGTCGGCCAGCACCACGGTTTCTTTCAAACCGCAGCGACGGAACGAGGCGTTGATCAGGCGCGAGATTTCCTTCTTCTTGAGCGCCTTGTCGATGTTCTCGAACGGCAGGCCCTTGGGCAGGATTTCGCTGAGCAGCGCGCGACCCACGGTGGTGGAGCGCAGGCGCAATTCGGGCACGAAGTCGTCGCCCACCTTGCGGTACTCGGTCAAACGCACACTGACGCGGGCGGTGATTTCCACTTGGCCGTTGTCCAACGCCCGCTGCAGTTCAGCCAGGTCCGCGAAGACCATGCCTTCGCCCTTGCCGTTGATGCGCTCTCGGGTGGCGTAGTACAGGCCCAGCACGACGTCTTGCGACGGCACGATGGAAGGCTCGCCCGAGGCCGGGAACAGCACGTTGTTGGAGGCCAGCATCAGGGTGCGGGCTTCCATCTGGGCCTCGATGGACAGCGGCACGTGAACGGCCATCTGGTCACCGTCGAAGTCGGCGTTGAAGGCCGCGCAAACGAGCGGGTGCAACTGAATGGCCTTGCCTTCGATCAGCACGGGCTCGAAAGCCTGGATGCCGAGGCGGTGCAGCGTTGGGGCGCGGTTCAGCAGAACCGGGTGCTCCTTGATGACCTC
This sequence comes from Inhella sp., assembly GCF_027532025.1. Taxonomy (GTDB): domain Bacteria; phylum Pseudomonadota; class Gammaproteobacteria; order Burkholderiales; family Burkholderiaceae_C; genus Inhella. The sequence continues at coordinate 9,574 of NZ_JAPZSY010000008.1, read as the reverse complement.
TTCGAGGATGTCCCAGACCACCGGCGTGCCGGACTCGACTTCCTTCTTGGCCGCTTTGATGGTGGTGGCGATGCCCATCGCCTCGAGGCGCGAGAAGATGAAGGGCTTGAACAGCTCCAGCGCCATCAGCTTGGGCAGACCGCACTGGTGCAGCTTGAGGGTCGGGCCCACCACGATGACCGAACGGCCGGAGTAGTCGACGCGCTTGCCCAGCAGGTTCTGGCGGAAGCGGCCACCCTTGCCCTTGATCATGTCGGCCAGGGACTTCAGCGGACGCTTGTTGGCACCCGTCATAGCCTTGCCGCGACGGCCGTTGTCCAGCAGGCTGTCCACCGACTCTTGCAGCATGCGCTTTTCGTTGCGCACGATGATTTCCGGGGCCTTCAACTCGAGCAAGCGCGCCAGGCGATTGTTGCGGTTGATGACGCGGCGGTACAGGTCGTTCAGGTCCGAGGTCGCGAAGCGACCGCCGTCCAGCGGCACCAGCGGACGCAGGTCCGGCGGCAGCACGGGCAGCACGTTCATGACCATCCACTCGGGCTTCATGCCGCTCTTCTTGAAGGCTTCCAGCACCTTCAGGCGCTTGGAGTTCTTCTTGATCTTGAGCTCGGAGCCCGTCATGTCGTTGCGGATCTTGTCGATCTCAACGTCCAGGTCCATGTCGGCCAGCAAGCGCTGGATGCCTTCAGCACCCATCAGGGCGACGAACTCATCACCATGCTTTTCGCGCTCGGCGTCGTGCTGCTCTTCGGTCAGGATGCCGAACTTCTTCAGCGGCGTCATGCCGGGGTCGACGATGACGTAGGCCTCGAAGTACAGCACGCGCTCGATGTCGCGCAAGGTCATGTCGAGCACCAGGCCCAAGCGCGAGGGCAGGCTCTTCAGGAACCAGATGTGGGCGCAGGGCGCGGCCAGGTCGATGTGACCCATGCGGTCGCGACGAACCTTGGTCTGGGTGACTTCAACGCCGCACTTCTCGCAGATGACGCCACGGTGCTTCAGGCGCTTGTACTTGCCGCACAAGCACTCGTAGTCCTTGATCGGGCCAAAGATCTTGGCGCAGAACAGGCCATCACGCTCCGGCTTGAAGGTGCGGTAATTGATGGTCTCGGGCTTTTTCACTTCCCCGAAGGACCACGAACGGATCTTTTCCGGCGAGGCAATGCCGATCTTGATCGCGTCGAAGTGCTCGTCGGGCGTGAACTGCTTGAACAGGTCCAGCAAACCTTTCATGTCGTTCTCCTGTTCCTTGTTTAGTTGCGCTCGAGCTCGATGTCGATACCGAGCGAACGAATTTCCTTGACCAACACGTTGAACGATTCCGGCATGCCGGCGTCGATCGAGTGCTCACCCTTGACGATGTTCTCGTACACCTTGGTGCGGCCGTTCACGTCGTCGGACTTGACCGTCAGCATTTCCTGCAGGATGTACGAGGCGCCGTAGGCTTCCAGCGCCCAGACTTCCATCTCACCGAAGCGCTGGCCACCGAACTGCGCCTTGCCGCCCAGCGGCTGCTGGGTCACCAAGCTGTACGGGCCGGTCGAGCGGGCGTGCATCTTGTCGTCCACCAAATGGTGCAGCTTGAGCACGTGCATGTAGCCGACGGTGACCGGGCGCTCGAACTGCTCGCCCGTGCGGCCGTCACTCAGCATGCACTGCGTGCGCGTGGCGGTCAGGCCCTTCTTGGCGGCGATGTCGTCCGGGTAGGCCAAGTGCAGCATGGCGCGGATTTCTTCTTCCTTGGCACCATCGAACACCGGGGTGGCGAAGGTGACGCCCGAGGCCAAGTTCTTGGCCATGGCTTGCACCTCGGCATCGCTCAGGTCTTTCAGGGACTCCTTGCGACCGCCGCTTTGGTTGTAGAAGGTTTCCAGGAACTGGCGCAGTTCAGCCAGCTTGGCTTCGCGCTGCAGCATGTCGCCCAAGCGTTGGCCAATGCCCTTGGCCGCCCAGCCCAGGTGGACTTCCAGCACCTGACCGACGTTCATCCGCGAGGGCACGCCCAGCGGGTTCAGCACGATGTCGCATGGTGTGCCATCGGCCATGTAGGGCATGTCTTCGACCGGAACGATCTTGGACACCACGCCCTTGTTGCCGTGACGGCCGGCCATCTTGTCGCCGGGCTGCAGGCGGCGCTTAACGGCCAGGTAGACCTTGACCATCTTCAGCACGCCCGCGGGCAACTCGTCGCCCTGGGTGAGCTTCTTGCGCTTCTCTTCGAAGGCGAGGTCGAAGCTGTGACGGGTTTGCTCGTTGGCGTTCTTGATCGACTCGAGCTGATTGGCCACGTCGTCATCCGCCGGGCGGATGTCGAACCAGTGGTGCTTGTCGACCGTGCTCAGGTACTCCTTGGAGATGGTGCTGCCCTTGGCGATCTTGTTCGGACCGCCATTGGCCACCTTGCCGACCAGCAGCTTCTCGATCCGGTCGAACGCGTCGGCCTCGACGATGCGTAGCTGGTCGTTCAGGTCCAGGCGGAAGCGCTTGAGCTCGTCGTCGATGATCTGCTGGGCGCGCTTGTCGCGCGGGATGCCTTCGCGGGTGAAGACCTGCACGTCGATGACGGTGCCTTGCGTGCCTTGGTCGACGCGCAGCGAGGTGTCCTTCACGTCGCTGGCCTTCTCGCCAAAGATGGCGCGCAGCAGCTTTTCTTCCGGCGTCAGCGTGGTCTCGCCCTTGGGCGTGACCTTGCCCACCAGCACGTCACCGGGGTTGACCTCGGCGCCGATGTAGACGATGCCCGACTCGTCCAGGCGGCTCAGTTGCTGCTCGGACAGGTTGGGAATGTCGCGGGTGATTTCTTCGCTGCCCAGCTTGGTGTCGCGGGCCATGACCACCAGCTCCTCGATGTGGATCGAGGTGTAGCGGTCGTCGGCCACCACGCGTTCGGAGATCAGGATCGAGTCTTCGAAGTTGTAGCCGTTCCAGGGCATGAAGGCGACCAGCATGTTCTGGCCCAGGGCCAACTCACCGAGGTCGGTCGAGGCGCCGTCGGCAATGATGTCCTCGGCCGCCACGCGGTCGCCGCGCTTGACGATCGGACGCTGGTGGATGTTGGTGTTCTGGTTGGAGCGCTGGTACTTGATGAGGTTGTAGATGTCGACACCCACCTCACCGGCCACCGTCTCGTTGTCGTTCACGCGAATCACGATGCGGTTCGTGTCCACGTAGTCGACCACGCCACCACGACGCGCCGCCACGACGGTGCCCGAGTCCTTGGCCGCCACGCGCTCCACGCCCGTGCCCACGAAGGCCTTTTCGGGACGCAGGGTCGGGACGGCCTGGCGCTGCATGTTGGCGCCCATCAACGCGCGGTTCGCGTCGTCGTGCTCCAGGAAGGGCACGAGCGAGGCGGCCACCGACACGATCTGCGCCGGCGCCACGTCCATGTACTGCACACGCTCGGGGCTGAGCAGCACCGATTCGCCGGCTTCGCGGGCCGACACCAGTTCGTCCACCAACTTGCCGTTGGCATCGAGCTTGGCGTTCGCCTGGGCGATGACGTACTTGCCTTCTTCGATGGCCGACAGGTAGTCGATCTGGTCGGTCACTTGGCCGTCCACCACGCGGCGGTACGGCGTCTCCAGGAAGCCGTACTCGTTCAGGCGGGCGAACAAGGCCAGCGAGTTGATCAGGCCGATGTTCGGGCCTTCCGGCGTTTCGATCGGGCACACGCGGCCGTAGTGGGTCGGGTGCACGTCACGCACTTCGAAGCCGGCGCGTTCGCGGGTCAAACCGCCCGGGCCCAGGGCCGAGACGCGACGCTTGTGCGTGATCTCGGACAGGGGGTTGGTCTGGTCCATGAACTGCGACAGCTGCGACGCGCCGAAGAACTCCTTGAGCGCCGCGGAAATGGGCTTGGAGTTGATCAGGTCGTGCGGCATCAGGCTTTCGGTCTCGGCCTGGCCCAGACGTTCCTTGACGGCCTTTTCGATGCGCGCCAAGCCCGAGCGGTACTGGTTTTCGGCCAGTTCGCCCACGCAGCGCACCCGGCGATTGCCCAAATGGTCGATGTCGTCCACTTGGCCACGGCCGTTGCGCAGTTCGACCAAGATCTTGACGACGTCGAGGATGTCCTCGTTCGACAAGACCATGGCGCCTTCGCTGGTGTCGCGGCCCACGCGGGCGTTGAACTTCATGCGGCCGACGCGGCTCAGGTCGTAGGTGTCGGCGCTGTAGAACAGACGGTTGAACAAGGCTTCAACCGCGTCTTCGGTGGGCGGCTCGCCGGGGCGCATCATGCGGTAGATGGCCACGCGGGCGGCGAACTGGTCGACCGTCTCGTCCAGCGACAGCGTCTGGCTGATGTAGGCGCCTTCGCTCAACTCGTTGGTGTAGAGGCACTGCAACTCTTTGATGCCGGCCGCGCGCAGCTTCTTCAGCAGGGCCTCGGTCAACTCGTCGTTGGCCTTGGCGATGATCTCGCCCGTGTCGGGGTCGATCATGTTCTTGGCCAGCACACGACCCACCAGGAAGTCTTCGGGCACCGACACGTACTGCGTGCCGCCGGCCTCCAACTGCTTGATGTGACGCGCGGTGATGCGCTTGTCCTTCTCGACGATGACCTTGCCGTCTTTGTCGGTGATGTCAAAGCGGGCCACTTCGCCCTTGAGACGCTCCGCCACGAACTCCATCTGAGCGCCAACGTCCATCAGGCGGAAGTTGTCGAACACGAAGAAGTGCGCCAGGATCTGTTCCGGGCTCAGGCCAATGGCCTTGAGCAGGATGGTGACCGGCATCTTGCGACGGCGGTCGACCCGGAAGTACAGGATGTCCTTCGGGTCGAACTCGAAGTCCAACCACGAGCCGCGGTAAGGAATGATGCGGCTGCTGAACAGCAGCTTGCCCGAGCTGTGCGTCTTGCCCTTGTCGTGCTCGAAGAACACGCCAGGCGAACGGTGCAACTGCGAGACGATGACGCGCTCGGTGCCGTTGATGATGAAGCTGCCGTAGTCGGTCATCAGGGGCACTTCGCCCATGTAGACCTCTTGCTCCTTCACTTCACGGACGACCTTGTTCGACGGCGTGCTGTTCTCGCGGTCGTAAATGATCATCTGCAGGCGTGCGCGCACGGCTGCCGAGAAGGTCAAGCCGCGCTGCTGGCACTCGCGCTCGTCGAAGGCTGGCTTGGCCATGCCGTAGTCGAGGAAGCGCATCTCGACGAACTGGTTGTGCGAGACGATCGGGAAGGCCGACAAGAAGGCGGCCTGCAAGCCCTCGGGCTTGCGCTGCGCTGGCGGCAGGTCCTTCTGGAGGAAGGCCTTGTAAGAGTCCTTCTGCATCGTCAGCAGATAAGGCACGCCCAGCACGCTGTCGCGCTGGCCGAAGCTCTTGCGGATGCGTTTGCGCTCCGTGTAGCTGTAGGGGGTTGCTTGCGCCATGAAAGCTCCGAGGAGGGGTGACGGCCGGGGATCAGACGGCGCGTCGGACGACTGGCGTCTCGAACATTGCATTCGAGGTTCGGTGACGGGCCACTACCCGTCGCTGGCAGACAACCGAAGGCATTGCGCCCTCGGCTCGACCAAACCCGTTCTCTGCAGTCGGATCAGAGAACCTACGGAAAAACCCAGCATTGTAGGGCTGCCGGGTCCTTTCGCAGGGTCTCAAAGAAATGAACACAAGGCCGGACCCTTGCGGATCCAGCCTTGGTGCGTGATTCGGAGGGCGGCGTCGCGAGCCGGAGCCAGGTCGCTTCGAGAAGCGCAGCCGTACTGCCGTACGGCGAGCATCGCAGGAGCGAGATGGCCCGGCGCAGTCGCCGAGCGCCGATTTACTTCGCCTCGGCCTTGGCGCCGGCTTCCACCAGCTTCTTGACGGCGGCGTCAGCGTCGGCCTTGGGCAAGGCTTCCTTGACCGTCTTGGGGGCGCCATCGACCAGGTCCTTGGCTTCCTTGAGGCCCAGACCGGTGATTTCGCGCACGGCCTTGATGACGCCAACCTTGTTGGCGCCGGCTTCGAGCAGCACGACATTGAATTCGGTCTTCTCTTCAGCGGCCGGGGCGGCAGCGCCACCACCGCCAGCGGCGGGGGCAGCCATCGAAGCGGCGGACACGCCGAACTTCTCTTCAATGGCCTTCACCAGGTCATTGAGTTCCATCACGGACATGCTGTCGAGGGCGGTCAGGAAAGCGTCTTTATCGAAAGCCATTTGGGGCTCCTTTGAATCGTTGGTGTATTGAAAAACAGATGCTTACGCGGCGGCGGGGGCTTCGGCGCCCTCGCCACGCTTGGCCGCCAGGGCCGCCAGCACGGCAGCGGTGCGCTGCACGGGCGACTTGAGCAAGCCGGCGATCTGCGACAGCAAAACTTCCTTGCTGGGCACAGAAGCCAGGGTCTTCAGGCCGCTCACATCCAGGGCTTTGCCGTTGTAGGCGCCACCCTTGAGGACCAGCTTGTCGTTGCTCTTGGCGAAGTCGGCCACCACCTTCGCGGCAGCGACAGCATCTTCAGAAAAGCCGTAGATCAGCGGACCGACCATCAGCTCCGCCGCGGGCTCGAACGAGGTGCCGGCGACAGCGCGACGGGCCAGGGTGTTCTTCAGCACATGAAGGTACACACCCTTGCTCCGCGCGTCGACGCGCAGCTTGTTCAGAGCTTCCACGGTGAGGCCACGGTACTCGGCGATCGCGAGCGTCTGGGACTTGGCGGCTTGCGCTGCCACTTCCGAGACGACGGCTGCCTTCTCGTTGCGATTCAGACTCAAGGTCTTCTCCTCACATCGCGGCGCGCAGGCTGACGCCCTTGCACCGCACCGGTTTCAGCGACCTTGCCGTCTTGGAGCCCCCGAAGCGCGTGAGCACACACGGGACATTCCTTGTCGGCGGGTACGCCATCTGCGCTGACGCCCCACCCGAGGGTGGGTCATTAAGCGGGTTGCCCCGCACCAGCGGTCTTGGATGGCCCGTGACCCCGAAGGACCACGGCCACCACTTCAAACTCAGGCCGCGTTGGCCTGAGCGTTGATCGAGGACACGTCAACCCGGGCGCCCACGCCCATGGTCGACGACAGCGCCACCTTGCGCAGGTACACGCCCTTGCTCGAGGCCGGCTTGGCCTTGTTCAGGGCTTCGACCAGCGCACGCAGGTTGCCCGCCAGCTTGTCGTCGTCGAACGAACGACGGCCGATCGTGGCGTGGATGATGCCGCCCTTGTCAACGCGGAACTGCACCTGACCGGCCTTGGCGTTCTTCACGGCCGTGGCGACATCGGGGGTGACGGTGCCCACCTTCGGGTTCGGCATCAGGCCACGGGGGCCCAGGATCTGGCCCAAGGTACCGACGACGCGCATCGTGTCGGGCGAGGCGATCACGACGTCAAAGGGCATGTCGCCGGCCTTGACGCGCTCGGCCAGGTCTTCCATGCCCACCACGTCAGCACCCGCGGCCTTGGCCTCTTCGGCCTTGGCGCCCTGGGCGAACACGGCCACGCGCTTGGTCTTGCCGGTGCCGTTGGGCAGCACGACAGCGCCACGAACGACTTGGTCCGACTTCTTGGCATCCACACCGAGTTGCACGGCCACGTCGATGGACTCGTCAAACTTGGCGGTGGCCAGGCTCTTCACCAGGGCCAGGGCGTCACCCAGCGGATACAGCTTGGTCGATTCGACCTTGCCGGCCACGGCCTTTTGCTTTTTCGTCAACTTAGCCATGTCACACGCCCTCCACGATGATGCCCATCGACCGGGCCGAGCCCGCGATGATGCGGACCGCGCCGTCCAGGTCGGCGGCGTTCATGTCCTTCATCTTGACCTTCGCGATTTCTTCCAACTGGGCGCGGTTCAGCTTGCCGACCTTGTCCAGGTGCGGGCGCTGCGAACCCTTGTCGATCTTTGCGGCCTTCTTGATCAGCACGGTCGCGGGCGGCGACTTGATCTCGAAGGTGAAGCTCTTGTCAGCGAAGGCGGTGATGACCACCGGCAGCACCAGACCCGGCTCCACGCCCTGCGTCTTGGCGTTGAACGCCTTGCAGAACTCCATGATGTTCAGACCGCGCTGACCCAGCGCGGGGCCGATCGGGGGCGAAGGGTTCGCCTTGCCGGCCGGCACTTGCAGCTTGATGAAGCCGACAATTTTCTTTGCCATATCTCACTCCTGAGGAGCGGTCGAAACACGACCGCCCCGAGTACAAACGCCAGCCCTGAACGAGCGGCTGGCTCCTCATGCCGGGAAACGCGCCCGGCTACCGCGGCCAGTGGATTCGGTTGCCCGAATCAGGCTCTGACATGCCTGGAGACCTTTCGGCTAAGGGCTTCGCCCTTCGCCGAAAAGTCTGAGCCGCTGGCTCAGACTTTTTCAACCTGACCGAAGTCCAACTCGACGGGCGTGGCGCGACCGAAGATGGTCACCGACACGCGCACCTTGCTCTTGTCGTAGTTCACTTCCTCGATGGCGCCATTGAAGTCGGCGAACGGACCATCCTTCACACGCACCACCTCGCCCACCGTCCACTCGAACTTGGGGCGCGGCTTTTCCACGCCTTCTTGCATCTGGTTGACGATCTTCATGACCTCGGCTTCGGAGATCGGCGCGGGACGATTGCGGGCCCCACCGACAAAGCCTGTGACCTTGCTGGTGTGCTTGACCAAGTGCCAAGAATCGTCGTCCAGCAGCATCTCCACCAGCACATAACCCGGGAAGAAGCGGCGCTCGGTGATCGATTTCTTGCCGTTCTTGAGCTCCACGACCTCTTCAGTCGGCACCAAGATGCGGCCGAACTTGTCTTGCATCCCGGCCCGCTCGATGCGCTCGCGCAGGTTGCGCTCGACCGCCTTCTCCATGCCGGAGTAAGCGTGCACCACGTACCAGCGCTTCGGGCTGCCGCTCTCGGTGCTTTGTTGTTCGCTCATTGCCATCCCACCCTTCAGCGCGTCCAGCCCAGAATCAGGCTGAAGATGACCCATTCCAAGGTCTTGTCGGTCGCCCACAGGAACAAGGCCATGACCACCACGAAGGCGAAGACGTAGCCCGTCATTTGCAGGGATTCTTTGCGCGTTGGCCACACCACCTTGCGCGCCTCGCGCCAGCTGTCGCGGCCGTAGGCCACCAACTGCTTGCCGGACTCCGAGGTGAAAAACAACAACACCGCCACCGCGACCAAGGCCAGCAAAGCGCCCCATTGCGCATAGACGCCTTGCTTGGCGAGCAGGTAGTAGGCCACCAGACCGCCCACCACCATCAATGCAGCGGCAGCCAGTTTGGCCTTGTCAGCGCCAGTGTGAACGGTTTCGACTTGGGTCATGGACATGTTTCTCGTTCAGCACCGCCCCTTGCGAGACAGCACCACCAGCAGCAAAGCCCGCGCGGTGTTGTCACCGCAGCGGGCTGGCTGGCAAATCCTTGCGGATCGGTTGTGATTCAGGCCTGGGTGGCAGGGGCAGAGGGTCTCGAACCCCCAACCTTCGGTTTTGGAGACCGACGCTCTGCCAATTGAGCTATGCCCCTGCGGCCTGAAACGATTTACTCGACGATGGTTGCCACGACGCCCGAACCCACGGTGCGGCCACCTTCGCGGATGGCGAAACGCAGGCCTTGCTCCATGGCGATGGGGGCGATCAGCTTGACGGTGATGCTGACGT
>NZ_JAPZSY010000037.1 GCF_027532025.1 Inhella sp. | reverse complement strand
CAACTACATGATCCGCACCTTCTGGTGGACGCTGGTCTGGCTGGTGTTGCTGTCGCCGCTGTGGCTGCTGTTCTTCTTCCCGGGCGCCATTGCTTACACCGTGGTCTGGTTCTGGTACCTGTACCGCTGCATCCGCGGCTGGATGCGTTTTAACAGCCACAGGCCCACTTAAATCTTTTTTATCGGGTTGACCCCAGCATGAGCCACTCAGACACCTGCCTCTTCTGCAAGATCGCCGCCGGCGCCATCCCCAGCCGCAAGGTGTACGAAGACGGCGAATTTTTCGCCTTTCACGACATCAACCCCTGGGCGCCGGTGCATTTCCTGATCATCCCCAGGGAGCACATCCCCTCGATGGCGCAAATCGGCCCTGAACACGCCGCGATGCTGGGCCGCCTGATGGCGCTGGCCCCGAAGCTGGCGATGGAGCAGGGCTGCAACCCGTACCCGGAAGGCGGCTACCGCATCGTGACGAACACGGGCGCGGAAGGCGGGCAGGAAGTGCATCACTTACATTTCCACGTGATTGGCGGCCCACGCCCGTGGCTGAAAGGTTAGCCCCCACGCTTGTCGCTTCGCGTACTGCGCTGCCCCCCGAGGGGGCGTCGCTTGCTCGGGGCGGCCCGTCGCGGCGCGGGCTAGGCGGGTTACAAAGCCAAACGGAACCCCGGCGCCCGCCGCCACACTAACCCGGTAGGGCAATGTGTGTACTCAGCGTCCTGACAGGGCTGGCCTTTAGAATCAAGCCAGTTCCGTGCAAACCGGCAATTCCGCAAGTTTTTGCATTTATCTGCACTGACACCTCACAATTTCCAGATTAGGAGCAAATCATGGGTTCATTTTCCATTTGGCACTGGCTGATCGTGCTGTTGATCGTGGTGATGGTTTTCGGCACCAAAAAGCTGAAAAACATGGGCAGCGACCTCGGCGGCGCCGTCAAGGGGTTTAAAGACGGCATGAAAGACGGCAGCCAGACGCCCGCCGACGTGCCCGTGCCGCCTGCCAGCGTGACGACGAACGCACAAGCCGCCGACAAGACGACGATCGACGTCGAAGCCAAGCAAAAGTCCTGAACATGGCCCCCACGCTTGTCGCTTCGCGTACTACGCTGCCCCCCGAGGGGGCTAATTTCCCTTGGGGCGGCCCGGCGGGAAATTGCGTGTGTGTGGTGGCGTCATGGCCTTACGGCCGCGTGATTTGATATTCCCTGATTGACCTCGGCATCTCCAAAATAGCGCTGATAGGCGCAGTCGCGCTGATCGTGATCGGCCCGGAGAAGCTGCCGCGCGTGGCGCGCACCGTCGGCACGCTGCTGGGCAAGGCCCAGCGTTATGTGGCCGACGTCAAGAACGAAGTCAACCGCTCCATGGAGCTCGACGAGCTCAAGAAGATGAAGGAAACCGTCGAGGGCGCGGCCCGCGACGTGGAGAACTCCATCCAGACCAACGCCAGCGATTTTGAAAAATCATGGGCCGAGGCGACGGGCGATTCATCCTCTTCTGCCAGCCTGCCCGGCATGGAAATCTTCCCCGAATACAAACACCCGAAAAAGAAGTGGCGCCTCAAGCAGGGCGCGACGCCCCAGTGGTACAAGGCCCGTTCGGGCGTGCGCACCCGGGCGCAGTCCGGCGCGGCGCGCGTGGCGCGGTTCCGCCCGCAGCCGGGCCGCCCGCTTTGACTTGCCACACTGATCTTTCCAGCCAGGCGCGCATACCGGCGCAACCCACCCAGCGCACACCTTCCTCCCCATGAGCGACCCCCACACCGACAAGCCCGACGAACTCGCGGGCACCGAGCAGCCCTTTGTGCAGCACCTGATGGAGCTGCGCGACCGGATGATCAAAGCGGTGATTGCCGTCGGCATCGCGGCTGCCGTGCTCGCGATCTTCCCGGGCCCGGGCGCGCTCTACGACATCCTGGCCGCGCCGCTGGTTGCCGCGCTGCCCAAGGGCGCTACGCTGATCGCCACCAACGTGATCTCGCCCTTTGTCGTGCCGATCAAGATCCTGTTCATGGCCGCCTTCATGATCGCGCTGCCGGTGGTGCTC
>NZ_JAPZSY010000055.1 GCF_027532025.1 Inhella sp. | reverse complement strand
TTTACCACCTGACCTCCCGCGGTGACCGGCGCGAGGCGATCTTTGTGGACGACGAGGATCGGCAGTTGTTCTTGGACGTGCTGGCCCAAGGCTGCCGTCGCATGGACGCCTGCGTGCCGGCTTAGCCGGCCCTGCAAAAGTAGATTTCTCGTTGTACATCAACACTTTAAGTGCAGTTAAGACGACCCAATTCCCGCGGGATTCATGCCACTACCGTGGAATTCCTGGAGGATCTGGCCATGACAACCCCCGATTTCTTTCGCGCCCGCCTGGAGGGTATGGTGGACCCCCGCCATCCGATGGTGGTGTTGGCAGGCCGACTGCCGTGGGCGCAAATCGAGCAGGTGCTGGCACCTCACTTTCAGCGCAAGGCGCGCACGCCTGGCGCGGCCACGGTGCCATACCTGTTGGATGAGCTCAAGTTCGGCGGTGGTGTTGGCGCAGGTGGCCGTCCTCGGCTGCCCATCCGGCCGATGGCCAGCCTGCTGTACCTGAAGAACTCCTTCAACCTCAGCGACGAAGAACTGGTGGCCCGCTGAAGCGAGAACGTGGTCTGGCAGTTCGTCAGCGGCATGGAGTACGACGAGCCCCGGCTGCTGCAGCCGGTAGTCCATCGAGATGCCGAACCGTGGTTGCCAGGGTCAGAGCAGGGGCGCGACCACCACCCGGTTGGCGCCCTGGGCCTGCGCGGCTTGGCGCGCTGTCTCGGCGTGTTGGTAGAGCTGTGCCTCGTTCCAGCGGTTGGCGGCGGTGGAGACCGACACGCCGATGGTCACCTTGATGGCCATGCTGGCTCCCGCACCCAGGTCCAGCGGCGTGTTCGCCACGGCTTCGCGCAGGGCATCGGCCACCGGCGCTGCGGCCTCGGGCGGGGTGTCGGGCAGCACCACCGCAAAGGTGTCGGGGCCGTAGCGCGCCACCAAGTCCGAGGCACGAGCACGGCTTTGCAGGCGCTGCGCGCAGGCGCTCAACACGCGGTCGATGACGCGCGGCGCATGGCGCTGGTGCAGCGTTTCCAGCCCATCCACGCTGATGAGCAGGAAGGCCACAGGTTGCCCGTCGCGGTGGCTGCGCGCCAGCGTGTGCTGCAGCACCGGGTGCAAGCCGCGGCGTGTCATGCAGCCGGTGGTGGGGTCGTCCGATTGCTGCTCGTTCAGCCCGAGGTGGCTGCGGTCGAGCAGGGCGATCAGGAAGGCCACGGTGCCGGCCAGTTGCAGCCAGGCCAGCCCGTGGGCCCAAGGCGCCGAGGCGGCGGCGCCTTCGTGCGCGCCGAGCCACAGCGCCCAGGCGGCGGTGAGCAGCAGCAAGCCGGCCAGCCCGCGCACACCACCGGCCAGGTCGCGCCAGCGCGCCAGCAGGAACAGCGCGCCCGCGCCGCTCACGGCGGCCAGTGCCCCGCCCAGGACCCAGCCCGCCCAGGGCCCAGGCATCCAGGCGCTGTAGGCCGCGGCCAAGCCCCAGGCGCTGGCCAGGCCGGCCTCCCAAGGCGCCAAGATGCGGCCGGTGAAGCCCTGCCGCACCGCAGCGGCCATGCCGGTGATGCTGGCCAACATCAGCACCCGAGCCACGGCCGCAGCGGCCGCGCTGTCGCCCGCACTGCCGAACGTAGCCAGCGCGCCCAGGCCCAGCCACGTGCTCAGGGTCCAGGTGCGCAGGCTGGGGCTGGCCTCGCGCGGACGCCGAGCCAGCATCAAGGCCAAGCTGACGAGGAAGACGGCGCTCAGCAGCGCCAAGTCGAAGCTGGGAAGGTGCACACGCATGTCGCCACGATGCCACCAGTTGGGCCGCCGCGCCCTGCGGTCTTCCCCGGGGCGTGGGCGGTTTTGATCGGGTCGATGGGGCCGCGAGCCCGAGCCGGAGAGCGGGATCAACAATCGGGCTTGTACTGCTCACGACCTGCCATGCCCACCTTGCCCACCAAGCTGCCAAACACCGGCACCACCATCTTTTCCGTCATGTCCGCCCTGGCCGCGCAGCACGGCGCGGTCAATTTGGGGCAAGGCTTTCCCGACTTTGGTGCCGACCCGGCCTTGCTGCAGGCCGTCACCGACGCCATGGCCGCCGGCCACAACCAGTACCCGCCCATGCCGGGCGTGCCGGCGCTGCGGCAAGCCATCGCCAGCAAACTGCAAGCCCTTTACGGGCAGGCTTACGACCCGGAGACCGACATCACCGTGACCGCCGGCGGCACCCAAGGGCTGGCCACCGCCTTCCAAGCTTGCGTGGGCGCGGGCGACGAGGTCATCGTCCTCGAACCCGCCTACGACAGCTACGACCCCGCCATCCGTCTGGCCGGCGGTGTGCCGGTGGGCGTGCCCATGACGATGGACTACCGCATCGACTGGGACGCGGTGCAGGCCGCCATCACCCCGCGCACCCGCGCCCTGGTGCTCAACACGCCGCACAACCCCAGCGGCCGCGTGGCCACGCGCGAAGACCTCCTGACGCTGCAGGCCTTGGCCGAGCAGCACGACTTCATCGTGGTCAGCGACGAGGTCTACGAACACATGGTCTTCGACGGCGCCGCGCACCACAGCGTGGCGGCGTTTCCGGGCCTGGCGGCGCGCAGCTTTTTGGTCAGCAGTTTTGGCAAGACCTTCCACGTCACCGGCTGGAAGGTTGGTTTCGTGGCGGCCCCGCCCGCCTTGAGCGCGGCCTTTCGGCGCCTGCATCAGTACACCGTGTTCACCGTGCACACGCCCACCCAGCACGCGCTGGCCGCGTACCTGGCCGATCCGGCGCCGTGGCAAGGCCTGAGCGCGTTCTACCAAGCCAAGCGGGATGCCTTTCGCGCTGCGCTGGCGGCCACGCCCCTGGCCCTGTTGCCGTGCGAGGGCACCTACTTCCAGACGGTGAACTACAGCGCGGTGAGCGCGCTGTCCGAGGTCGACTTCGCCCGCTGGCTGACGACGACGGTGGGCGTGGCGGCCATTCCGCTGTCGGTCTTCTACCAACGCCACCAGGAGCGGCGGCACGTGCGCTTTTGCTTTGCCAAGAAGACGGAGACGTTGGCGCTGGCGGCCGAGCGCTTGGCCCAGCTCGCTTGATGCCACCCAGCCCGTTCACCGCGCTGGCGCTGGCCGCCGTGCGCGCCTACCAGCGCTGGGTGTCGCCCTACAAAGGTTTTGCCTGCGCGCACCGCGTGCATCGGGGCGGGCCAGGCTGTTCGGCCGTGGGCGCGCGCCTGCTTCGCCGCTACGGCGTGTGGAACGGCTGGCCGTTGTTGCGACAGCGCCTGCGCGCCTGTGGCGAGGTGCACCGGGCCCACCACCCCCCACCACCGCGCTGGTTCACCGGCCTGGTGCTGCGGCAGCGGGGCGACTGCGACTTCCCCTGCGATCTCGACGGCGGCGCCGACAGTGACGGCTGCGATGGCCGGGGGCGAGGCCGGTGGTCGGCCCTGGACTGCTGCGACTGCGGCTGCGACCTGCTCGACTTGTTCGATCGGGGCGACCGCAAAAAGCGCAACGAGCGCCGCTCCCAGCGCCAGAAGCGACGGGCGTCCTGAGCCGGTCTGGAGGGCGCTGATGACCCAGTCTTGAACGTCTTCTCGCCAAGCACGACCGCCAGTGGCCAGAGCCTTGATCGCCGAGCCACCCTGTACCGCCCGCCGTGTGAGCCGCTTGGCAGTGGAGCCTCCCGTCCGATGAATGGCGCCGACCGGCAGCAGTCGGCCATGACGCGACGTCCGCGGTGGACAGCTTTCAGGCTGTGTGGCGGGGTTCTCGTAGTCATCGCAGTAGGGGCAATCTGACGCGTTTCATGGCGCTTGCGAGGGGATGCACCGCTGGCGTTGCTTGTGTAGCACAGTTGCTATACATTGGAGTCATGCGCTCTGCAACCTTTCCACCCATCCGTGTCGAGCCTGAGGTCCGTGCCGAAGTCGAGGCTGTCTTGCGCGATGGCGAGACGCTGACCCAATTTATCGAGGAGGCGGTCGTCGCGGCCGCAGCTTGGCGCCGCGTGCAGTCCGAGTTCGTCACTCGTGGTGAGGCGGCGATCGAGCGCTGGAAGCAAGAAGGCGGCGGGCAAGGTGTCGACGAGGTCATGGCCGACCTGCAGGCACGCCTCGATGACGCGAAGCGCCGAGCTGCTCAGCGCGCAGGCCGGTGACGCCCAAGTACACAGTCACGCTCCTACAAGAAGCGGTGGAGGACCTGCGGCGTCTGGAGGACTTTTCCATAGAGCGCGAACTTGCGAGCGAGACACCAGACTGGACCAATCCTCAGAGAGCACTGGACGCTATCCGAGAAGGAATGCGATTGCTGTCCTGGTCGCCGTTCACATGCCGTCGGGCAGAACTTGGTAATGGCCGCTCGCGCGAACTGATCGTTCCGTTTGGTGGAACGGGCTACATCGTTCTCTTCGAGATCGTCGGCGACCACGTGATCGTGGGCGCGGTTAGGCACCAGCGAGAAGAGGACTACCGGCACTGAAGCGGGCGGGCGCGACCAAGCGAGCGCTGCGCCACCCGGAAAGGAACCCACAGTCTGCTTGCTGTACGGCCAGCGTACCGACACTCCCGGCCAGGAGCTGACCGTGCCCACAGGCCGGTTCCCGCCACCCGCTCGCTCGCAGGTGTAACTGGAGCCAGCTGCAGAGCCGACCTCAACGTTTCGCCTCAGGCGCTAAGCGCGCAAAGGGTCGACATCTGTTCCCGGGTGATGAGCCAGCTCAATTTGCCGCCCAGCGCAGCGGCGTCGCCTCCGCCAAACCGGATGTTGAACAGAAGGGACTCTTTCGCAGCGTGCAGCGGCGCCGGACTCGCCTCTCACTGCTCCACCAGTTCCACCCTTCGATTCAGCGCACGCCCGCCCTCGTTGCGGTTGCCGGCCACCGGCGCAAGGCTGGCCACGCCGCGAGCACTCAAGCGCTTGGCGTCGATCTTGTGGGTGGTCACCAGTGCGGCCGCCACGGCCTCGGCGCGCCGCTGCGACAGGAGCAGGTTGGCTTCCACTGTGCCTACGTTGTCGGTGTGGCCCACGATGTGCACGCGCAGTTGCGGTTTCGTGCGCAGCAGGGCGACCATCTCGTCGATCTGGGCTTTCGACTCGGGCTTGAGTTCTGCCTTGCCCGTATCGAAATAAATGCCGTACAACGCAATGCGCCCGTCGACCTCCAGGCCTTTGCCGATCCCTTCAGCCGAAACCGTGACCTGGCCGGTGGCCATGGGCTTGGGCTCGACGATCTGCACCGCTACCGCCGCTTGAGCCGTGGTGTTTGTTGTCTTGTAATGACTCTTGGCAAAGCTCCCGAGCGGGCCTGTAAGCACCGACACTGCCACTTCCACGCCGCCGCGCGTGAGCGTGCCGTACACGTAGAGGGCGTCGCTGCGGTCGAATGGTGAGATGTCAGCCGCGAATGGCGGCTGGAAGCTCAGCTTCGCGAAGTTATCGCGCCAGTGACTGCCTGCGTCCCACCAGGCATTGCGTCCGTCGACCGCGGTGAGCACTTTCAAGCCTGCTGCCTTGAGGGCCTGTTCGAAGTTGCGGTGCACCTCCAGCGGCGTCTTTCCGGCCGGCGCCACGTAGAGCAGGCGCGTGACCCTGCCTTCCCGGCTCACCGGTTTGTTGGTATCGAGTTCCTTCGTGGGGTCATTGCCCGCTTCCTTCCTGGGCAAGTAGAAGCGGCCGGTCTCGAACTCAAGCTGCAGGTGGCCGATTAGCTGCGACCCCGCAAAGCGCGAAACGATGGGGTGGTCCTTGCCGTCCTTTACGTCCGGCCCCAGGGCTTGGGCCTGCCCGGCTTTCGAGATAGTGCCCAGAGTTCCCAGCACCGCCAACGCCCGGGCCATGTTCCACAACATCCGGTGCCAATTTGCCGTCATCAACATCCTCGCAAGTCAGGGTACGCCAGGCCCGGGGCGCAAAACAACGCGCTGTCGGGCAGTCTCGTGTTCGATGCCAACAGACCAGCAGACCGGAGCTGCTCTGTCGAGTCAATTTTCATCAGCCGCAATGTAGCTGGCGGGGTTTCAGCTCGCTTTCGTGTACCGCAGTGACTTTGCCGCCATCGGCTGGTGCTCCCGCCCCCAACCGGCATCGCCGGGTGCGCAGGGCGCGCAGGTGGAGGCCGCCGAGCAGAGTTGCCGCCGGGATGCGTCCAGTCCACTGGAACTGTTGGATGCACAACGCCAGCTTGCCGCCACGCGCCAGAGCCAGGTGACGCTGCACCAGACCGAGCAGGCCAGCCGCATGGTGCTGCTGTGCGCCCTGGGCGGGCGCTGGACAGTGGGCGGCTGAGCCCCTTCTAACGACAAGCAGGAGGGCCAGCTCGATCGTCGTGCGGCGCGAAATGTGCCGCCCACTGATGTGTACCTAAAAGCAACTGCTGGGAGAGCCCGTTAGCTTGCAGGACGCGGCAGCCAAAGTCGGCTTCGCCGCCACAAATTTGCTGGCATGGCCGACTGCAAGGGGTCGATGGCTGCCGGTGACCCGCCCCCCGCGCCGACAGGATCGGCAGCATCCGGTCTCGAGGTGTCTCTCGACCTGCTGCGCGCTTGTGCAAAGGGCCGACGCCACGCTCCCATGTTCCAGACCTTGCCAAGTCGGGACCGCGACGTCGGATTGGCGGGCGGTTGGGGCGGTCGTTCAAGACCTTGCTGTCAGTTCCCTTCTAGCGCCGCGGTGGGAATCCGCCGCCGCCTGAGCGCGGCGGGTGGCCAGACCGGCGTGGGCCGCTCTTGTGGGGGACCTTCGGCGGGCCCTTGAGCGGGCGCGACACATCGGCCAGCAGCAGGGTGTGCGACACCAGCACCTCCACCGCTTCGCTCAAGTGCGCAGCGGGCTCGATGGCCTCGATGGCCTCCAGCAGCTCGTCCGCGTCCTCCAGGTCCTCGGGGTCGAGGAATTGGTAGATGCCGGCCAGGCCCTCGAGCAGTTCGGCGTTGTGGCAGGCCATCAGGCCGCGCGGGAAGGCGTCGGCGCCCAGCGCAAAACCCGCCACCCAGGGGTACACGGCGGCCAGGATGGTTTCCCAGTCTTCGGGGTCGGCGTCCTCACCGTCGTCGTCCATGGGCTCGAAGACCCAGGGGTCGAACCACTGACGATGGCGGATGGCGGCGTCCAGCTGCTGCAGGCGGCGCATGGCCAGCGCCCGGATGGGCTCGGGGTTGAAGCCCACGGGCGGCGCGCGGCCCTCCTCGCTGTCCAGCACCCAGCGCAACCACTCGTTGGGCGGCGGCGCCTTGGGCTGCAAGGCCACGGCGGTGAGGTAGCCGTCGAGCATGGACACGTCCAACGGCTCCAGGGGCGCGGGCACATCGTCCAGCAGGGCCTGCAGGGCATCCAGGGCGTTCAGGTCGAGGGGGGCGTGGGAGCTGTGGGCGGGCATCCTGGGATTGTCCCGGCATGACGCTCGGCATGGGCGGCCTTGGCGCCAACAATCGCCGCTTTCGTCACAGCGAACCCCGACTCACCCATGTCTCTCACCGCTCGCTTCACCGCCGTGGCTTTCGCGGCCCTGGCCACCCTCCAGCCGGTTTCGGCGCAGGCCCCCGCGCCGGGCTATTACCGCCAGCCGGCGGTGCAGGGCGACTTGATCGTTTTCTTGAGCCAGGGCGACTTGTGGCGCGTCAACGGCAGCGGCACCGCGGTTCGGCTCACGGCGCACGCGGGGGTCGAGAGCAGCCCCGTCTTGCTGCCCGATGGTCAGACGCTGGCCTTTGTTGGCCAGATGGAGAGCGCGGGCGATGTCTACACCATGCCCCTCACCGGCGGGGCGCCCCAGCGCCGCACCTGGCTGGGCAACGCGCAGGTGCGTGTTTGGGGTGCCGACCGCGAGGGCCATCTGTTGCTCACCGCCCCCGCCACCGACGGCCGACCCGTGACCACCGCCTACCGCTTGCAGGGCGCCGATCTGCAACCCCTGCCCGTGGGCGATGCCAATGACCTGGGCCTGAGCCTGGACGGCCGCACCCTGTACTTCACCCGCCACGGCCTGCGCGGCGACAACGCCAAGGGCTACCGCGGCGGCGCTCTGGCCCAAATCTGGGCGCTGGACCTCCAGGGTTCGGCGGAGGCTCGCCCGTTGCTGGGCGCTGATTTCCCCCGCAGCAATGCCAAGCGCCCCATGGCCTACCGCGACCGCGACGGGCAAGAGCGCATCGCCTTCCTGGGCGACCGCGACGGCATCTTCAACGTCTGGTCGGTCAGGCCCGACGGCAGCGACGCCAAGGCCCACACCGCGTGGAAAGACTTCGATGTGCGCAGCGCCAGCATCACCGGGCCCCAGATGGTGGTCGCGCGCGGCGCCGACCTGCACCGGGTCAGCCTGCTGGCCGACGGCCCTCAGCAGCCCGCCGCTTTGCCCATCGTCTTGCTGAGCGACCACGCAGCCGCCCACACCCCGCGCTGGATCAAGCGCCCGCAAGACTTCCTCACCGAGGTGGCGCTCAGCCCGAACGGCGAGCGCGCCCTGTTGGGCGTGCGCGGCCGCTTGGCCACGCAGGGCACGCAAGGCCTGCGCCGCGCCGAGTTGCAGCAGCCCGAGGGCACGCGCTGCCGCGACGCTGCCTTCAGCGCCGATGGCAAGCAGGTGTTCGCCTTGTGCGATTTCAGTGGCGAGGTGGAGCTGTGGCAGCTTGACGCCCTGGGTGCTCCGACGCGTCAAGCACTCACCCAAGGCGGGCAGGTGGTGCGCACCGGCCTGCTGCCCTCGCCCGATGGCCGTTACGTCGCCCACACCGACCTTGCCGGTGCCCTGCACCTCACCGACTTGAAGGCCCCAGGCGGCCCCAAGACCCGCGAACTGGACCGTGCCGCGCGGGGGGGCATCGGCAATCTCGCCTGGCACCCCGAGGGCCAAGCCCTCGCCTACAGCAAGACCGGCAGCGTGGGCTTTCGCGGCCAGCTGTGGCTGCACCCGCTGCAAGGCCAGCCGGCGCCCCTGACCAGCACCCGCTACGACAGCGGCGATGCCGCCTTCAGCCCCGACGGCCAATGGCTGTATTTCGCCAGCCGCCGCCACTTCGCCACGCAAGCCGGCAGCAGCGTTTGGGCCGACCGCAACATGGGCCCGGCGTTCGAGCCGGGTGACAAGGTTTATGCCCTGGCCCTGCAGCCCGGCCTGCGCCTGCCCACATCGGCCAAGGACGAGCTGCCGCCGAGCGCGCCCAAGGCCGAAGCCAAGCCGACGGACGCGAAAACCGACACCAAGGCCGACACCAAGGCCGACCCGAAGGCGGCCGAGCCCAAGAAAGACGCCAAGCCCGGCCTGCCCAAGATCGTGCTGGAGGGCTTGGCCGATCGCTTGTTCGAGCTGCCCGTTCCCCCCGGCCGCATCAGCGATTTGGCGGCCGACGGCAAGCGCCTGTGGTGGCGCGAGGCCGAGGGCGGGGCTGCGGGGGCGCTCAAAACCCTGGCGCTGGAGCCGGGCGCCACCCCCGACACCCACAGCGAGCGCGTGCGTCGCTTCGCGCTCACGCCCAGCGGCAAGCACCTGCTGGTGCAGCGCGACGCTGCACCCGGCGCCGCGCCCGACATCGCCATCCTGGAAGCCTCGCCCAAGCCCCCGGCCGACCTGAGCAAGGCCACCGTGCGCTGGAGCGACTGGCAGGTCAGCCTCACGCCGCGCCAAGAGTGGCAGCAGCTGTTTGACGACGCCTGGCGCTTGTCGCGCGACCACTTTTACGACCCGAAGCTGCACGGCGTGAACTGGAAGGCCAGCCGCGAGCGCCATGCCGCCCTGCTGCCGCGCGTGGGCGACCGCGCCGAGCTCGCCGACCTGCTGGGTCAAATGGCCAGCGACCTGAACCTGCTGCACAGCCAAGTGGCTGTGGGCGACCTGCCGCCGCAAGCCGAGGAGCCGCCAGCCCTTGCCGGCCTGGGCGCCAAGCTCGCGGCGCACGAACAAGGTGCCCGCATCGAGCGCCTGTACCGCGGCGACCCCGAGCTCATCACCGACCGTGGCCCCTTGCTGGCGCCAGGGCTGGACGTGCGCGAGGGCGACGTGATCACCGCCATCAACGGCCGCGCCATGCGCTGGCCGCAAGGCGCCACCCTGCTGCAGGGCGAGGCCGGCAAGCAGGTGCGCCTGGAGCTGCTGCAGGGCCAGGAGCGCCGCAGCCTCATCGTCACGCCCGTGGACCCGCGTCGCGAGAGCGTGCTGCGCTACAACGACTGGCGCCACGGCCGCGCGAAGGCCGTGTCCCAGGCCAGCAACGGCCGGGTGGGCTACTTGCACCTGCGCGCCATGGGCGCCGAGGACGTGGCCGACTTCGCCAAAGACTTCTACGCCCAGCTGGACAAGGAGGCCCTGGTCATCGACGTGCGCTTCAACAACGGCGGCAACATCGACAGTTGGATCTTGGAGAAGCTGCTGCGCCGCGCCTGGGCCTGGTGGCAGCCGCGCCACCCGGCCGGCGGCGACACCTACCCCAACATGCAAAACAGCTTCAGCGGCCCGCTGGCGGTGCTCGTCAACGAGAACACCTACAGCGATGGTGAAACCTTCGCCGAGGGCTTCAAGCGCCTGAAGCTTGGCCCGGTCATCGGCAAGGCCACCAGCGGCGCTGGCGTGTGGCTGAGCGACCGCAACCGCCTGATGGACAACGGCATCATGCGGGCGGCCGAAACCGCGCAGATCGACGCCACGGGCCAGATCTTGGTGGAAGGCGTGGGCGTCCAGCCCGACCTGGAGGTGGACAACCCGCCCCGCCACACCGCGCAAGGCGGCGACGCCCAACTGCAGGCCGCGGTGGCGGCGCTGATGAAGCAGCTGCCGGCCAGCACACCCGCACAGCGAAGCCCACGCGTGAAGGCCTACCCCGACTTGAAGCGCTGACGCGGCGGGTGGCGCCCACTCAGCGGTAGCGCTGGAGGATGGTGGCCACCTCGCCCGAGCGGCGCACCGCCTCCACCGCGGCCAGCAGCCGGGCGGCGTCCACCCGCCCGGCCTTGGGCACGGCGCAATGCACGGGCTCCTGCGACACCTCCAATCGCCACGGCGCCAGCGCGGCGTGGGGCGATTGACGCAGGAACCAGCCCAAGGTCAGGGCGTCGGTCACGGCGTAGGGGTGACGGCGCAAAGACAGCTTGAGCAACAGCTTTTCTTGGTCGACGGCGTCTTCGCGCAGCCAAGTGCCGGCCTGGAAGCCGGCCTCCAGCGGCGGGTAGCGATAACCGCGCGTGCCGCCCACCACGCTGCGGGCTGGCAGCTCGGCCAAGGACTGCGGCGCTGGCACGCCGGCATGGCCCACGATCACGTTGGCCACGGGGAACAACTCGCCACTCCAGGCGTAGGCCTCGGGGGTGCTGGTCCAGGCGGGGCGCACGTAGCAACGCAGGTCGGCGTCTCCGGCCAGAGCGGCCGCGTCCATGCGGGCGCGCGGCATGACGACGAAGTGCACGCTCCGGCCCAGGCGGTGCGCCACGGCCTGGGCCAGGTCGGGCACGATGCCGCCCTGCACCCGCTCCTCGCGCCAGTCCAGCAAGGGCATGGCCCAGGCGCTGGAAACCAAAACGCGCAAGGGTTCGACGCCCTGGGCCTGCACCGAGCCCAACGCCAGCGCCCATGCGCCAGCGCCGAGCGCGGCGCGGCGCGTCGCGCAGCGTCTCGATCGGCGGCGGTTTGCCGGGTTCGTCACAGGGTCTCCATGGGTCAGTCAGCGACGCACGATCAGGGGTGTGAGTTCCGTCAGGGCCCGCACGCGCCGAGCGGCGTCTTGGGCCTCGTCCTGCGAGTCGAAGGGGCCCAGCTGCACGCGGTGCAGGCCGCGATCGCGGAAGGTGGTGAGCAGCAGCTCGGCCTGCGGCCACTGCTGACGCACCCGCTCTTTCAGCGCCAGCGCGTTGTCCAGCTCCCGAAAGCTACCCAGTTGCACCCAAGTGCCGGGGCTGGGGGCGCGAACCCGAGGCGCGGCGTTCTCCACGGGTGCCGCATCGCGCAGGGCTTGCGTGTCCGGCAGGTCGGGCGCCCCCACGCTGGGGGCGGGGGCCGCCAGCACCGGGTCGGCGGGCGCGCCGTCGCGGCGCCAGCGCCCAGCGCGGATCTCGTCGAAAGTCAGGCGCTCGATTTCCACCGGGGCCACACCGCGGTGGACGTCGAGCTTGAGCGCGGCGGTGTAGCTCAGGTCGATGACACGGCCCTTGACGAACGGCCCGCGGTCGTTGACGCGAACGATCACCTCGCGTCCATTGGCTGGGTTGCGCACGCGGGCGTAGCTGGGCAGGGGCCAGCGCGGGTGCGCGGCCGTCATGGCAAACATGTTGTAGGTCTCGCCGCTGGCGGTTTGGCGGCCATGGAACTTCTTGCCGTACCAGCTGGCCAGCCCCCGTTCGGCGTAGGGGCGGTCCTCCAGCAGCGGCTCGTAGCGCTCGCCCAGCACCTCGTAGGGCTTGTTGGGCCCACCCAAGCGGATGGGTTCGACGCGGGGCACGGCGTCGGGCACTTGGAGCAGGTCGGGCGGCACCTGGGCGGTCAGGCCGTCGCGGCCCGTGCGCTCGGGGGCGGGCAGGCTGCTGGGCTCGCGCGTGGCGCAGGCCGTCAGCAGGGTCAGCAGCATCAGGAGGAGGAGCCGTTCCAGCATGGCGCGCACCTTAGCATCGCGCCCTCTGACGCTCCAGGCTTGCCATGTCCGCCACCGTCTTCCCCCCTTGGCCCCCGGCCACCGTCACCGTGCTGGGCCGCGCCGAGCGCTTTCCGGTGCATCGCATCTACTGCGTGGGCCAGAACTACGCCGAGCACGCCCGGGAGATGGGAGCGATGGCCCTGCAACCGCCCGCACCGGACCACCGTCCCGCCACCGCGGCCCCCTTGGAAGGCGTGCTGCCCCCGCCCTTTTTCTTTGCCAAGCCGGCCGACGCCGTGTTCGAACCCGCGCTGCGCGGTGCGCTGCCCTACCCCTGCGCCACCGAGAACCTGCACCACGAGGTGGAGTGGGTCGTCGCGCTGGGCGCGCCGCTGCACCGTGCCACGCCAGCGCAAGCCCTCGCCGCCGTGTGGGGCCAGGCCGTGGGACTGGACTTGACCCGCCGCGATCTGCAAGCCGCCGCCAAGGCCGCAGGCAAGCCCTGGGATGCGGCCAAGGGCTTCGACCGCTCGGCCGTGCTGGGCCCGATCCAGCCGCTGGCCAGCGCCTTGCCCACGGCAGGACGCATCGCGCTCGGCGTCAACGGTCTGCCGCGTCAGCAGGGCGACTTGGCCGATCTGATCTGGCCCGTGCCCGACTTGCTGTCTCGCTTGAGCGAGCTGTACGAATTGCAGCCGGGCGACCTCGTCTTCACCGGCACGCCCGCTGGCGTGGGGCCGCTCTTGCCGGGCGACCGCGTCGAGGCCAGCATCGACGGCCTGCCCCCCTTGGTCTTGGAGATCGCCCCCCGTGTTTGACCACAACGAAAGCTTGGAAGAAGCCCGCGCCCGAAACATCCGGGACGCGCTGCGCGAAGACATCGGCGTGGCCGACTGGACCGCCCGACTCACGCCCGCCGTCCAGCGCGTGCGCGCGCAGCTGCGCGTGCGCGAGGCCGCCGTGTGCGCCGGTCAGCCCTGGTTTGATGGTGTTTACGCGGCGCTGGACCCGAGCGCGGTGCTCACTTGGCACGTGCCAGAGGGGGCCGACATGCAGGCCGACACGGTGATCTGCACGATCGAAGCCGACGGCCGCGCCCTGCTCAGCGCCGAACGCCCGGCGCTGAACTTTTTGCAAACGCTGTCGGCCGTGGCCACGCTCACCCGCGAGCACGTGAAGGCCATCGCAGGCGCCAGCCCCAACCCTCGGGGCTGCGTCATCCTCGACACCCGCAAGACCCTGCCGGGCCTGCGACTGGCGCAGAAGTACGCGGTGCGCGTGGGCGGCGGCGCCAACCAGCGCCTGGCCTTGTACGACGGCATCCTCATCAAAGAAAACCACATCGCCGCCGCCGGTGGCGTGACGGCCGCCCTGCGCGCCGCCGAGGCCTTGAAGGCGGGCGTGAGCATCCAGATCGAGGTGGAAACACTGGCGCAGCTGGACGAAGCCCTGCAAGCGGGCGCCACCAGCCTGCTGCTGGACAACTTCAGCCTCGACGCCATGCGCGAGGCCGTGAACCGCAACGCCGGCCGCGCGCTGCTCGAGGCCAGCGGCGGCATCACGCTCGAGGGCCTGCGCGCCATCGCCGCCACGGGCGTGGACCGCATCAGCATCGGCAAGCTGACCAAGGACGTGCGCGCGGTGGACTACTCCTTGCGCGTGCTCGGCCCGGTGTGAGTCAGCCCGGCGCCGCGCGCTCATGCGGCGCGGCGCGGGGGCTTCAGCGGCCTTACAGGCCCAAGCGCTGCGCGATGGCGGCTTTGGTGGCGGGCAGTTCGGCCGGCAGGCGCAGGGCCAGTTGGGCGAACAGCTCGTCGTGCAGCTTCAACTCGGCGGCCCAGTCGGCCTTGTCGATGTGGGTCACCGTCTCGAAGTGCGCGTGCGTGAACGGCAGGCCGCCCCAGTGGATCTCGTCGTACTTGGGCGACACACCAAACGCGTTGTCGCTGCCCTCGACCTTGCCGTCCAGGCGGTCCAGCATCCAAGCCAGCACCCGCATGTTTTCCCCGTAGCCGGGCCAGACGAACTTGCCATCGGCGCCCTTGCGGAACCAGTTCACGCAGAAGATGGCCGGCGCCTGGGCGCCGAGTTGCGCGCCCATCTTCAGCCAGTGGGCGAAGTAGTCGCTCATGTTGTAGCCCATGAAGGGCAGCATGGCGAAGGGGTCACGGCGCACCACGCCCTGTTGCCCAAAGGCGGCGGCGGTGGTTTCGCTGCCCATGGTGGCGGCCATGTAGACGCCTTCCACCCAATTGCGGGCCTGGGTGACCAGCGGCACCGTGGTGCTGCGGCGGCCGCCGAAGATGAAGGCATCGATCACCACGCCCTCGGGGTTGTCCCATTCGGCGTCCAGCGCGGGGTTGTTGGTGGCGGCGATGGTGAAACGGGCGTTCGGGTGCGCCGCCTTGCGGCCGTCGACCTTGGCGTCGTGCGGCGTCCAGTCCTTGCCTTGCCAGTCGATCAGGTGCGCCGGGGCTTCCGCCGTCAGGCCTTCCCACCACACATCGCCGTCGTCGGTCAGGGCCACGTTGGTGAAGATGACGTCGCGGTCCAGCGAGGCCATGCAGTTCGGGTTGGTCAGCGTGTTGGTGCCTGGGGCCACGCCGAAGTAACCGGCCTCGGGGTTGATGGCGCGCAGGCGGCCATCGGCCCCCGGCTTGATCCAGGCGATGTCGTCGCCGATGGTGGTGACCTTCCAGCCCTCGAAGCCGGCGGGCGGGATCAGCATGGCGAAGTTGGTCTTGCCGCAGGCGCTGGGGAAGGCAGCGGCCACGTGGCGCTTGACGCCTTGCGGGTTGGTCACGCCCAGGATGAGCATGTGCTCGGCCAGCCAGCCTTGGTCCCGGCCCATGGTCGAGGCAATGCGCAGCGCGAAGCACTTCTTGCCCAGCAGCGCGTTGCCGCCGTAGCCCGAGCCGTAGCTCCAGATCTCGCGGGTTTCGGGATAGTGGACGATGTACTTGGTGCTCGGGTTGCAGGGCCAGGCGCTGTCGGCCTGGCCGGCTTGCAGCGGCGCGCCCACGGTGTGCACACAAGGCACGAAGTGGCCGTCGTCGCCCAGCACCTCGAGCGCGCCCTTGCCCATGCGGGTCATCAAGCGCATGTTCACGGCCACGTAAGCGCTGTCGCTCAGTTCCACGCCGATGTGCGCGATGGGCGACCCCAGCGGGCCCATGCTGAAGGGCACCACGTACATCGTGCGGCCCTTCATCGAACCCCTGAACAGAGCCTGGTCGCCCGTCTGCAGCAAGGCGCGCATCTCGTCGGGCGCCATCCAGTGGTTCGTGGGGCCGGCTTCGTCCTTCGTGCGGCTGCAGATGAAGGTGCGGTCTTCCACACGGGCCACGTCGCTGGGGTCGGAGCAAGCCAGGAAGCTGTTGGCGCGCTTGGCCGGGTTCAAGCGCTTGAAGGTGCCCTTGGCCACCAACTCATCGCACAGGCGGTCGTATTCGGCTTGCGAGCCGTCGCACCAGTACACCTCGGCGGCCTCGGTCAGGGCGGCGATTTCCGCCACCCAGGCAATCAGCCGAGCGTGCTTGACGTAGGCGGGAACGTTCAGGCGCAGGCCTTCCATCGTGGGAGCGTTCATCGGGCGGGTTCCATCAAAGTTACGAAAGCGGGATTGGGTGAAGGCCCGCCCAGCCGACCTTCACCCCATACCGCGTGGGAAGGTCGATTGTCGGCGGCCTGTAACCGCGATGTAACTCCCCGCGGACGCGGGGTTATGCGCTTGGCGCATGTGCCAATGTGCCCCCACCCTCGCGGACACTGGGGGCATGAAGCTGCTCAGCGTGAACCGGGCGACCAGCGCCCCCATCCCCACTTTGACGGGCGAACGGGTCTTCAGCGCCATCGGCAAGGGGGCGGTCGACGGGCCGGTGGCGCTCTCGGCCTTGGGGCTGGATGGCGACGAGCAGGCCGACCTGAGCGTGCATGGGGGCTTGAGCAAGGCGGTTTACGCCTACCCCAGCGAGCACTACCCGTTTTGGCAGACCGTCCGGGCCCAGGCTGGCGCGGCGGCCTGGGGCGAGACCCTGCCTTGGGGAGCGATGGGCGAAAACCTGAGCCTGAGCGGGCTGCTCGAAACCCAGGTGTGGCTGGGCGACCGCCTGTGTTTTGACGATGCCGAACTGGTGGTCAGCGAGCCGCGGCAGCCGTGCTTCAAGTTCAACGCCGTCATGGGCTTTGCACAGGCCGCGAAACTGATGGCTCAGAGCGGCTACTGCGGCTTCTACCTGGCGGTGAAGCGCCCCGGCCGTCTGCGCGCCGGGGCAGCGTTTCGTCTGGAGCCCGGGCCCCGGGAGGTATCCATCCCGGAGCTGTTCAGGCTGGCGATGCGGGGACGCTGATCGGGAGGCGGGCCCCGCCCGAGCTCAGAAGGTTTCCCAATCTCCATCGGCGGCCGGCGCTGGCGCTGGCGCCGGACTGGGGGCAGGTCGGGGCGTGCTGGCTGCGACCGCCGCCGGGGCCGACGTGGGCCTGGGCTTCTTCATGCCAGGTTTGAGGCCGGGTTTGGGCGCTGTTTTGGAGGCCGAGCTGGGCGTCATGGCTGGCGCCGGGGGCCTGTAGGCCATCATGCTGCTGCCGCCCGGCAGGCGGAAGGTGGACACCACCTCGGCCAGCTTTTGCGCTTGCTCGCGCAAGGAGTGGGCGGCCGCGGCCGACTCCTCCACCAGCGCGGCGTTTTGCTGCGTGGCTTGATCCAGTTGCACCACCGAGGTGTTGACGTTTCCGATGCCGCTGCTCTGCTCGCCCGCTGCGGCGCTGATCTCGCCAATGATGTCGGTCACGCGCTGCACAGCGGAGACGATCTCGCCCATGGTGGTGCCGGCGTCGGCTACCAGGCGCGTGCCGGCGTCCACGGACTCGACGCTCGCACCGATCAAGCTCTTGATCTCGCGCGCCGCCTCGGCGCTGCGCTGGGCCAGGTTGCGCACTTCGGCGGCCACCACGGCAAAGCCCCGGCCAGCCTCGCCAGCGCGGGCGGCTTCCACGGCCGCGTTCAGAGCCAAGATGTTGGTTTGGAAGGCGATGCCGTCGATGGTGCCGATGATGTCGCTGATGCGGCGGCTGGAGTGGTTGATCCGCTCCATGGTGCTGACGACCTCGCTCACCACGGCGCCGCCCCGCTCGGCCGTGGTGCTGGCGCTGCCGGCCAGTTGCGCCGCCGTGCGGGCCGAGTCGGCCGTTTGGTTCACGGTGGTGGTCAGGTCGTTCATGGCGCTGGCCGTTTGTTGCAGGCTGGCGGCGGTTTGCTCGGTGCGGTGGCTCAGGTCTTGGTTGCCGCTGGCCACCTCGGAGCTGGCGACCTGGATGCTGTCGGCCGCTTGACGCACATTGCCCACGATCTTCTGCAGCGAGCCTTGCATGTCCACCAGGGCCTGGGAGAGGGAGGCCGCTTCGTCGCTGCCGCGCACGCCCAGATCGCCGGTCAAATCGCCATCGCGCACGCGGCCGGCAAAGCGCTCGGCCGCTTGCAGGGGTTCCACGATGGAGGCCGAAACCGCACGGCCCAGCAGCACCATGGCCACCACGGCCAAGACGATGAGCGAGCTGCTCACCGTCAGCACGGTTTGGTAGCCAGCCTGGAACCGTCCTTGGATTTGCTGGGTTCGCTCGGCGACCAACTCGTTGGCCTTGGCCAGGATTTCGTCGGCCGTCACGAAGCCCTTTTGGCCCTCTTGGAGGGCGGCTTTGGCATCGGCGACCGTCTTCCCGTCCAACTGCGGCAGTTCCTTGGCGACGGCGTCGTGGTAGCTCACGAGCCCGGCTTTGGCGGTGGCCACGTCCTTGAGCACGGCGGGGTCGACGATGCGACGCTCCAGCTCCCCAAAGGCCTTGAGGGCCCGTTGGAAATGCCCTTCCCACTGGTCTGCATGCTTCTTGCGTTGCGCCGCATCGTCCACGGCGATGACCAAGTCCTTCTCGTAGCGCTGCAGGGCCATCAAGTCGAGCCGCAGTTGGCTGGCCCATTGGCCGCTCTGGGTCACGCGAAAGGTGTACTGCTGGAAGGCCTCGTTGTTCGAGCGGGCGGCGTACAAACCGAAGCCGCCGATCACCAAGATCATCAAGGCGAACAACACGTAAACGGCCAGCAAACGCTGACGGATGTTGAAGTTGCGCAGCATGGAGCGGTTCCAGGAAACTGAACCGCCCCACTCTAGCCATCAGGCAGGGCCCCGACACACTCGGGTTTCCGAGGGGCTCCGACCCCGTTTCAAACGCCCCGCGCGCGGTCGGCGTGGAACTGGGCCTTCCAAGCCGCGAAGCGCCCTTGGTCCAGCGCGTCGCGCATTTCCTGCATCAGGTTCAGGTAGTAGGCCAGGTTGTGGATGGTGGTCAGCATCGGGCCCAGCATCTCGCCACAGCGGTCGAGGTGATGCAGGTAGGCCCGGCTGAAGTTCGCGCAGGCGTGGCAGGCGCAGGTTTCGTCGATGGACCGCTCGTCCTCGCGATAGCGGGCGTTGCGCAGGCGCAGGTCGCCGAAGCGGGTGAACAGGTGGCCGTTGCGCGCGTTGCGGGTGGGCATGACGCAGTCGAACATGTCGATGCCGTTGGCCACGCCTTCCACCAAGTCCTCGGGCGTGCCCACGCCCATCAGGTAGCGCGGCTTGTTCGTGGGCAGCAAGGGTGCGGTGTGGGCCAGCACGCGCTGCATGTCGGCCTTGGGCTCCCCCACCGACAAGCCACCGATGGCGTAGCCGGGGAACTTCAAGTCCACCAGCCCGGCGGCCGATTCGTCGCGCAGCTTCTCGAACATGCCGCCCTGCACGATGCCAAACAAGGCATTGGGGTTCTCCAGCCGAGCGAATTCGTCCTGGCAGCGCTGGGCCCAACGCAGGCTCATGGCCATGCTGGCGCGGGCTTCTCGCTCGGTGGTCAGGCGGCCCTTGGTCTCGTAGGGCGTGCACTCGTCGAACTGCATGACGATGTCGCTGTTGAGCACCGTCTGGATCTGCATGCTGACCTCGGGCGTGAGGAACAGCTTGTCGCCGTTGATGGGGCTGGCGAACTTGACGCCCTCTTCGCTGATCTTGCGCATGGCGCCCAGGCTCCACACCTGGAAGCCGCCGCTGTCGGTCAGGATGGGCTTGTGCCAGTTCTCGAACTTGTGCAACCCCCCGAAGGTCTCCAGCACCTTCAAGCCCGGGCGCAGCCACAGGTGAAAGGTGTTGCCCAAGATGATCTGGGCCCCCATCTCGGTGAGGTCGCGCGGCATCACGCCCTTCACAGTGCCGTAGGTGCCCACCGGCATGAAGATGGGGGTCTCGACCACGCCGTGGTTGAGCTTCATGCGGCCACGGCGGGCGGCGCCTTCTTGGCGCAGGAGTTCGAACTGAAGCATCGGGCGATTGTCGCGGTGCTCTCCGTGCAAACGCTGATGCCGGCTTCGGTGCGTCGACGCAGACTGTCCGCATGGATTCGGCCTTCGCCACCCTTGGGCAACACAAGCGCAGGACTTGGGTCGGTCTGGCGTGCGCGCTGGCGATGCACGTTGCGCAGGCCGGCAGCGACTGCCCGCGGCTGCGGGCGGCCTTGCTGCCCGGGCCAGGTCTGTTCGAGCCTCGCGCCGACGGCTCAGCCGCTGGCATGGACGCAGAGGTGGCTCGCGAACTGAGCCACCGAACCGGCTGCCCACTCGACATCGAGCCCACCAACGTGACGCGCTTGTGGCGCTCGCTCGAGTCGGGCGCGGTGGACCTCACCTCGGGGGCGGTGTACAGCGAGGCGCGGGCCGCCCAGGCCGATTTCCTCGTGTTGACCCGGTTGAGGGGCTTGGCACTGACGAGCCGCGCCTTGGCCGAGTACGTGCCCGACCGCGAGGCGTTCGCGCAGCGCACAGAACTCCGGCTGGGCGTCATCGCTCAAGCCCGCCGGCCGGCCTCCGTGCAGGCCTGGATCGATCGCCTGAAAGCGCAGGGCCGCGTCAGCGAATCGGGGGACTTGACGGGTCTGTTGAAAGCGTACGCAGCAGGCCGGGTGGCCGCTGTCTGGATCCCGCCCGAGGTTTTGGTGGGGCGGACCGATGCCTGGCTGCACCAGCAGCGCCTGCTCGATTGGTTCCCCGACGAGTCATTCATGGTCGGCTGGGCCGTGTCCAAGCGCGTCCCTGACCCCGTCCGGCGATCCCTGCGGTCCGCCGCTGAAGCTGCGCATCGAGACGGCACCCTGGCTCGCATGGTTCAGCATCATTTGGGGCCCATCGTTTCGCGGCATGTCGCGGTGGTTGCGGTGCCGGCGACCGTGGTTGTCAACCCCACGGACCCCACCCGCTGACCGCTCGTTGGTCCTCGCTGGCCCCGCCGTGGACACCCTGCGCGCGCCAGCGCACGCCGAGACGCTGATCAAAAAGAGCCGATTCATCGCCTGCGTGGAGCCCTGCGCCGGCCGCCCCGAGGCCCTGGCCCGGGTGGACGAGCTGCGCGCCGAGCATCCGCAGGCCGCGCACGTCTGTTGGGCGTTGCTGGCAGGCGGTCAGAGCGCGGCCAACGACGACGGCGAGCCCAGCGGCACGGCGGGGCGGCCCATGCTGGACGTGTTGCGTCACCAGGGTCTGGAAGGCGTGCTGGCCACCGTGGTGCGCTACTTCGGGGGCGTGAAGTTGGGGGCTGGTGGCTTGGTGCGCGCTTACACCGACGCCGTGGCGCAGGCCTTGATCGACGCCCCACGCACCCGCCTCCAGCGCTGGGAGATCTTGCGCTGCACCTTCCCCTACCCGCAAGAAGGCCTGGTCCGCCGCATGGCCCAGCAGGCCGGGGCCGAGCTGCTCGCCGCCCAACACGGCGCGCAAGTGACCCTGCAACTTCGTCTGCCGGCCGATGGCGCCCGGGCGCTGGCGTCCGCGTTGGACGAAGCCTGCCAAGGCCGGATTGGGTGGCTGCCGCCCGACCCCGCCACCTAAACTTGCGGGTTCTCCCGCAGTCCCACCCTTCATTCAGCGAGCGACCGTGTCGGCCACCATCCAGCAATCCATTCCCGTCGGCCAGCGCGTCGGCATCGCGTTCTCGGGCGGCCTGGACACCAGCGCTGCCGTGCATTGGATGCGCGGCAAGGGCGCCGTGCCCTGCGCCTACACGGCCAACCTGGGCCAGCCGGACGAGAGCGACTACGAGGACATCCCGCGCAAGGCCAAGGCGTACGGGGCCGAGATCGCCCGGCTGATCGACTGCCGGGCGCAGCTGGCGGCGGAGGGGCTGGCGGCGCTGCAGAGCGGGGCCTTCCACATCAGCACTGGCGGTGCCACCTACTTCAACACCACGCCCTTGGGCCGCGCGGTGACCGGCACGGCCCTGGTGGTGGCCATGCGCGAAGACGGCGTGAACGTCTGGGGCGATGGCAGCACCTACAAGGGCAACGACATCGAGCGCTTCTACCGCTACGGCCTGCTGGCCAACCCGGCGCTCAAGATCTACAAGCCCTGGTTGGACCAGACCTTCATCGACGAGCTGGGCGGCCGCAAAGAGATGAGCGAGTACCTCATCGCCCACGGCTTTGACTACAAGATGTCGGTCGAGAAGGCCTACAGCACCGACAGCAACATGCTGGGCGCCACGCACGAGGCCAAGGACCTGGAGTTCCTCAACGCCGGCCTGCACATCGTCAAGCCCATCATGGGCGTGGCCTTCTGGCGCGACGACGTCGAGGTCCAGCGCGAAACCGTGACCGTGCGCTTTGAAGAAGGCGTGCCCGTGGCCTTGAACGGGCGCGAGTTCCCCAGTCTGGTCGAGTTGTTCCTGGAGGCCAACGCCATCGGCGGCCGGCACGGCCTGGGCATGTGCGACCAGATCGAGAACCGCATCATCGAAGCCAAGAGCCGCGGCATCTACGAGGCCCCGGGCATGGCGCTGCTGCACATCGCCTACGAGCGCCTGGTGACCGGCATCCACAACGAAGACACCATCGAGCAGTACCGCATCAACGGCCGCAAGCTCGGCCGCTTGCTCTACCAAGGGCGGTGGTTTGACCCGCAATGCCTGATGCTGCGCGAAACCGCCCAGCGCTGGGTGGCGCGCGCCATCACCGGCGAGGTGACGCTGGAGCTGCGCCGCGGCAACGACTACAGCCTCCTCAACACCGAGAGCCCCAACCTGACCTACGCGCCCGAGCGGCTGAGCATGGAGAAGGTGGAGGACGCCGCCTTCACGCCGGCCGACCGGATCGGCCAGCTGACGATGCGCAACCTCGACATCGCCGACACGCGCGACAAGCTGGGCGTGTACAGCCGCGCCGGCCTGCTGGGCCGCGATTCGGGCGGCAGCCTGCCCCTGCTGACGGGCGGCGAGGGCTGATCAGCCCCGGCGCGTCAGCAGCATCGAGTCGCCGTAGCTGAAGAAGCGGTAGCGCCCCGCCACCGCGTGGCGGTACAGCGCCATGATGTGCGCGTGCCCGGCCAGCGCGCTGACGAGCATCATCAGCGTGCTCTTGGGGAGGTGGAAGTTCGTGATCAGTGCGTCCACCACCTGGAAGTCGAAGCCGGGGGTGATGAAGATCTCGGTCTCGGCAGCGCCGGCCTGCAAGCGGCCACCGCGGCCGGCCGATTCGAGGGCGCGCAAGGTGGTGGTGCCCACGGCCACCACGCGGCCGCCGCGCTCGCGGCAGGCCTGGATGGCGTCCACCGTGGCCTGAGGCACGTTGAACCACTCGCTGTGCATCTGGTGCTCGGCGATGTTCTCGACGCGCACCGGCTGGAAGGTGCCGGCCCCGACGTGCAGGGTGACGTTGGCTCGCGGGCAGGGCAGCGCAGCCAGCACCGCTTCGTCGAAGTGCAGCGCCGCCGTGGGTGCGGCCACGGCACCGGGGTTCTGAGCGAACACGGTCTGGTAGCGGCGCGCGTCGTCGGCGCTGTCTTCGTGCTCGATGTAAGGCGGCAGCGGCACGTGGCCGTGGGCGTCCAACAAGGCCAGCGGATCGGACGGGAATCGCAGGTGGAACAGGCTGTTTTCGGGGCCGCAGCGGCCGAGCACCTCGGCGTCGAAGGCTTGCGCGAACCGCACTCGGCTGCCGGGCTTGGGGCTCTTGCTGGCGCGCAGGTGGGCCCAGACCTCGTGCGTGCCGGGCAGCAGGCGCTCGATCAAGGCCTCGACGCTGCCGCCCGTGGCCTTCACGCCATGCAGCCGGGCCTTGATGACTTGGGTGTCGTTGAACACCAGCAGGTCGCGGGGATCGAGCAGGGTGGGCAGGTCGCGAAAGACCCGGTCCACCGGCGGCCACTGGCGGCCATCGAGCAGGCGCGAGGCGCTGCGCTCGGCCGTGGGGTGCTGGGCGATGAGCTCGGGCGGCAGCTCGTAGTCGAAGTCGGACAGGGTGAGGGCAGGCGCTGACATCCCGCCATTGTCAAAGCCCGCTCAAACCCTTACTGGATGCGGCGAACCCAGTAGGTCAGGATTTCGACGCGCGGCCGCAGGTCGGTGCTGCTGTAGGCGTACACGGGGGTGACGTTGATCGCGTCCACCACCGGCAGGCCCGAGATGACGCGCCCGAACACGGCATAGCCGCGCTGCGTGGCCGTGGAATCGAGCGCGGTGTTGTCGCGCACGTTGATGAACCACTGCGAGGTGGCGGTGTTGGGGTCGGTGCGCCGCGCCATGGCGATGGTGCCGCGCAGGTTACTCAGGCCGTTGTTGTCTTCCAGCAGCACGGGGCTGTAGAGCGCCGCCTTGGGCACCATGCCGCTGGTGTAGCCGCCGCCCTGGAAGACGAAATCGCGGTCCACGCGATGCACCAGGGTGCCGGTGTAGTACCCCGTGCTGACGTAAGCCAAGAAATTGTTGACGGTCGCCGGGCTGAAGGTGTCGTAGAGCTCGATGACCATCTCGCCGCTGCTGGTCAGCATGCACACCACCGGCCAGCGGCTGGTGGCGGCGGCGGCCAAGCCCGCGGTGCTGCAGCTCAGCGTGGGCGGGTTGGGGCTGGGGTTGGGCTGCGGAACCGGGTTGGGGCTGGTGCCGCCATCGCCCACGATCACCGTGGCCCCGCCGCCGCAGGCGGTGAGCAGGGCCAGCGTGCAGGTGGCGAGAGCGAGTCGGAGGGTGCGCGTCATGGGGAGCGGAGGGCAGGGTGCCGTGAAGCGGCGAGGAGGCAGCAACGCCGCGGGCCGCCTTGGCGTTGACCTCCACCCCAGCTGGCCCTCGTTGCCGAGGCCGGAGCCTTCAAAGCCCCGCCAACAACGCCGCGTTGCCGCCCGCCGCCGCCGTGTTCACGGTCAGCGTTTGCTCCGCCGCGAAGCGGTAGACCTGCTGCGGCTGCGCGGCCTCGTCGGGCGTCACCAAGGGCACGATGGCGCCTTGGCGGGCGGCCAGGGCGTTGAGCAGCGCGGCCTGCTGGGCTGCATCCGCACCGGCCACGAAGGCGGCGTCCAGCGCGGCGGTGCGGGCCCAGTCGGCCCATTGCGCCGGGGCGTGTTCCTGGCAGACCAGGGCTTCGGCTTGTTCGGCGCCGTGACCGCCGCGCAGCTGCTGGCGCAGCGCGCAGGCCGCGCCCAGGGCCGAGGCCTCGCCCACCAGGGTGACCTGGTTGCCGGCCAGCAAGGCCAGGGCCACGGCCGGGCGCCAGGCCCAGGCGTCGCCCGCGCCCACAAAGCCCACCACGTGGCCGCGCGGGTGCAGGCGCAGCTCGTTGCGCTCGCCGGTGGGGCCGGGCAGCGCGCGGGTCAGCAGGCGCGGTGCGGCCTGGGCCAACAGGCCGGCTTGGTCGGGCAGCGCGGCTTGCAGGCTGCGCAGGCGCTGGGCCAGCGCATCGGGCAGGGCGGAGGGCGCGCTGGCGCGGCCGGGCACGGTGGCCGGCTGCACGAAGCGCCACAGGTAGTTGGGGCCGCCGGCCTTGGGGCCGGTGCCGCTCAGGCCCTCGCCGCCGAAGGGCTGCACGCCCACCACCGCGCCAATGATGTTGCGGTTGACGTAGACGTTGCCGATGCGCGCGGCGTCGGCCAGCTTGTCGGCGCGGCTGTCGATGCGGGTTTGGATGCCCATGGTCAGGCCGTAGCCCAGGCCGTTGACCTTCTCGACCACGGCCTCGGGGTCGCCGCCCCAGCGCACGATGTGCAGCACGGGGCCGAAGAGCTCGGTCTTCAGGCTGTCGATGCTGGGCACCTCGAAGGCCACGGGGGCCAGCAGGTTGGGCACGGCGGGGTCGTGCAGCGTGCCTTCGGCCAAGAGCTTGGCCTCGCGCTTGAGGCGCTCGACCTGCGAAGCGATGCCTTGGTGCGCCTCGGCGTCGATCAGCGGGCCGACGTCGGTTTCCAGCTTGCTCGGGTCGCCCACGCGCAGCTCGGCCAAGGCGCCCTTGATCATCTCGATCACGCCGTCGGCGATGCCTTCGTGCACGGCCAGCAGGCGCAGGGCCGAGCAGCGCTGGCCGGCGCTGCGGAAGGCGCTCTGCACCACGGCGTCCACCACCTGCTCGG
Source organism: Inhella sp. (assembly GCF_027532025.1). Lineage (GTDB taxonomy): Bacteria > Pseudomonadota > Gammaproteobacteria > Burkholderiales > Burkholderiaceae_C > Inhella. The sequence goes on along the minus strand of NZ_JAPZSY010000055.1, from coordinate 40,572 downwards.
GCAGGGCGGTGCTGTCCACCACCATGGCGTTCAGGCCGCCGGTTTCGGCGATCAGCACCTTGTTGGCGCCCGTCGAAGCCAAGGTCTTCTGGATGATCTTGGCGACCTGCGTGCTGCCGGTGAAGCACACGCCGGCGGTGGCCGGGTGCGCGACGAGTGCGGCGCCCACGGTCTCGCCAGTGCCGTTCAGCAGCTGCAGCGCGTCGGCTGGCACGCCGGCCTGGTGCAGCAGGGCCACGCAGGCCTGGGCCACGGCGGGGGTTTGCTCGGCGGGCTTGGCGGCCACGGTGTTGCCCGCCACCAGCGCGGCCACCACCTGGCCGGCAAAGATGGCCAGCGGGAAGTTCCAGGGCGAGATGGCGACGAACACGCCGCGGCCCTGCATGGCGCGGTCGCCCGCAGCCTCGGCCTCGTCGGCGTAGTAGCGCAGGAAGTCCACGGCCTCGCGCACCTCGGCGATGCAATCGGCCAGGGTCTTGTGCGCTTCCTTCACCAGCAGGCCGCAGAAGAAGGGCAGCTGGGCGTCCATCACGTCGGCCGCGCGGCGCAGGATGGCGGCGCGCTGCGACACGGGCTTGGTGGACCAGGCCGCGAAGCCGCCTTGCAAGCGGGCCATGGCGGCGGCCACCTCGTCCGGCGTGGCCACGGGCACGCTGGGCACCACGGTGGCGGCAACGGCGGCCACCAGGGGCGCGCGCTGGCTGGGGGCGGCCAGGTCGGCGCCGGTGCTGTTGGCGCGGGTCTCGCCCGCGGCCTTGTACAGGTCGACCGGCAGGGGCAGCAGTGGCGCGGGGCGCACACCTTCCAGCGGGCAGCCCAGCAGCTCGGGCACGGCCACGCTGGGGTCGGCCAGCTGGTGCACGAAGCTGCTGTTGGCGCCGTTCTCGAGCAGGCGGCGCACGAGGTAGGCCAGCAGGTCGCGGTGCTCGCCCACCGGGGCGTACACGCGGCAGGGGATGCGGCCGTCCTTCAGCACCTCGCGGTAGATGCCCTCGCCCATGCCATGCAGGCGCTGCATCTCGAAAGGCGCTTGGTGAGCGCGGGCCATGCGCACGATGGCGGCGATGGTGCCGGCGTTGTGGCTGGCGAACTGCGGGTAGATGACCTCGCGGTGGCGGATCAGGGCCTGCGCGCAGGCCAGGTAGCTCACGTCGGTGTGGGCCTTGTGCGTGAACACCGGGTAATGCGGCAACCCCAGCTCTTGCGCGCGCTTGACCTCGCCGTCCCAGTAAGCACCCTTGACCAGGCGCACCATGAACTTCAGGCCCAGGCGGCGGGCGATCGCCGCGACCTCGTCGACCACGGCGCGGGCGCGGGTTTGGTAGGCCTGCACGGCCAGGCCGAAGCCTTGCCACTGCGGGTGGGCCTTGGCGATGTGCTGGGCCAGGGCCTCGAACACGTCCAGGCTCAGTTCCAGGCGGTCGACCTCTTCGGCGTCGATCGTCAGGTTCATGTTGGCGCTTGCTGCGGCGTCCACCAGGCCTTGCACGCGGGGCACCAGGGTGTCGAACACGCGCTCGCGCTGCAGCACCTCGTAGCGGGTGAACAGGGCGCTGAGCTTGATGGAGATGCCGTCGCCCGCCATGGGGCTGCTGGCGCGGCCGCGCGCGGCGATGCGCGCGATGGCGTTGCGGTAGCTGGCCAGGTAACGCTCGGCGTCGTGCTCGGTGCGCGCGCCCTCGCCCAGCATGTCGTAGCTGAAGGTCAGTTGCGGCTGCGACTTGCGCGCCGAGGCGGCCTCGTTCTGCGCCTCGTCGATGCTGCGGCCCAGCACGAACTGGCGGCCCAGCAGCTGGATGGCGCGCACCGTGGCGCCCACCACCGTCTTGCTGCCCAGGCGGCCCATCAGGCCGGTGCTTTCATCGCCCGGCAGGAACTTCTTGCTCAGGCCGATGGCGGCTGCGCTCAAAGACGACAGCACCTTGTGCGGGCCGTCGCCGGCGCCGTCGAAGTCGGCGCGGCCCAGCTGGTCGGCCGTCAGCGCGATGGCGGTTTCGGCGTCGGGCACGCGCAGCAGGGCCTCGGCCAAGCGCATCAGGGCCAGGCCCTCGGGGCGGGTGATGGGGTACTCGCGCAGCAGGCTTTCCATGGCCCAGAAGGCGGGCGGGTTGTCGCGCACCTGGCGCACCCAGGGGCCGGCCTCGTCGATGACGGCCGGCCAATCGGCCTGGGCCCCGCCCAATTCGGCCACCAGGGCCGCCACGCAGGCGTTTTCGTCGCGGTAGGGTTCGGGCAGGCGTTGCTGTTCGGGCAGGCTCATGATGCGGGCTCCACAGTGGATTCCAAGACTTTAGGCGCGTTGAGTCCGAAAAGTTTTCGGACAATGCAGGCATCTACCGAACAGATGGCGACCCATGGACCAAGACCACGACCTGCCCGAGGGCCTCGACCGCATCGACCTGCGCATCCTGCGCGTCCTGCAAGACGACGCCCGCATCACCCACCAAAAGCTGGCCGAGGCCGTGCACCTGAGTGCCAGCAGCGTGCACGAGCGCGTCAAGCGCCTGCAGCGCGACGGCTTCATCCTGGGCTACCGCGCCCAGCTCAACCCCGACAAGCTCGGCGCGGCGTTGATGGTCTTCGTCGAGGTGCTGCTGGACCGCACCGTGCACGACGTGATGGACACCTTCAAGGCCGCGGTGCAGGCCCGGCCCGAGATTTTGGAATGCCACCTCGTGGCCGGCGGCTTCGACTACCTGCTCAAAACCCGCGTGGCCGACATGGCCGCCTACCGCCACTTCATCGGCAGCGGCATTTGGAGCCTGCCCGGCGTGCGCGAGACGCGCACCTACGTGGTGATGGAGGAGGTGAAGTGCGCGGTGGGGGTGATGGTGTGAGCGCCACCGCTCACCACGACCGCGACAATGCCCCCACGATGACCGACACCCCACGCATGCCCCCGCAAGCTCGCCCGGACGAGCGGCCCGACGAAGACCCCAAGCACCGCGCCGAGCCCGCTTGGGACCTGACGCCCATGGACGCGGCCAGCCCCGCCCCGGCACCTGCGGCGCCCGCCGCAACCCCTGCGGCCCCCGCCAACCCCAACATGGTGTTCTGCCGGGCTTGCGGCCACACCCTCCACATCACCGCCCCCACCTGCCCGAAATGCGGCGCCCCGCAGCGCCTGGCTGCCCCGGCGTCCACCGCGGGCCTCAAGAGCAAGGTCACGGCCGGTTTGTTGGCCATCCTCATCGGGGGCTTTGGCGTGCACCGCTTCTACCTGGGGCAGTGGTGGGGCTTGTTCTACCTGTTGTTCGTGTGGACGGGCATTCCGGGCTTGGTGTCCTTCATCGAAGGCATCGTCTTCCTGGCCAGCGACCAAGCCCGGTGGGACGAGCGCCACAACCAGGGCCGCTCCTCGGTGGGCACCGGCGGCGGGGCGGTGGTGGTGGCCGTGGTGGCGGTGTTCGTGGGCATCGCCATGATCGGCATCTTGGCCGCCATCGCCGTTCCGGCGTACCACGACTACACCCAGCGCGCCAAGTCCGCCAGCGCCTACAGCCAACTGACCTTGGCTGGCAGCGCCGTGGCCGACTTCATCGACACGGAGCAACGCCTGCCCGCCACGCTGGACGAAGCCGGCTACCGCGACGCCCCTTCGAACGGCGTGCGCGAGCTCGCGATCGACCCCAACACGGCGGTGCTCACGGCTTGGCTGGACGGCACGCCCGAGCGAGGGCTTCGCTTCGTGCCCTCGCGGGAGGTCGGTGGTGCCATCGAGTGGCAGTGCGAGGCGATCGGCCTGCGCGAGCAGCAGGTGCCCAAGGCCTGCCGCTGATAGCGAGGTTCAGCGCAGGGCCAGGCCCGCGCGCTCCCAGCGCGGCGTCCAGGCTTGGGGGTCGACCGACACCAAGAGCCGCGACACCCGACCGACCAGCAAGCGCCGTGGCACCGGGCCGAACACGCGCGAGTCGGCGCTGTGGTCGCGGTTGTCGCCCAGCAAGAAATACGCGTCGGGGCCCAAGGTCAGCGGCGCCATTTCTTGCAGCGGCCCGTGCACCGGCAAGCGCTGCACGGCGTGCCGCGCTCCCTGCGGCAACGCCTCGTCGGCCCGCCAAGCCGGCAAGGGCCCCAGGGGCGAGGCCTCGTCGCTTGCCGCTCCACCGCCATGCAGGGGCACGGGTGCGCCGTTGAGCCACAGCGCCCCGTCCACCACCGCCACCGTGTCGCCCGGCAAGGCCACCAAGCGCTTGAGCAGGCGCGTGCCGTCCGCCGGACTGAAGGCCACCACGATGTCGCCCCGCTGCGGCTCGGCGTGGCGATGGAGGTCGATGGACGTGAAGGGCAAGCGCCAGTCGTAGGCCCGCTTGTCCACCAGCACCACGTCGCCCTCCAACACCGTGGGCCGCATGCTGCCGGTGGGCACCGGGTTCCAGTCGGCCAGGGCGCCGCGCATCACGCCCAGGCCAAGCAAAAAGATCAAGAAGCCGCGCTGTTCGCGCAGCCAGGGTCGCCAGTTGAGGTGCATGGGGGAGCTCCATCCGCTTGTGAAACCCAGCGCGCCCTCAGCCGACCGGACGCTGGCGCAGATAGCTCCAGCCAGCGCCGACAGCAGCGCCATGCAGCCCCAGCAGCGCACCGAGGATACCAAGGCTCGCGCCCATCGCGGCAGGGTGTGCTTGGCTGAGTGCGCCTGAAACCCCAAAAGCAAGGCCGGCCGAGAGGCCCAGAGCCCCTGCTGCGAGCCCAAGGAGCGTTCCAACACGAGGCATTTCCAGTCCTTTCTGCGCCCAGTGGGGCGCGTGGCGTCCGGTGGCGCCCAATGCGTCGGGCCTTGGGCTTGGCAGCGAGTGTGCTTGTGACGGGATGTCAGCGTGTCGGGTGCGCGATGAACAGCGGATTGGCGCGAACGACTGGCGGATCAGGCTGGCAAGTGGTCGCGTTGGGTGGGGTCGCGTTGGTTGGGGTCGCTCAAGCGAGCCGTCACAACGCGCCGCCACTTCCGTCCCCTGCCGGATCGCCCGGCTCGCGTCCAACTCGCCCGGCTCCATCGCCCCACCGATGAGCTGCACCCGCGCCCCGGCGGCCTTCAGCCGGGCCCGCCCCGCGCCACCGCCACCAGCAGCAACAGCCCCATCGCAGCGGAGGCCAAACCGATCGGGCGCAGGTGCGGCAGCGCCCGGGGCACCGACCAAGCGGCAAAGCGCTGGTGCCAGCGCCAGGGCAGCACGGCGAGGCCCACCGTCGTGACACTCAGCACCCCCGCCGCGCCGGCCAAAGCCTCGGGCCAGGGGCTGTACGCGGACCAGCGCCACAAGGCCCAGGCCAGCAGCAGCCGCAAGGTCAACTCCAGCGCGTGACGCGCCGGTGTGGTCGCGAAGCCCAGCAGGTAGCGCGCCGCCCCAGCTGGCCGCACCCAGGCCAGGGTGCCGAGTGTCAGCAGGTAAACGCCAGCCAGCACCAAGAGGGCGCCGGCCAAGGGGTCCAACAGATCAAGCATGGGGCGAACCGACGGTTGATGGGCGAGTTTCAGCCAGCAGGGGGCAGCACGTCGATGCCAGGATCGGGAAAGCTCGTGTGCGAGACCCTCGTCTGGCGCTTGTCCGATGCCACGTCTTCGTGTTCGCCCCAGGTCAGCAAGCAGGTGGCGCCGGGGCCATGGACGAGCGCTGCAGATTGACCTGGGCAAAGCCTGTCAACCACGACACGCTGTTCGTGCCGCCAGGGACGCCGCTTGACGATCATCGCGGCGCTCCGTGGGTTGGAAACGTGGCGAGCTTGGCCCTGCAAGGTCTGCGACCGAATCGCCAAGCGGAGGCTGGCGGAACGGAGCACACGAATGGCACAAGCAGCCCCAGATCAGCAGCTGGCGCCGCCCCCCCAGCCCCAGGGCTTCCAGGCACCGGCTGTGCGCTTGACCACGTTGATGTGGCTCGTTTCGTAAGCCGACGTGTTGACGAACAGCTCGTCGACGCCGTCATCGTCCAGATCGGCGCTGGCCAACACCTCGGAGGTTTCGGGCGCTCCGTCGGAGTCGTTGGCGCCCCCCAGGTTGAATGTGTCCCAGGTCAACACCCATTCGCCGCCGTCGCCGGGTTCCGCAACCAGCAGCACCGCGACGCTGGCGCCTTCCCAGTGGACGACGCTGTCGATGACCAGTGCCCGTCCTTCGCCGTTGGCGAGTTGGGCCGAACGAACCCGGGCCTCCGACAGGATCTCTGCCATGCGGCGGGTGCTGAGCTCCGGCTTTACGAGCACGCGTCGGGCCAGCAGGCCCAGTCCCACACGACGTTCTTCCGGGTTGGCTTCGCGCCAGCCGGCATCGCGCCCGGCGATCGGCTGCGTGGACATGACGTCATGCCAACCCCCCTTCACCGTGGGCGGGATCTCGCAGCCATAGCTCGACCCCGCCTCAACGCGCTCAACACGGCTTTCCAAAGGCTCTTGCCCCTGCCCGTAGTTCCAGAGCGGGTCGCCGAGCTTGAGCAGCGCCTCATTCAAAACCACCTGGTTGCCGTCATCGATGAAGAGGGCTGGCGCCGCTTCGCCCTCGTCCGTCGCGGCTGGCAGCGTCAAGACATGCAGGCCCCTGAAGAAGACGAAGTTCCATGGCTTGCCAGTCGCCCCGCTGGGCTCAGACGCGGCGCTCATGGACGCCACCCCAGCCATTGCCACCCAGCAAAGCAGGCGGCCAAGTGCGGCCCTCCGGGCCGAGGTCATCGAGTGGCGCCGCAGGTTGGCGATCCTCACAACGCCGCCGCCACTTCCGTCCCCTGCCGGATCGCCCGCTTCGCGTCCAACTCGCCCGCTTCCATCGCCCCACCGATCAGTTGCACCCGCACGCCCGCCGCTTGCAGCGGCGCTTGCAGCTCGCGCAGCGGCTCTTGGCCGGCGCACAGCACGATGGTGTCGGCCTCGATGAGCTGGCCGTCCTGGCGCTTCTCGCCCCAGGTGACGAACAGGCCCTCGGGGGTGATGCGCTCGTAGTTGGCGCTGCCCAGCATCTCGACCTTCATCATCTTGAGCATGGCGCGGTGGATCCAGCCCGTGGTCTTGCCCAGGCCCGCGCCCGGCTTGCCGGCCTTGCGCTGCAGCAGGGTGATCTGGCGGCGCGGCGCGCCGGGCTGCGGCGGCACGAAGCCGCCAGGGGTGGCGGCCGGGTCGCCCACGCCCCAGTGGCGCTGCCAGGCGGCGGGGTCCAGGGTCAGGCTGTGGCCGGCTTCGAGCAGGTACTCGGCCACGTCGAAGCCGATGCCACCGGCGCCCACGATGACCACCTTCTGGCCCACGGGCTTGAGGCCCTTGAGCACGTCGATGTAGCCCAGCACCTTGTGCGCCACGGCGGGGTCGTCCTGGCCGGGGATGCGCGGGTTGCGCGGCGTCACGCCCGTGGCCAGCAGCACTTCGTCGAAGCCTTTGAGGTCGTCGGCGCTGACGCGGGTGTTGAGCTTGAGCGTCACGCCGGTGCGCTCGATGCGTTTGCTGAAGTAGCGGATCGTTTCGTGGAACTCTTCCTTGCCCGGAATCTGCTTGGCCAGGTTGAACTGGCCGCCGATTTCGCTGCTGGCATCGAACAGGGTGACGGCGTGGCCGCGCTCGGCGGCGGTGGTGGCGGCCGCCAAGCCCGCGGGCCCCGCACCCACCACGGCCACCTTTTTCTTCGCCGGCACGGGGGTGATGCGCAGCAGGGTTTCGTGCGCGGCGCGGGGGTTCACCAGGCAGCTGGCGATCTGGTTCTTGAAGGTGTGGTCCAGGCAAGCCTGGTTGCAGGCGATGCAGGTGTTGATCTCGTCGGCGCGGCCTTCGCGCGCCTTTTTGACGAACTCGGCGTCGGCCAAAAAGGGCCGGGCCATGCTGACCATGTCGGCCGAGCCTTCGGCCAGCACGCTCTCGGCCACGTCGGGCATGTTGATGCGGTTGCTGGTGATGACGGGGATGTTGAGCCCTTCGGCGCGCAGGCCGTCGCGCAGCTTCTTGGTCACCCAAGCGAAGCCGGCGCGCGGCACGCTGGTGGCGATGGTGGGCACGCGGGCCTCGTGCCAGCCGATGCCGCTGTTCAAGATGGTGGCGCCGGCCTTGGTGATGGCACGGGCCAGCTGCATCACCTCGTCCCAGGTCTGGCCGTTGGGGATCAGGTCCAGCAGGCTGATGCGGTAGATGACGATGAAGTCGGGGCCCACGGCCTCGCGGATGCGGCGCACGATCTCCACCGGCAGGCGCATGCGGTTCTCGTACGAGCCGCCCCAGGGGTCGGTGCGCTGGTTGGTGTGCTGGCAGAGGAACTCGTTGATGAAGTAGCCCTCGCTGCCCATCACCTCCACGCCGTCGTAGCCGGCCTCACGGGCCAGCACGGCGCAGCGCACGAAGGCGCGGATCTGGCGCTCGATGCCGCGCTCGCTCAGGCCAAAGGGCTTGAAGGGCGTGATGGGCGACTGGATGCGCGATGGCGCCACGCTGAACGGGTGGTAGGCATAGCGGCCGGCGTGCAGGATCTGCAGCGCGATCTTGCCGCCCTCGGCGTGCACGGCGTTCGTGATCACTTTGTGGCGCGCGGCGGCGCCCGAGGTGCTGAGCGTGCCGGCAAAGGGCTTGACCCAACCGGCCACATTGGGCGCGAAGCCGCCGGTGACGATGAGGCCCACCTCGCCGCGCGCGCGCTCGGCGAAGTAGGCGGCCGCGCGCTCGAAGTGCTTGCGCCCGTCTTCCAGGCCCGTGTGCATGGAGCCCATGAGCACGCGGTTGCGCAGGGTGGTGAAGCCCAGGTCCAAGGGCTGCAGCAGGTGGGGGTAGGGCGTGCTCATGGTTCGTCTCCGATCGGGGTGGCCGATTGTGCTGAGACCGCGGGTCGTCGGCGGCCTGCGGATTGGGGTGGCCACTCCGCTGCGGGCTCGGGCTTTCCCTCGGTTACAACCCCTGTCCATGCAATCCACCCGCTTCGGTGCTTGGCTGGCGCCGGGCGCCTTCATCCTCATCTGGTCCAGCGGCTACCTGGCCGCCAAGGCCGCGGCGCCGCACGCCGACCCGCTGACCTTCCTGAGCGTGCGCTACGCCGGCGTGGTGCTGCTCATGCTCACCCTGGCCCTGCTGGCCCGCGCACCCTGGCCCAACCGCCGCCAAGCCGCGTGGCTGGCCCTCACCGGGCTGGGCATCCAGGCCATCTACCTGGGCGGCGTGTGGGTTGCCATCCGCGAGGGCATGAGCGCCGGCGTGGCCGCGCTCATCGTGAACTTGCAGCCGGTGCTGGTGGCCGCGTTGGCGCCCTGGGTGCACGAGCGCGTGAGCCCGCGCCAGTGGGCCGGTGTGGCCCTGGGGCTGCTGGGCGTGGTGCTGGTGCTGGCGCCCAAGCTGGCTGGGGCGCAGTTGCACTGGGGGCCGGTGGCCTTGTGCGTGGGCGCGCTGGCGGGCATCACCGCCGGCACGCTGCTGCAAAAGCGTCACGTGCCGCACTTCGACCTGCGCACCGGGCAGGTGATCCAGTTCGCCGCCTCGCTCGCCTTCACCCTGCCGCTGGCTTGGGTGTTCGAGCCCATGCGCATCGACTGGAACGCGTCATCCTTGGGGGCGATGGCCTGGTCCATCGTGGTGCTGACGGGCATCGGCATCAGCCTGATGTTCTGGATGCTGCGCCACGGCCGCGCGACGGCGGTGACCAGCACCATGTACCTGGTGCCCAGCGTCACGGCGCTGATGGCCTGGGCGATGTTCGGCGAGCGGCTCACGGCGCTGGCCGTGCTGGGCATGGCCGTGACCTTGGTGGGGGTGGGGCTGGTGGTGCGGCCCGCCCCTGCGCCTGCCGGGGCTCTTGAGAGACCCTGAGAATGCAGCGCATGAGCCTCACCCGACGCAACGCTTTGTGGGCCACCGCACCCTGGTCGATGGCCCTGGGAACCGTGGGCGCGACCCCGCCCCCGCCCCAGCCGCCCGCCCGCTGGGACGGCGAATGGCCGAACGAAACCTTCCCCTCGGGCGGCGAGACGCGGCGCTACCGACTGCTGGTGCCGCGCACCCTGGCCCGGTCCCGTGGCCTGCCCCTGGTCATCGCCCTGCACGGCATGGGGCGGGACAGCAAGGACAGCTTCCCGATGGCCAGCGGGCTGAGCAACGCCGCCGCGAGGCACGAATTCGCGGTGGCCTACCTGCAGGCCCGGCGCAGCGGCTGGGGCCAGCAAGGGGCCGACCTGGACGCCGACCTCGAGGCCCTGGACGCCTTGTTGGCCGCGATCAAGGAGCGCATGCCTGTGGACGAGCAGCGCCTGCACCTGCTGGGTTTCAGCAGCGGCGCACGGCTGGCCCTGCGGGCGGCGGCGGCCCGTCCGGGGCGTTATGCCTCGGTCGTGGTGCACTCGACGCTCATGCCCGTGCCGGCCCCGACCACGCGCATGCCGCCGCAAATCTGGGTGCACGGCGACGCCGACCGACTCAGCCCCATCGCCCCGGTGCAGCGGGCGGTGGCCGCTGCGCTCAAGGCGCGTCAGCGCGTGGAGTTGATCGCCGTGCCCGGCCTGGGCCACCAATGGGCGCGCGAGGCCAACTTGCACACCAAGCTCTGGACCTTCATGGCCTTGCAGGCCTTGGGCCGCCGCGACTGAGGAGAAGCCGACCGTGCACGGCGAGATGCCCCTCATCGCCACCTTGGCCGCTGCCTTCGGGCTGGCCCTGGCCCTGGGGCTCCTGGCCGTCAAGCTGCGCCTGCCGGCGCTGGTGGGCTACTTGCTGGCGGGCGTGATCATCGGCCCGCACACGCCGGGCTTCGTCGGCGACGTGCACCTGGCGCAGCAATTGGCCGAAGTGGGGGTCATGCTGCTGATGTTTGGCGTGGGGCTGCATTTTTCGTTGGCCGACCTGCTGGCCGTGCGGCGCGTGGCCTTGCCGGGCGCCGTGGTGCAGATGGGCGCCGCCACCGCCATGGGCGCCGGTTTGGCCCTGTGGTGGGGCTGGGGCATGGCCGCGGCCTTGGTGTTTGGGCTGGCGCTCTCGGTGGCCAGCACGGTGGTGCTGCTGCGGGCGCTGGAGAGCCGCGAGCTGCTGCACAGCGGCAATGGCCGCATCGCCGTGGGCTGGTTGGTGGTGGAAGACCTGGCCATGGTGCTGGCCCTGGTCATGCTGCCCGTGCTGGCCCAGCGTGAAGGCGGCGGCTGGCAGGCCGTGGCGGGCTCCATGCTGACCACCTTGTTGGCCGTGGCGGGTTTCGTGGCCGTCATGCTGCTGGCCGGGCGGCGCTTGCTGCCTTGGTTGCTGTGGCAGGTCAACCGCACCGGCTCGCGCGAGCTGTTCACCTTGTCCACCGTGGCGGCGGCCATCGGGCTGGCGGTGGGCGCGGCTTCGCTGTTCGGGGTCAGCGTGGCCCTGGGCGCCTTCTTCGCCGGCTTGGTGCTGCGGGAATCCGCCTTCAGCGAACGCGCCGCCCACGAAAGCCTGCCCTTGCGCGACGCCTTCGCCGTGCTGTTTTTCGTGGCCGTGGGCATGCTGTTCGACCCGAGCGTGCTGTGGGAGCAGCCGCTGCAGGTGCTGGGCACGGTGGGCATCATCCTGATCGGCAAGTCGGTGGCCGCGGCCGTGTTGGTGCTGTTGCTGCGCTACCCGCTCAACACCGCACTCACCGTGGCCGTCAGCTTGGCGCAGATCGGCGAGTTCTCCTTCATCTTGATGGGCTTGGCCCTCAGCTTGGGCCTGGTGCCCCCCGCGGCCAGCAGCCTGGTGGTGGCTGGCGCCATCGTGTCCATCGCGCTCAATCCGCTGCTGTTTGGCCTGGTCGAGCCGCTGCGGCGCTGGGCGCTGAAGCGGTCGGGCCTGGCCCGGCAGTGGGAGCAGCGCGACGACCCGCTGGCCGTACTGCCCGACACCACGTCCAGCGCGCACCTGAGCGATCAAGTCGTGCTGGTAGGCCATGGTGACCTGGGGCAGGCCGTGCTCGCCGCCTTGGGCGATCGCCCCGTGGTGGTCATCGACCGCGACCGCAGCGTGGTCGAAGCCCTTCGGTCACAAGGCCGCGCCGCCGTGCTCGGCGACGCGGTCGAAGCCATGACCCTCATCCAAGCCCACATCGCCCGCGCTGCCTGGATGGTGGTGGGCATCAGCGACGTGCGCGGCGTGCCGCCCATGCTCGACCTGGCCCGCCAGCTCAACCCCCACCTGCGCTGCGCCGTGCTGGCCCACACCGCCGAGGAAGAAGGCTGGCTGCGCGAAGCCGGTGTGAGCCACGTGCTGCGCTCGCAATCGGCCCTGGCCCAAGCCCTGGCTGGGGTGGTGCAGCGGCCGGACGAGAAGCCGGGGGCTTGAGGCCACGCTACCGTCGCTGGCTCACTCAGGGCCAACGCCTCACCATCCAACTGGTGGCCCCCAAACTCCCGTCGGCCTGCTGCGCGTAGTCGGGCATGACCCCGCAGCGCTGCCACCCTCGTCGGGCATAGAGCCGTTCGGCGGGGCTGTCGGTGTGGGTGTCCAGCACCAGCAGGCGCTTGCCCAGGCGCTGGGCTTGGGTTTCGGCGGCGTCCATGAGGGCGTTGGCCAGGCCCAGGCGGCGGGCGTGGGGGGCGACCATGAGCTTGGCGATGTCGGCGCGGTGTGTGCCGTTTTCGGGCTGGGCCACGATCAAGCTCACCGTGCCGACGAGCTCGCCCGCGTGTTCGGCGCCCCACCAGTGGCGTTCGCCGCGCGCGACGCCCTCGGCCACGCCCTGCCAAAACCGACGCGCCGCCTCCTGGCTGGGGGCCTGCACCCAGCCGATGCTGGCACCGGCGGCCACGCAGGCCACCAAGGTGCGAGCCAGTTGCTCGAGCTCGTCGGGGGTGGGGCGCGCCAAGGCTCGGATGCAGTTCATCGCGCCCCCGGCACGGTCAGGGCGAGCAGGTAGCGAGCGGGGGTGGTCCCCAAGGCTTCGAAGCGACTGGCGCCGTGCACGCGGTAGCTCAGGCTGTCGCCCGCGCGGAGTTCCTGCGCCTGGCCTTCCAAGGTGAGGCGCAGGCGGCCGGCTTGCATCAACAGGTGTTGCTCCAGGCCGACCACGGGCGGGCGGTCGTAGTCGAGGGCACTGCCGCTGGCGAGGTGGATTTCCACCAGCTCTGTGGCGAAACCGGCCAAGGGCGGGCAGCGCAGGTGGCGCGTCAAACCGCTGTCGGCGTCGGTCCACTGGGGCTGGTCGGCGGCGCGCAGCAAACGCATGGGCGCCGATTCGACCTCGGCCAGCAAGCGGCTCAAGGTGAGCCCGTAAGCGGCGCACAGGCGGTTCAGCACGCCAGCACCCGCGCTGCTTTCCCCCCGTTCCAGCCGGCTGAGCGTGGCCCGGCTCACGCCGGTTTGCGCGGCCAGTTCGTCCAGGGACCACCCGGCTGCGGTGCGCAAATCGGCCAGGCGCTGCGCCAGTCGTGTTTCAAGGGGGTCGTTGACATCTCTCATGTCTGAGATGATCCGACCGAAATAGAGAAAAGTCCAGGTCCATGCGCCGATCGCCTGCCTCCACCGTGCTGCCGCTCCTGGCCGGGCTGGCCGTCATCCTCGTCTGGGGTTTGAACTTTCCTTTGCAAAAGGCCATCCTGGGCCAAGTCAGCCCGGTGGCCAATGTGGCGGTGCGCTACCTGATCGTGCCGGTGTGCGCCGTGCTGCTGCTGCTGTGGCGCTACGGCCGGCATTGGCCCCGACTGACGCGGGCCGACGGCTGGCAACTGGCCCGGCTGGCGCTGGTGGGGCAGGCCTTGCACCTGCTGTGCGCGGCCATCGGCATGGCCACGTCCACCGCTTTCAGCGCCAGCGTGCTGCTGGCCTGCGGTCCGGTGTTCACCTTGCTCATCTTGCGGGCCTCGGGCCTGGAGGCGCTGAGCGCGCGGCAGTGGCTGGGCGTGGCGGTGGCGGCGTTGGGGGCCTTGGCGTTCACGGGCGACAAGCTTTTGGCCTGGCAGTGGCAGGCCAGCGGGGGCGACGCGATGCTGCTGGTAGCGGCTGCGCTGTTCAGCGCGTACACGGTGGCCAGCAAGCCGCTGATCGAGCGCCACGGCGGCGTGTTGGTGCTGGGCTATGGCACGCTGGCTTGCACCTTGCCGGTGCTGTTGCTCACCAGCCCTGTGTTGTGGGCGCTCGATTGGGCGGCGGTGCCCCATTGGGTGTGGTGGGGGCAGTTGTGGCAGGTGGCCGGTGGCGGGTTTTTGGGTTGGCTGGCTTGGGGGTGGGCCAACGAGCATCGCGGTGTGGCGCGCACCGCGCCGCTGATTTACCTGATGCCGGTGGTGGCCGGCCTCAGTGCCTGGGCGTTCACGGCCGAGTCGTTCACCTGGGCCAAGGTGTTAGCGGCGGGGGTGATCTTGCTTGGGGTGGCGGTGGCGCAGTTCGGGGCTCGGGCGCCGCGGGTGCCCGACGCCATCGGCGACTGACGATCCGTCAAAGGCTGTGGGTTCAAGCCACTTGGACTAGGCTCTGCCGCATGCTTTGGTACACCGAAATGTTGGAGATGCACCGCTGGTTGGCGGTGGGCAGCGTGTTGGTGTTCGCCTTGCGGGCGCTGGACGTGATCGCCCGCACGCGCTGGCTCAGCGAGGGCACGGGCAAGGTGATGAGCGTGCTGCTCGACGTGCCTTTGGCGGTCAGTGGCCTGAGCTTGTGGGGCTTGCTGCAGACCGATCCCTGGGTGGAGACCTGGCTGCTGATGAAGTTCGCTCTGCTGTTCGCGTACTTGGCCCTGGGCGCGCTGGCGCTGCGCGCCAAGACGCGCGAGTCGGCGTTGCTGGCCTTGATCCTTGCCCTGACCTGCATGGGTCTGTTGTTTGGGGTGGCGCTGACGCGGGACCCCTTCATGGGGCCGTGGAACTGAGCCCCAGTCGCCCCCAGGTGCGCCGCCTGCGGGAGATCTACCGCAGCGCCGGTTGGCCTTGCCAAGACACCCTGGAGTTGGAGTTGCTGGCGGCGGGCTGGCTCGAGCGCGAACGCGACGCGCAGGGCCGCGAGCGGCTGCGGCTGACCGAGGCTGGCGTGGCCGCCGCCGCCTTGGGCGTGGCGAACAACCGCGCGCAACGCGGCGCCCACGAGGCCCTGGTGCAGCGCACCGTTCTCGAATTGCAGCGCGCTGGCCGAGTGGCCTGGACGGGGCTGAGCCTGCGCGCGGGCCTGCCGCTGGAGGGCGAGGTGCCCGCCGTGGCGCGCGCGCCGTCCTTGCCCCTGTGGGAGGAGCCTGCTCTGCCCGCGGCCCCGGCGCAGCGTTGGGTGCTGTGCGAGCCCGATGTGTTCAGCCTGCGACCGAGCAGCCGGGTCGATGCGCTGGACGTGGCCATCCACGAGATCAAGGTCAGCCGCGCCGACCTGCTGGGCGAGTTGCGCCGACCGGCCAAGAGCGCAGCCTATGCCGCGCTGTGTGCCCAGGCGTGGTTCGTCTTGAAGGCGGGCATCGCCGAGATGGACGAGATTCCGCCCGGCTTTGGTGTCTGGTGGGCGCACCCCACGCACTTCGAGCTGGCGCGCGCGGCGCCCCAGCGGCCTCACGCCCCGGACTTGGCCACCTGGCTGGCCTTGGCGCGAGCCCGCCCCTGCGAACGCGAGATCGAGCGGGCGCAACAGCCGCTGTGAGCCCGCCGCAGTGCTGCTGTGAGAACCCGGGGGATCAAGCCGCCCAGGCCTCCGTGGCGGCATGGTCGGCATGGTGCTCCACATGGACTCCGTCGGGCTGGGGCAGCTGCGTCAGCAGGCGCTCCACCGTCAGCGGCGACACGCTCTCGGCCAAGGCCTGCCAGCGACGCTGCGCGCGCGCATCCAGCCACACGTCTTCCAAGGCGTGGCGGCGGGCCAAGGGCTCTTGGGGCAGGGCCAGCGCGTGCGGGGCCAAGGCAGCGCTCAAGGCGGTGGCGGCTTGCCGCGCGTCCGCGTGGGGCAGGGCGTCGTGCAGGGCCTGCAGGCGCTGGGCCCAGCCCGGGGCCGACAGCTGCCGGGTCACCCAGGCTTGCAAGGCTTGAAGTGGGTTGAGCAGGCGCAGCCGGTTGGGCGGCAGCACCGGCAAGGCGACATGGCCGTCGCTCTCGGGCGTCACCAGGGCCACCAAAGCGGCCAGGCGGGTCCAGGCGCTGGCGTCCAGACCTTGTTCGCGACCGCCGGTGGCGCTCAGGTACTGAGCCCGTTCGCGCAGCGAGGCGAGGTTTTGGCCCGCCAAGGCCTGGGCCGCCACCAGGCTCAGGCACACCAGGTGGCCGGCCGCGTAGCCCGCGTCTTGGCGCAGGCGCACCACTTGGCGCTGCTGCGGGTGGCCGAGTTCGTCGTGCAGCGGCGCGCGGGTGACGGGGCAGTGGGTCGCGTCCAGCTGGCGCAGGTAATGCGGCGTCAGCAGCTGGTCTTCAAAGGGCAGCCCTTCTTGCCACGCCTGCAGGCGCAAACCCAGCCAGCGGCGAATGCCGGGTGCGGGGTCGCGGTGGGCGCTGGCGCGCCGTTGGTCCAGTGCGGCCTGCCAACCGGCGAACAGGGGCGAACCCTCGTGCAGGTGAGCGGCGGGCAGGGACAAACCGTGCTGCGCATGGTCGAACCCGAGTTGCCAGCCGATGGCGTCGCTGTCGCTGGGGGCCAAGGCCTGTGCCACCAGGGGGGCGGGGGCCATCAAGCTGAGCTCCAACTGCGCGTGGGGGGCGATTTGGCGGGGGGTGGCGGTGGCAGTCATGGCATCTCTCCTGGGTTGATGGAGGCCAGTTTCCAAGCCTGGTGGCTCATGGCGTGAGCCACCTGAGATACTGAATAAACCATCAGTAATCACCCTATGAACAATGGACCGCACCGAGCGCTTTTACAAGATCGAAATGTTGATCCGTTCGCGGGGCTCCGTGCGCTTTGACACGTTGTTGCAGGAATTGGAGGTCTCGCCCGCCACGCTCAAGCGCGACCTGGCTTACCTGCGTGAGCGCCTGGGCGCGCCCATCGAGTACGACGCCATGAGCCGGGGCTACCGCTTTGCGCAAGAGGGCTGGCGCGACACCAAGCACGAGCTGCCGGGCCTGTGGCTCAGCGAGCACGAGCTGCACGCGCTGCTGACCCTGCACCAGATGCTGGCCGGCCTGGACGAGGGCCAGCTGCTGGCCCGCCACCTGCAGCCCATGGCCGAGCGCTTGCAGGCCATGCTCGGCCTGGACGAGAAGGAGGCCAAGCAGTTGCAACGCCGCGTCAAGCTGATCAGCACGGCGCGGCGGCGGGCCAGCACGGCGCACTTCGAGACCGTGTGCAGCGCCGTGCTGCTGAACCAGCGCCTGGCGGTGCGCTACCGCAAGCGCGCCAGCGGGCAGTTGGAGACACGCGACCTCAGCCCGCAGCGCCTGGTGCACTACCGCCACGCCTGGTACCTGGACGCCTGGTGCCACCGCAGCGAGGGCCTGCGCCGCTTTGCGCTGGACGCGATCGAGGGCGCGCAGGTGCAGGCCGAGGCCAAGGCCCACCGTTTGCCGCTGAAGACCCTGGAAGCCGAGTTGGACCGTGGCTACGGCATCTTTGCCGGCGGCACCGAAGCATGGGCCGATCTGCGTTTCGAGCCCAAGGCGGCGGCTTGGGTGGCACACGAGGAATGGCACCCCAAGCAGCAGGCCGAGCGCGAGCCCGATGGCGGCTTGCGCTTGCGCCTGCCCTATGTGGATGCGACCGAGCTCACCATGGACCTGCTGCGGCATGCGGGTCAAGTGACGGTGATCGGGCCACCGGCGCTGCGCGCGCGCTTCGCCCAGCGCCTGCGGGCGGCGCTGGCGCGGCTGGACTGACGTAACCTGCTGCTTTTGAGACCGGGAGAGGCTCGATGAGCGTGGATCGTGTGTTGTTTGCCTTCGTGATCGTGCTGGCGCTGACGCTCAACGTCGGCTTCGTGGTGGGCGACATCGACAACCCCGCCCACCACGATGCGATGGAGTTGTTCCTGGCCTTGGTGGTCAGCCTGATCGCCACCGTGATGAAGTTCGGGGACCGATCGCCCCTGGGCTCGACCATGCTGGCCACCAGCCTCGTTGCCGACGTTCAACTGCTGGGGGCAGCGGCCTTGTGGGGCTACTTTGGCACGCAGGGCGCTGTGCTCACGGGCGGCCAGATGGCCACCGTGGTGTCGTTCGCAGCCGGTGCCATGGTGGCCAACGTGGTGTCGGTGGTGTTGCTCATCATCGAGACGGCCAGCTTGCGTCGCTGACGTGGTCACCCCGACGCGCAGCCGCACCCACCACGGCTTCTTCGTCTTGCTGCGGCGCTTGCGGCGGCCGCTGGTGGTGCTCATCTTGGCCTACGCCGTGGCCATCCTGGGTTTCGTGCTGCTGCCCGGACAGACGCCCGACGGCCGGCCCTGGCGGATGGACTTCTTGCACGCGGTCTACTTCGTCAGCTTTCTGGGCAGCACCATCGGCCTGGGCGAGATTCCCTACCCCTTCACGCCCCTGCAACGGCTGTGGGGCATCGTCACCATCTACCTCACCGTGGTGGCTTGGCTGTACTCCTTCGGGGCGCTGCTGACGGTGTTGCAAGACCCCCAGCTCAAGCGCCAATGGCTGGCCAATCGGTTTGAAAACGCGGTTCGCCGCCTGCGCGAGCCCTTTTACCTGCTGTGTGGCTACGACGAAGCCGGGCGCCGCGTCACCCGTGAGTTGGCCTTGGATGGCGCGCAGGTGGTCGTGGTGGAGCAAGACGTCTCCCGCGTCGAATCGGTCGACGTGGACGACCATGCCCTGCCCGTGCTGGCCTTGGAGGGCGATGCCTCCGACCCCCAGGCCCTGCTGATGGCTGGGCTCACGCATCCGCAATGCCGGGGCGTGATGGCGCTCACGGGCAGCGACAGCGTCAACACCAAGGTGGCGCTCACCGCCAAGCTGCTGGCCCCGACCGTGCCCGTGATGGCCGTGGCGCACGACCACGAATGGCACCCCCGCATGGCCGCCACCGGCGCGGCGGTGCTCATCAACCCGTTCGACGTGCTGGCCCAGCGGGTGGTCATCGCCCTGAAAACGCCCAGCCTGCATGTGGTGTACGAAGCCCTCACCGCACAGCGAACGACGGTGATGGCGCCGCTGATGGACATGCGCGTGGGTCGCTGGGTCATCGCGGGCTGGGGGCCCATGGCCCGTGCGCTGCGCCACCGCCTGCTGCGGCTGGGCGTGGAGGTGTTCTTGATCGACCTTGCCTTGGACGACGGCTGCGACCCGCAGCACAGCCTGCTCGGCGACCCGACCGACCCCAAGGTGCTGCGCCGTGCCAAGCTCGACCAGGCGCAAGTGCTGGTGGCCGCCATGGACGACGACCTGGCCAATCTGGCGGTCGTGATGGCGGCACGCCAGATGGCCCCCCACGTGTTCGTGGTGGCGCACCAGCTGCAGCGCCGCAACACGCCGGCCTTTCGGGCGATGAAGGTGGACCTGCTGGTGGCACGGCACTACCTCGTGGCCTCCGAGGTGTTGCGGCACACGCGAGCGCCCCTGCTGGAGCGGTTTTTGAGCCTGGCCGGCCAGGAAGACGAGCCCTGGGCCGCAGGCCTCTTGGCCCAGTTGCGGCGCGACGTGGGCGACGCCGTGCTCGAAAGCTGGGGCATGACCATCGCGCCCGAGGAGACGCCCAGCGTTTGCCAAGCCCTGGCACGCGGTGAACCCGTGAGCCTGCGCCGCTTCTTGCGGCGGGTGGACCTGGATGCGCGCGAAGACGACAGCGCCCGCGCCGTCACGCTGCTGCTGGTTCGTGCCGACGCGCCCTACTTGCTGCCCCACTGGGACACCTTGCTGCTGCCGGGCGACACGCTACTGCTAGCCGGCTGCGCCGAGGCCAGGACACGGTTGCGGGGCCTGGCCCACACGCGAGGCTTGGCGCCCCTGGAGGGGCTCGGCTGAGAGGCTGAGCGTCCACCCGCATCCCACCCGCATCTCGCCCGTCTGTCCGCCCTGGTCCCCCGACTTCCCGATGGGGCTGACCCGGAGCGCCCTTTTCGCATCTGCCGGATGGGTGCTCACCCTCGGAAGGCCGTCGTGCCCCGACAATCCCGGGCTTTCGCCAGCCCTCGCTCCGGAGCCCACCGATGAAGCCGATGCCCTCCTTGTCGCTGCTGCGTGCCGCCGCCCTGGCCTGCGCCCTGACCCTCGGCGGACCCGCCGCTCACGCCGCCATCGACATGCCACCCGGCATCGCTTGGCAGGCTGCTGCGGCCGACAGCGACATCGAGGCCGCCTTCGCCAAGGCCAAGGGCGAGAAGAAGCCGGTGCTGCTGTACTGGGGCGCCAAGTGGTGCCCGCCTTGCAACCAGCTCAAGGCCACCTTGTTCAATCGCGCGGACTTCATCGCCCAGACCCAGGGCGTGGTGCCCGTGATGATCGACGGCGATCTGCCCGGCGCGCAAAAACTGGGCGCTCGCTTCAAGGTGCGCGGCTACCCCACGCTCATCTTGTTCAGTGCCGATGGCCAAGAGGTCACGCGCCTGCCGGGCGAGGCCGACGCGCCGCGCGTGGTCAAGCTGCTGCAAACCGGGCTGGCCGGCGGGCGGCCGATCAAGGACGTGCTGACCGATGCCCGCCAGGGCAAGTCGCTCAAGGCCGGCGAGTGGCAGCTGCTGGGCTTCTACAGCTGGGACACCGACGAGCAGCAGCTGGTGGCCGCCGGGCTGCGCGGCGAGCTGCTGCGCCAGCTGGCCACGCGCAAGGGCGTGCCGGCCGAAACCCGCACCCGCCTGGTGCTCAAGGGCCTGGCCGCCGGCGCCGAAAGCGGCGAAGCCGCCACCCCGGCCGAACGCGCCACGGTGGCCGCGGTGCTGAAGGACCCCAAGCAAGCACGTGCCCATGTTGACGTGCTCAGCAACCAAGCGCCCGAGCTCGTGCGCGCGTTGTACCGCCAGGCCGGTGCCGAGCGCGATGCCACCGTCGCACAGCTGCAGCGCGCCTTGGCCAGCCTGCAGGCCGACAAGAGCCTGTCGCGCGCCGACCGCACCTCGGTCCTCATCTCGCGCGTCAACCTCGCTCGGCTGGACGAGCCCAAAGCCAGCATCTCGCCCAAGCTCGACGCCGCCTTGGTGAGCGAGGTGCGTGCATTCGCCACGCGCATGGACCGCGAGATCACCGACGGCTACGAACGCCAGGCCGTGATCACCGCCGCCGGCCACCTGCTGGGCCAGGCGGGCTTGTGGACCGAAAGCGATGCCCTGCTCAAGGCCAACCTGGCGCGCAGCCACTCGCCCTACTACCTGATGAGCCAACTGGGCAGCAACGCCCGCAAAACCGGGCGCAACGACGAGGCCTTGAACTGGTACGAGCAAGCCTTCGCCAAGAGCGAGGGGCCTGCCACCCGTCTGCAATGGGGCAGCACCTATTTCAAGAACCTCATCGAGCTGGCCCCGCAGGACAGCGCCCGCATCGAAAAGCTCGTCGCCCAACTCATCACCGAAGCCGCGGCCGACAAGGGTGCCTTCTACGAGCGCAGCGCCCGCTCGCTGCAGCGCGTGAGCGACCAGCTCGTGCCCTGGGCCACCGGCGCGAATGCGCCCGTGCTGGCTCGCTTGCAGACGCAACTGGGCGGCGTGTGCGCCAAGCTCGACGGCACCGAGCGCAGCACCTGCGACGGCCTGCTCAAGCCCAAGAAGGGCTGACCCTCGCCATGCACGCCACCCTGGCCTTCATCGGCGGCGGCAACATGGCCAGCGCCATCGTCGGCGGCCTGCTGCGGGCCGGACGACCCCTGGCGTCGGTCGTGGTCGTCGAGCCCCACGCGCCGCAGCGCGAGCTATTGCGCGCTCAGTTCGGGCTGGAGGCTGTGCCAGCCCCCACCGCCGCGCTGGCCCAGGCCGAACTCGTGGTGTGGGCCGTCAAGCCCCAAAGCTTTGCCGAGGCGGCACAGGCCGCCCAACCTTGGTTGGCGCAGGCCTTGCAGCTCAGCGTGATGGCCGGCGTGCGCAGCGAGGCCATCGCCCAGGTGGCCGGCACCGAGCGCGTGGTGCGCGCCATGCCCAACACCCCGGCCCTCATCGGCCAGGGCATTGCCGGCCTGTACGCGCGCCCCGCCGTCAGTGCCCGCGATCGCGCCGAGGTCGACGCGGTGCTGGCCCCCACCGGTCGCACGCTTTGGCTGGAGCAAGAGGCGCAACTCGATGCCGTCACCGCACTCAGCGGCAGCGGGCCGGCGTATTTCTTTTGCGTCTGCGAAGCCATGGTGAACGCGGGCGTCGAGCTGGGCTTGAGCGAAGCCCAGGCGCGCGAGCTGGCCCTGAACACTTGCGCCGGCGCTGCTGCGCTGGCGCTGCGCTCGCCCGAGCCCCTGGCCACGTTGCGCGAGCGCGTGACCAGCAAGGGCGGCACCACGCACGCGGCCCTTGAAAGCCTGCGGGCCGATGGCGTGGGTGCAGCCTTCGAGCGCGCCGTGCGGGCTGCTGCGACCCGCGCCGAAGAGTTGGGACGTCCCCCCACCCCGTGACCCCCGCATGACCGTCAGCGCCCGTGCGTCCTTGCGCGCTTGGTTGCGTGCGCCGGGTTCGCTCAGTGCCCGCCTGGCCCGCCACGGCCGCTTCGAGGTCAAGGTGCTGCGTCAGGCCACCGCCAAGTTGCGCGCACCGGAGCGCCGGGCACTGGGCACGCCGCGGCGCGGCTGCACCCTCGTGCGCGAGGTCCTGCTCTGCGTGGACGGCGTGCCCCTCGTGTGGGCTCGCTCCAGCCTGCACAAGAGCGCTTTGGCGGGGCCTTGGAAAGCCCTCAAGGGCTTGGGCCCCCGGCCTCTGGCGGACCTGCTGTACCGCGACCGCCGGGTGCGGCGCAGCACCCTGCAGCCCAAGCGCATCGCGGGCCACGGACCCACCCAACGCCACATGGCCCGACAGTGGGCTGTGGCCACGGGGAGCGAGCCGCCCCGTGCCATGCGGTGGAGCCGGCATTCGGTGTTCAAGCGCCAAGGCGCGCCGCTGCGCATCCTGGAGCTGTTCCACCCGGCGGTGGCCGCGCTGGCGCCCTACCCCGGCACCCGTCGGCCCAACTGGCGCAGCTTGGCCGCCGCGGTGGGGCCGGCGCCGTGGGCGCACCCTTGAGGTGTTGCTGCTGGGCAACCGGGAATGAAAAAGGCGACCCACAGGTCGCCTCATTGGGAGCCTACAGAGCGCCGCTTCAGGCCTGACGGCGGCGGGCGAAAGTGCCCAGGACCAGCATGCTCAGGCCGAGCAGACCTAGGCTTGCTGGTTCCGACACCGCGTTGACGGTCAGCCGTGCACTGAAAAAGCTCAGGGGGTCTGCGCCCACGCTGTCTCCCATGCCCAGAATCCACGTGCCGGCGGCCACTTGTCCGTTGAAGGCCGATAGCGACTGCACGCCGCGGAAGGTGCCACTGCTCATGGCAGCGCCACCGACGACAGAGGCGGCTGCGTCATCGAAGTTGATTTGGACGCGAGCCCCTTGACCGCCCGTGAAGGTGCCGGTGTTGATCAGGTTGACGCGAGTGCCCGTAGGGCTGAGCAAGTAGAAGAAGGTTTCGCTCAGGTAGGCGTAGCCCGCACCGATGCAACTGGTGTTGGCTGGGCCGATGGCAGGGTCGTCGCACTTGGCGAAGTCGATGAGGATGTCCACGTCGGCCACTGCACCGGGGCCAGTGACTACGAGGTTGCGGGTGCCCGAGCTTCGGTCGAAAGTGCCAAAAGTGTTGTTGGTCGCGACGATCGGGGCGGCCTGGGCTGACACGATGCCGACGAGGGCGCCGAGTACGGCGAGGATACGAATGGAGCGCATGGTTTGCGAGGCGTGAAGTTGTACACAGTGCAGCCCCTGGAAAGGCTGCGGTGAGGACATCAAGCAATTAGTGGGCCACAGTCTCGTCCAAATGAATAACATGTTTTAAATCAATCGCTTGCGCCTGTCTCGTCGTCAGCTCGCCTTTCATGTCCGGTCGAGATGTAAGAAAAAGCAACAACTGGCTTGTCGTCTCCGCTGCCTGCTCATCGGCCTTCGTCGGCGAGGCTGGACCGTGAGGCGGAGTGGCTGTACTGGTGTAGTGCCGACCGCTGGTCTCGCGATAGGTTCAGTCGCTGGGAAGGAGCGCAGCGCCACGCCCAATAATCTCGGCTTCCTCCGCTCCTCCCTCGCCCCATGTTTTCCCACGTCCCCCCCTACGCCGGCGATCCCATCCTCAGCCTCAACGAAGCTTTCCAAAAGGACCCGCGCACCGAGCAAAAGGTGAACCTGTCCATTGGCATTTACTTCGACGAGGCGGGCAAGATCCCTGCGCTGGCCTCGGTGCGCGAGGCGGAGTTGCGCGTGGTGCAAAACGCCGGGGCGCGGCCTTACCTGCCCATGGAGGGTGCGGCCAACTTTCGCAGCGCCGTGCAAAACCTCTTGTTCGGCGCCGATCACCCGGTGCTGCGCGACCGGCGCGTGGCGACCATCCAGGGCGTGGGCAGCAGCGGGGGGTTGAAGGTGGCGGCCGACTTCCTGAAGGCCCACTTCCCCGACACCACGGTGCACCTGAGTGACCCCACCTGGGACAACCACCGCGCGGTGTTCGAGGGCTCGGGGCTGCCCACCGCCACCTACCCCTATTACGACCCGGCCACCGGTGGCCTGCGTTTCGAGGCCATGATGGAGGCGCTGGAGCGCCTGCCCGCGCGCAGCGTGGTGCTGTTGCACGCGTGCTGTCACAACCCGACGGGGGTGGACTTGACCGCGGCGCAGTGGCAGCGGGTGGCCCAGGTGGCGGCCGAGCGCCAGTTGCTGCCCTTCCTGGACCTGGCCTACCAGGGCTACGGCGACGGCTTGCAGGAAGACTTGGTGGCGGTGCGCACCTTCCTGGACGCCAACTTGTCTTTCCTGCTGGCCAACAGCTTCAGCAAGAACATGAGCGTGTATGGCGAGCGTTGCGGCGCGCTCAGCGTGGTGTGCCCCAGCGCGCAGCAAGCCGAGTTGGTGCTGGGCCAGCTGAAGTTCAACATCCGCCGCAACTACAGCAACCCGCCCACGCACGGCGGTCAGGTGGTGGCCACGCTGCTGAACGACCCGGCGTTGCGCGCCCAGTGGGAGGGCGAAGTGAACGCCATGCGCGAGCGCATCCAGGGCATGCGCTCGGCCTTGTACGAGGTGCTCAGCGCCAAGCTGCCTGGCCGCGACTTCGGCTACTTCCTGACGCAGCGCGGGATGTTCAGCTACACCGGCCTGACACCCGCGCAGGTGGACGCGCTGCGCGAGCAGCACGGCGTCTACATCCTGAAGAGCGGCCGCATGTGCGTGGCGGGCTTGAACCGCCGCAATGTCGAGCCGGTGGCGATGGCGATGGCGGCGGTGCTGGGCGGCTGAGGCTGGCTTCTCAGTCGGGCGCGTGCAGTTGGATTTCCGGCCGCGCCCGCGCGCTCAGGCGCGGGCCGCGACGCCCTGGCACCCAGCTGAGCTCCCAGCGGCCCCAGCACAGAAAAAGTGCCGTGCCCACGCGGCGTGCGCCCAGGCGCTCGTGGGTGCCGATCGAGGCGCGGTTGAAGCGTGAAATGCGGCTGAAGGTCCAGGCCACGCCGCGCCGCGCCAAATCTTGGTCCACCGCCGCCCACAGCCGCGCCACGGTGCGCCCGAGGCGATACCTGGGCACAACGTACACGTCGTGATCCCACACGCTGTGCGGAGGCAGCCGGTAGCGACAACGCACCTCGTCTTCGTCGTGCACGCCACGGGACAGCCAGATGGTGCCGGCGAACTGCCCGGCCACCTCGCAGACGTGGCACTCGTGGCCGGCCTGCAGGCGCCGCTGGATGACGTCGTCGGTTCGTGGGCCAGGCGGGATGCGGGCCGCGGGGCCGGATTCGACGCGCACGGTGGTGTTGGGGTCGGCCTTGACGGCCTGCAGCGCCGTGTGCCCGACGGCTTGCGCGTACAGCGCGTAGGGCACGATGCGCACCCGCCCCTCTGTCAGCCGCCCCAACAGGCGGTGCGCCACGTACAGCGCGGCGGTGTGGGCGTCGCCCATTTCTTGGCACAGGGCCTGCCAGCGCGCCCTCATCGACACCCTCTCGCCCCCCTCATGCCAGGCTCCGCAGCCAGCCGATCAGGGCCTGGGTGGAGGCGTCCTGCCAGCGCCGCTGCGAGAAGGTGTGGTCCGCTTCGTCGTAGGGCTGCACGGTCAGTCGGGGGCGTTCGCGCCAACCGGCCCAGGCTGGGAACACGGCGTGCACGTTCTCGAATTCGCGCGCGGTGTGGTCGCGGCCGCTGAGTTGCAGCAGGATGGGGCCGTCAAAGCCGCCCATCCACGCTCGCGCCATCGTGGCTTGGAAGGGCTCGATCCGGGGGGCGGGCGCGGCCGAGCGGGCCTCGCGCGCCTGTTGGCGCACGCGCCACCAGTCGAGCGCCGCCCTCAGGCCCACACCACCGCGCAGCAGCTTGCGCCAAAACGCGGGGCTGCGCAGGCGCTCTCCGTAGTAGTGCCGCAGTCGCGTCTGGGCCTCCCCTTGGGGCGATCGCACCCACGGGTTGAGCAGGGCCAGGGCGCGCACGCGCGGGTCGGCCCGGCGGGCGGTGTAGAGCAGGGCGGCGCTGGCGGCATCGCACAGCCCCCAGAGCACCACGCCTTGCAGGCTCGGCACAGCACGGGTCAAGGCATCGATGCCCGCGTCCACGTCGTCGTCCAGCGCCTGAAACGGTTGCAATGGGCCACCGCAATCGCCCAGGCCGCGGTGGTCGAAGCGCAAGGTGGGCACGCCCGCGGCGGCCAGTTGCCGCGCCAGCGTGACGAAATGGCGATGCGCCCCCACCCGTGTTTGCGGGCCGCCCACCAGCACCAGGACGCCCCATGGCGAGGGTGCGCCGAGCGGCTCGCTCAGCAGGCCAAAGCCGTCGTCGCGCCCAGGCCAGGCCAGCGGGACGACCCGCTCTTGGACGGTCATTGCGGCCATTGGGTGTTCCACCAGTCGAGGCTGGCTTGCGTCAGCGCCGGGCAGTCTTCGAGCTCGGCCACGGCCCAGGGCGCGGGGTCGTTCAGGGCCCGGGCTTGCAGGCTGGGCGCGTTCCAGCGCGCCAAACCAGCGGCGCTGGCGGGCAGCAGGGCGGGCGGGGTTTGGCGGGTGGCTTCCAACCACAGCGTGGGGCCTTGGGGTGGCTTCAGCTCGCTGGCCACGAGGCCTTGCACCCAGCCGGGCGCGAAGGTGTAGCCGGCGATTTCGAGGGTGTCACCGCGCTGGGCGACGTCCTCCAGGCGGGTCCGTTCGCTGCCGCCGTCGGCCAGGCCAGCGGCTTGCTTCAGGCGCAGCCATTGCTGCCAATGCGTCTGACCCTTGGCCACGGGCTGCCACCACAGCTGGCCGTCCCACGGCGCGTCGGCGTCCAGCGCCGAAGCCATCAGGCAACCGGCGCGCACGCCCCACGCCAACAGCGGGCGACCCGGGTGCTGGTCGGCCCACCAGGCGCGGGCCGCGGCCGCTTGCGCCAGCCAGGCGGCCCAGTCGGCCTCGGCGAAATCGCCCTCGCTGTCGCCGCTGCCTTGCCAGTCCACCTGCAGCACGGCCAAGCCCTGCTCGGCCATGGCTTGCGCGGCCAGGGTGGTGGCGCGGCGGGTCTTGTTCAACTCTTCGGCCAGGGCCGGGAACAGCAGCAGGGCCCCGCGCACCGGTCCGGTGGGCCGGTGGCTCACGGCCAGGCACCGCGCCCCCGCCAGCACGAGGTGCTCGGCGTGAACGCGGTGGTGGGAGGGGGAACGGGGCGAGACCATGGCGCGGGGCAGTCTACCGACGGGCCTTCCGGGGCGGCTTGACAATCCGCCCCCTCATGCGACCGCCCTCCGCCCGCCCCGCCCCGCAGTTGTGGCCTTTGCTGTGGCCCCTGTTCTTGGAGCTGGCCCTGGGCATGGCCGTCGGCTTGGTGGCGACGGCCCTGGCGGCGCGGGTGAGCGATGCAGCCGCCGGCGCCTTTGCGCTGGCCCAGCAACTCAACGCCACCGTCTTCATCGTGTTCCGCATCGTTGGGGCGGGCATGGGGGTGGTCATCACGCAGGCGCTGGGCCAAGGCGCCAGCGGATCGGCCGAACGCCTGGCGCGCGCGGCCTTGGGCGCCAGCACCTGGATCGGGCTGGCCTGCGCGGTGGTGATCTGGGCGGGTGCCGATCCCTTGTTGCACGCGCTGCAGGCTCCCGCCGAACTGCTGCCGCTGGCCGTGCCCTTGCTGCAGTGGCTCGCGCCGGCGATGCTCTTGGACGCCTGGAACGCCAGCATGGGCAGCGTGATGCGCGCCCACCTGCGCTCGCGCGACACCCTGATGGTGCTGGTGGCGCAAAACGCCCTGCAGCTGGGCTTGGCGCTGGCTTGGATGCCGGGTTTCGGGCTCGTGGGCTTCGCCTGGGCCGTCATCGCCAGCCGCCTGCTGGCCCTGGGGCTGCATGCCTTGCTGTGGACGATGCGCCTGGGCCTGAAGCCACGCCCCAGCGACTGGCTGCGCTGGCAGCGGGCCGAGGTGGCGGCCATGCTGCACATCGGGCTGCCGGGAGCGGCCGAGAACATCGCCTGGCGGCTGGCCTTCATGGTCAGCATGGGCGTGGTGGCCACCCTGGGCAGCGCGGCGCTGGCGGCGCACGCCTACACCTCCCAGGTCATGCATTTCATCTTGCTGGCGGGCTTGGCCATCGGCTTGTCGATGGAGATCCTGATCGGCCACTTGATCGGGGCGGGGCGTTTGCGCGAAGCCAACCGCTTGCTGCGCCGCGCCTTGGCCTGGGGCTTGGCCAGCAGCGTGGTGGTGTCGGGTTTGGCCGCGCTGGCCGGGCCCTGGCTGATGCGCCAGTTCACGCAGGATGCGGCCATCGTCGCGCAGTGCGTGACCCTGCTGTGGCTGACCGTGCTGCTCGAGCCCGGCCGCACCTTCAATCTGGTGGTCATCAATGCCTTGCGCGCGGCGGGCGATGCGCGCTACCCGGTGGCGGTGGGCGCGGTGTCCATGGCCGTGGTGCTGGCCGGTGGCAGTTGGTGGTTCGGGCTGCATCTGGGCTGGGGCCTGGCCGGGGTGTGGATGGCCTACGCCTTGGACGAGTGGTTGCGGGGCCTGCTGATGTGGCGGCGTTGGGCCACCCTTGCTTGGTTGCCCAAAGCCCGGGCCGCTCGGCGGCGCGTCAGACGCCTGGAGGACTGAACCTAGAAACGGCGTCAGCCGAGCTCGACGCGGTTGCGGCCGTTTTGCTTGGCGCGGTAGAGCGCGGCATCCGCACGGCGGATGGCGTCGTGGGGGCTCTGGTCGTCGGCTTGCACCACGGCGACGCCGATCGACAGGGTGAGGCCCAAGGGCTGACCGTTGGCATCGTGCCCGTACACGAGCGAGGCCTGCCGCAAGCGTTCGGCGCTGCGCCGCGCGCCTTCCAAGTCGGTGTCGGCCGACACCACGCAAAACTCTTCGCCGCCCAGGCGGCCGGACAGGTCGTAGGGGCGCAGGTGTTGGCGCAGCACCTGGCCCAGGTGCCGCAGGGCGGTGTCGCCCACGGCATGGCCGTGTTGGTCGTTGATTTGCTTGAAGTGGTCGATGTCGATCACCAGCACCGCCAGCGACGAACCGCGGCGGCGTTGCCGCTCCCACTCCAGCGCCAAGGCGCGGTCGAAGCCGCGGCGGTTGGACAGGCCCGTCAGGGGGTCGGTGGCGGCCTGCTTTTCCAGGGCTTCGAGCAAGTGGCTGGCGTGCAGGGACAGGAAACCGAAGGCCAGCGCCAGAGCCGCCAGGGTGTTGAGCATGATGGCCATCACATGCCCTTGGCTGGCCTGCATGAAGCTGGGGGTCGGCTCGTTGGTTTGGAGCGTCAGGCCGATGCGAACCAAGCCCATCAACACCTGCACCAGGTGCGCGCCCACGGGCAGGGCCAGCACGGCCCACCCGAAACGGTGGCGGTGCTGGCGCAGCACCAGCGCGCTGGCGGCCGACAACACCACCAAGGTGCTGTTGAACACCAGCATGCGGGTGGGGTAGTCGTCGACCCCAAACGTGAGCCAGCCGTACACCAAGGTTTGCACCAGCACCAGGGCGAGCATGGCCCGCACCGGCACGGGCTGGCCGAAGAGCCGCAGGTAGCCACTGAGCGTGAACAGCAAATTGCCCAGCAGCATCACGTTGGCGGTGACGATCGTCAGCAGGTCTGGCGCCGTGCCGCGCAAGCCGAACAACAACATGCCCACGAAGGTGGTCGCCAGTGCCGCGGCCCAGTGCATCAGGTAAGCCCGGCGCTCGCGCCAGGCCAGCAGGCCCAAGCCCAGCGTGACCACGGCCGTCAGCAGGCCGGCGAACATCATCACGGTGGGCAGGTGCAGGGCCATGGGCGCCTTGTTTACTCCAGCAGCGGGGCCAAGGCCCGTCGGGCGGTGGCCTCGGCCAAGCCGCAGCGTCGCGCCCAGTCGGCCAGCTGGTCGTCGCCGATGCGACCGACGTTGAAGTAGGTCGCCTCGGGGTGGGCCAGGTAGAAGCCCGATACGCTGCTGGCCGGCAGCATGGCCATGCTCTCCGTCAAAGTCAGACCGAACTGGTCGGCCTGCAGCAGGCGCAGCAGGTCTTGCTTCACCAGGTGGTCGGGGCAGGCGGGGTAGCCGGGCGCGGGGCGGATGCCGCGGTACTGCTCGGCGATCAGGGCCTCGTTGCTCAGGGCCTCGACCTCGGCGTAGGCCCAGAACTCGGTGCGCACGCGCTGGTGCAGGCGCTCGGCGAAGGCCTCGGCCAGGCGGTCGGCCAGGGCCTTGAGCAGGATGGCGTTGTAGTCGTCGTGCGCGGCCAGGAACTCGGCCTCCTTCTCGGCCACGCCGTGCACGGTGACGGCAAAAAGGCCGATGTGGTCGCGCGGCGCACCGCCCTCCAAGGGGGCGACGAAGTCGGCCAGGCAGCGGTTGGGGCGCTTCACGTCAGCGACCACCGGGCGCTCGGTCTGCAAGCGCAGGCCGTGCCAGGTCATCAGGCGCTCGGTGCGCGCCTCGTTGAACACGGCGATGTCGTCGTCGTCCACCTGCGCGGCGGGGTAGAGCGCGAAGGCACCATCGGCGCGCAGCCAGCGGCCGGCCACGATCTTCTGCAGCATCGCCTTCGCATCGGCGAAGACCTTGGTCGCCTGTTCGCCCACCACCTCGTCGCTGAGGATGGCGGGGTAGGGGCCGGCCAGGTCCCAGGTCTGGAAGAAGGGGCCCCAGTCGATGCAGTCGGCCAACTCGGCCAGCGGGTAGTTGCTCAGGCGCTTGACGCCCAGCACGCGGGGCACGGGCAGCGCGTCAAACACAACGCGGTGCTTGTTGGCGCGGGCCTGGGCCAGGGTCACCAGCGGGGTGGTCTTCTTGTTGGCGTGCTGCTCGCGCACCTTGCGGTAGTCGGCCTGCAGCTCGAGCAGGTAGGCGCCGCGGCGCTCGGGGCTGAGCAGCTCGCTGCACACGCTCACACTGCGCGAAGCGTCGGGCACGTAGACCACCGGGCCTTCGTACTTCGGCGCGATCTTCACGGCCGTGTGCACGCGGCTGGTGGTGGCGCCGCCGATGAGCAGCGGGATGCCCGCGTCGCGGAAGTGCGGGTCGGCCTGCATCTCGGCGGCCACGTGCTGCATCTCTTCCAGGCTGGGGGTGATGAGGCCGCTCAGGCCGATGATGTCGGCGCCCTCGGCCTTGGCCCGGGCCAAGATCTCGTGCGCGGGCACCATCACGCCCATGTTCACCACCTCGTAGTTGTTGCACTGCAAGACCACGGTGACGATGTTCTTGCCGATGTCGTGCACGTCGCCCTTGACGGTGGCGATGACGATCTTGCCCTTGGCGCGCACGTCGGCGCCGGCGGCTTCCAGCGCCTTCTTCTCTTCCTCGATATAAGGGATGAGGTAGGCCACGGCCGACTTCATCACGCGCGCGCTCTTCACCACCTGGGGCAAGAACATCTTGCCGGCGCCGAACAGGTCGCCCACGACGTTCATGCCGGCCATCAGGGGGCCCTCGATGACGTGCAGCGGCCGGCCGCCCGTGGCCTGGATGGCCTGCCAGGCCTCTTCGGTGTCTTCGGTGATGAACTCGGTGATGCCGTGCACCAAGGCGTGCTTGAGGCGCTCGTTCACGTCGCCCGCGCGCCAGGCGTACTTGGCGCTGTCGTCCTTGGCCGCGCCCTTCACGGCGTCGGCCACCTCCAGCAGGCGCTCGGTGGCGTCGGGGCGGCGGTTGAGCACCACGTCTTCCACGCGCTCGCGCAAGTCGGCCGGGATCTCGTCGTACACGCCGATCATCCCGGCGTTGACGATGCCCATGTCCATGCCCGCCTGGATGGCGTGGTACAGGAACACGGTGTGGATGGCCTCGCGCACCGGCTCGTTGCCGCGGAAGCTGAAGGACACGTTGCTGACGCCACCCGACACCTTCGCGCCGGGCAGGTTCGCCTTGATCCAGCGCGTGGCCTCGATGAAGTCCACCGCGTAGTTGGCGTGCTCCTCGATGCCGGTGGCGATGGCAAAGATGTTGGGGTCGAAGATGACGTCTTCCGGCGGGAAGTCGATGCCCACCAGCAGGTCGTAGGCGCGCCGGCAGATGTCCTTGCGGCGTTGCAAAGTGTCCGCCTGGCCTTGTTCGTCGAAGGCCATCACCACGGCGGCGGCGCCATAGCGCTTGACCAGCTTGGCCTGGCGCAGGAACTCGGCCTCGCCCTCTTTCAGGGAGATGGAGTTGACGATGCCCTTGCCCTGCAGGCAGCGCAGACCGGCCTCGATGACCTCCCACTTGCTGCTGTCGACCATCACCGGCACGCGGGCCACGTCGGGCTCGCTGGCCATCAGGTTCAAGAAGCGCACCATCGCGGCCTTGCTGTCGAGCATGGCCTCGTCCATGTTGACGTCGATGACCTGGGCGCCGTTCTCCACCTGCTGCCGGGCCACGGCCAGGGCCTCTTCGTACTGGCCGCTCAAGATGAGACGCGCAAAGGCTTTGGAGCCGGTGACGTTGGTGCGCTCGCCCACGTTGACGAACAGGCTGCCGGGGCCCAGCGTCATGGGTTCGAGGCCGGACAGCTTCAGGGGCGGGGGCATGGAGAGCATGGCGAGCGATCAATCAGGGCAAAAAGCCCGGTAAACACGGCCCGCATTCTAGGAAGGCCCCCCTCCAGACTCGCCGGGCTGCGCCGACAATCAGGGGGTGGAAATCGTTCGCCTTCCTCCCGATGCGCTGCGCCCGGGTCAGCGCCTGAACTTCTCGCTGCGCGATGCGGCGGGCAATCTGCTGTTTGCCAACGGCGTGGTGCTGCCCAATACCCCTGCCGTGCGCGAGATGCTGGAGCGTGGGGTGTACGTTCTGGCGCGCGAGACCGAGGCTTACCGTCGGGAAGCCAACAACCTGACGATGCAGCTGTTCCACCAGAACGCCGCGCTCAGCGAGATCGCCAAGGTCAAGCCCGACTTCAACCAGACCTTCGCGCGTTCGGCGGTGGTGCTCAGCGAGCCGGCGGCTTGGTCCGAATTGCAGTTGCAACTGCACAATTTGCTCCGCGACCCCAAGGCCGAGGGCTTTCTGGGTCGCTTGGAGGCGCTGCGCGAGGAGGCCGTGGGGCGCCTGCGCCGCAACCCAGACCAAGCCCTGCTCCTGCTGGTGCACGAGGCCAGCCAAGAGCTCATGCAATACACCGCGCGGCACGCTTTGCTGTGCATGGTGTTGTGCGAGCTGGTAGGCGACCGGTTGGCCTGGCCCCTCGATCACCTATCGTCCCTGGGCCGCGCAGCGCTGACCATGAACCTGAGTCTGGGCCTGCTGCAGGACCGCTTGGCGCAACAGCGCGAGGCCTTGAGCCAGGAGCAGCGCCGTCAACTGCAGGGCCACGGTGGGCGCAGCGCCGAGTTGTTGGCCAGCCTGGGCGTCACCGATCCGCTATGGCTCACTGCCGTGCGTTTGCACCACGACACCGCGCCGGGGCCGCTGTCCTCCCGGCCTGAACCCGAGCGCCTGGCGCGTCTGCTGCAGCGCATCGACACCTTCGCTGCGCAACTGGCGCCGCGCATTTCACGCAAGGCGCATGCTGGGGTGCAGGCGTCGCGCGCCATCTTTTTGGACGAGGCCAAGCAGCAAGACGAAGCCGGTGCCGCCCTCATCAAGGCTTTGGGACTGTACCCACCGGGCACCTTGGTCCGCCTGGCCAATGGCGAGGATGGGATCGTGCTCAAGCGCGGCGCCATCGCCACCGACCCCCTGGTGGCCGCGCTGATTGGCAAAAGTGGCGCACCGCTGACCTCGCCTGTGCCCCGCGACACCCGACTGTCCAGCCAGGCGGTGGTCACCGGCTTGGCGCCACACGAACTCAAGCTGCGCTTGTCGATCGACAAGTTGCTGCGCCTGTACTGAGGCGCGGCGCGGGAACTGACAACAAGGTCTTGAACGACCGCCCCAACCGCCCGCCGGTCCGATGGCGTGGTCCCGACTTGGCAAGGTTTTGAACAGGGAAGCGTGGCGTCGGCCCTTTGCACAAGCGAGCAGCAGTTTGAAAGACACCTCGAGACCGAGTGCTGCGGTTTCTGTCGGCACGGGTCACCGGCAGCCATCGACCCACACCGGTCGTCCGAAATCACGACTTACTTGCCAAGAAGCAGCCAGTCGACGACGCATGCGTGCATCGCGAGACAGTCCCCCCAACAGACGCGAGAACGCCCGCATCGCAGCCTTGCGCACAACGCCTCGCATGCCATACGCGCTTCACTTACACAAGAAGTCCACGACAGATTGCGCGTCGATGCAACTCGACAACTCGAGTGCCAGCGTCTCATCCGCTCACAGAGGGCTGGAAGTGCTCCCGACTCTCTTCGCCACCCTGACGCGTCAAGCAACTGCCTTCCGGTTTGCTACGACCAACTCGCGAATCGTCCTCACCAACAGCAAATCGGCGTTGTGTTCCCGGCTGATGAAGACCAGCGACTTAACGTAGCGGATTTCCTCGATGGACAGAATCATCAGCTGATCGCGCAGCGGGTGCGCTTGGACCATCGCGTGCGAGAAGCAGCCTACGCAGTCACTGCGCGCGATCGTGGAGAGCAAGGTCGTCACCGCGTCGCATCGCATCGCCACCTTTGGCAGCGGCAGACCCCTCTGGTGGACCAGTCCCGCAAGCCTGAGCCCCACGCGGGTGGTGGCCCGCGGCACGGCCCAGCGCTCTTGCACCAGTGCCGCCAGTGAGCGAAGCCGATCGCGGCGCGGATGGTTGATCGCGCACACGCCGGCATAGGTATCGGTGCCCAGCGGTGTCACCCTGTGATCCGGCGGCACCACCTCGGGCGTTGGCCCGATCACGCAGTCGACGTCACCGCGTGCCAGCGCAGCGGACAACGCCTCACTGGACGCCTGCACGACGTCGACGCGCGCGTGCGGTTCGCGCGAGACGAACTGCGATAGCGCCAGTGATTCGGCCTCTCCCAGTTCGCCCAAGCCGACCCCCAAGCGCAGGCAGTCCTGAGCCACCTGGCGCGACGCATCCACGGCGGCGCGCACGTCTTTGGCCATCGTCGTCATGCGCTCCGCATGACGCAGAACGATTTGTCCCTGCTCAGTGACTTCGATGCCGCGCGGTAGACGCAGCACGAGGCTCGCTCCGCAGGCGGCTTCCAGGCGCGCCAGCGATTTGGACAGCGTGGACTGCGAAAGCCCCAGCGCGTCGGCCGCTTTGCTGAGATTGGCCTCCCTTGCCAAGGTGGTGAAGTAGCGGAGGTCTCGCAGTTCCATGCCGTTGTTCGTGAATTTTGGTGCGCAGACTCCAGGCAGCTGAGGCATGAACAACATTCAGTGCCTATGAACGCCGATGTTGGCGACGAGGATACGTCACCACACCAATTTGTGACGCGCCAGGCCATGAAGAATCTGAACAGTCCCAGCTGCCGGTCGGCACGACTCGCGCTACTGGTTGCAGTCACGTTCTCGCTCTCGGCCTGCGGCGGCGGGGCGGGATCTGCGGCCCCGCCAGCACCAGCACCAGCACCGGCACCAGCACCGGCACCAGCACCGGCACCGGCACCAGCACCGGCACCAGCACCAGCACCGGCACCGGCTGCGCCGCCCGACTTTGCGTGGGCGACCTCGATCACGGGTGGCCCCGCAGTGGCACGCGGCGTCAGCACGCGGGACGACGGCAGCAGCGTGGTCGTCGGATCAGCCGGATCGGGCGCCGCTCTGCAACTGGGGGCACAGAGCATCGCGACGCAGGGGAAAGGAACCGATGTCTTCGTTGCATCGCTGGGTGCCGACGGCCGCCTGCAATGGGTGCGTTCGTTCGGCGGCGGCGGTGAGGACTACGCGTTCGATGTCGTGGCCGCACCCAACGGTGATGCGATCGTCGTCGGTCAGGTCTCGGGCAGCTTTAGCTTCGATGGCATCGCCGTCAATACGGCCGGCGCGAATTCAGATGCGTTCGTCGCCCGTCTTGACCGCAACGGCGCTGTGCGCTGGCTGACGACGGGCAGCGGCGCCGGCCGCGCCTATGGCAATGAAATCGCGATGGATGGCGCGGGCAATGCGCTGGCTATCGGTGTCTTCCGGGATCAGATCACCTTTGGCAATCGCACGCTCAACGCACCATCGGGCTTTACGGGCGATCAGGTCTTCATCGTCAAGCTCGACGGGCAGGGCGCGCCCCTGTGGGCACGCGCGATCACAGGGCCGGGTGTGCTGGCGGGCCGTGGCATCGGCCGGGATGGCAGCAACCGCGTGCTCGTCGCTGGTGAGTTCAGCGGCAGCGTCGCCATCGACAACGGTGCGGGCGGGCAGATGACCATCACTTCGGCGGGCGCAAGGGATTGCTTTGTCGCGGCCTACGACAGCGACGGTCAGTTGCAGTGGGCCCGAAGCTTCGGCGGCGCCGGCGACGACAAGTGCCGCGGCATCGGTGGCGACGCGAGTGGCAATATCGCGATCGCCGGCACGTTCAGTGGCACGGTCACCTTCGGCGCGCAGTCCGTTCGCAGCACCGGGGCGTCCAACCTCTTCCTCGCACGGCTCGACGCGGGCGGCCGGCCGGTCTGGGTTCAGACATTTGGCAGCGATGGCACAGACGAGGGCAGCGAGATCGAGGTCGCCGATGACGGCACGGTCGTCATGGCCGGAGAGTTCGGCGGCTCAGCGACGTTGCCCTGGGGTCAGCAGGTGGTTGCAAGCGCGGGTTCGCGAGAGATGTTCACGGTGCGCGTTGGCGCCGGGGGAGCGATCGAGTGGTTCGCCACTTCGCCGGGCACGGGTGACGACGTCAATTACGCGCTGTCGGTGGGTATCGACGGAGGCGTGACGCAGGTTGGCACGTTCGGTGGCAACACCGGGGGTTCCATTCGATTCGGTGGCACCACGCTGGACAGCCCTGGAGGGCCATCCTCGTTCGTCGCCCGGATGGGGCGGGGGCAGGATACGACGCCCACCCCGCCACCCAGCGCGTCGACACTCAACTTCACGGCGGCCGCCGATTTCCTGAAATCGATCGGGAGTTCGGGCACGGTGGTGATGCAGGACGGGCGCGTGGTCTATGAGGCGTACATGAATGGTTGGAACGGGACCACGGCCAAGGCGATCGCGAGCGGAACCAAGAGCTTCAGTTGCGCGTTGGTGGCAGCCGCCGAAGCCGATGGCATCCTGACACCCGACCTCCTTGCG
Organism: Inhella sp.; assembly: GCF_027532025.1. Classification (GTDB taxonomy): domain Bacteria; phylum Pseudomonadota; class Gammaproteobacteria; order Burkholderiales; family Burkholderiaceae_C; genus Inhella. The sequence goes on along the minus strand of NZ_JAPZSY010000055.1, from coordinate 3,152 downwards.
TCGACCAGGATTCCGGCGTGGACCGCTGGAGGCTCCGCACCGCAACCCGCGGCGAAGGCCAAGATCCGCCTCAAGGATCTGCTGTCGATCAGTGCGGGCCTGCGGGCCTCGGGCGTCTCCGGCAGCGCCTTGAACAATGTCGACAGCTACGCACAGGCGGTGGCATCACCCTCAGCCTACGATCCCGGCGTGGCGGCCATCTACACGCCCAACAACTTCCAGGCGGTCGCGGCACTGTTCGAGCTGTCCACCGGCGGCGGCTACAACGCGCAGGGCTTGGTGACCGGCGGGCTGGACCCACTGGACTACCTGAAGTCGCGCGTGCTGGATCGCATCGGGCTGACGGTGGGAGACTGGCAGCGCGACTTGAACGGCAAGCCCAACTTCGGCGGCGGGGCATCGCTGACTGCCCGCGAATGGGCCAAGTACGGCCAACTCATGCTGGCCGACGGCGTATGGAACGGCGTGCAAGTGCTGCCGCCAGGCCTGCTTTCACGCTGCGCCAGCTACCGCACCGATGCGTTCTGGGGCTATGGCCTGTCGTGGTGGCTGAACCGGGAGGTCGGTTCGACCTATCAGCCGGGCCAGGACTCGGTCGACGTCACAAGGGCTCTGGAATGGTCCACTGGTGGCCGGCTTGCACCGAGTGTGCCGGCCGACATGTACATGGCGGCTGGCTTCGGCGGTTACCGCTTGTACGTGATCCCGAGCCTGCGCTTGGTGGCAGTGCGCATGGGAGGGCGCGACCCCGCCGACGCCACCGTATCGGCCGATGACCGCTTCCTCGGTTTGCTCATAGGCACTCAGCGCTAGCAATCCCTGCCAAGTCTGCGCGCGAGTTACTGATCTGGTCGTCCTGCGCGACTGCCGCTGGAGTCAAGTTCAACTGGGACTTCCGGAAGCTGCCCGTTGCGACCGGCCGTTCCTGGCCGACGGCAGCCGGTCATCGCGATTCATCGGACGGGAAGCTCCACTGCCAAGCGACCCACACGGCGGGCGGTACAGGGTGGCGCGGCGATCAAGGCTCTGGCCACTGACCGTCGTGCTTGGCGAGTAGACTTCAAAACTTTGCCCCCAAGTTCAAGACTGGGTCATCAGCTCCCGCGCCGCAGCTCTTTTCAGCCGGACCCATCTTCGACCCAGCGCGTGAACATCGCGTTGGGCCGCGGGCGGTAGGCGCTCACCTGCTGAGCGATCTCGGCCACGTGCGCCGGTGTGGTGCCGCAGCAGCCGCCGGCGATGTTCAGCAGGCCGCGCGCGGCGAACTCGCCCACCAAGCGGCCGGTGATCTCGGGCGTCTCGTCGAAGCCCGTGTCGCTCATCGGGTTGGGCAGGCCGGCGTTGGGGTAGCAGCTGATGGGCGTGTCGGCCGCCGCGGTGGACAGCTCTTCCAGGTAAGGCCGCATCAGGCTGGCGCCCAGCGCGCAGTTCAGGCCCACGGCGATGGGGTGGGCGTGGCGCACCGAGTGCCAAAAGGCTGTGACGGTCTGTCCGCTGAGGATGCGGCCCGAGGCGTCGGTCACCGTGCCCGAGATGATCACCGGCAGGCGCTCGCCCGTGGCCTCCATCAGCTCGTCCAGCGCGAACAGCGCCGCCTTGGCGTTCAGGGTGTCGAAGATGGTCTCGACCAGGAACAGGTCGCAGCCGCCGTCCAGCAGGCCTTGGGCCTGCTCGTAGTACGCGGCGCGCAGGGTTTCGAAGTCGACGTTGCGCGCGCCGGGGTCGTTCACGTCGGGGCTGATGCTGGCCGTGCGCGGCGTGGGGCCCAGGGCGCCGGCGGCGAAGCGGGGCTTGTCGGGCGTCGAGTACTTGTCGCACGCGGCGCGGGCCAGCTTGGCGGCCTCGACGTTGAGCTCGTAGGCCAGGCCGGCGAGGTCGTAGTCCTCTTGCGCGACCGAGGTGGCGCCGAAGGTGTTGGTCTCGATCAGGTCGGCCCCGGCGGCCAAGTACTGCTCGTGGATCTCGCGGATCACGTCGGGCCGGGTCAGTTGCAGCAGGTCGTTGTTGCCCTTCAGGTCCTTGCCATGGTCGGCAAAGCGCGTGCCGCGGAAGTCGGCCTCGGTGAGCTTGTAGCGCTGGATCATGGTGCCCATGGCGCCGTCCAGCACGAGGATGCGCTGCTGCATCAGGTGGGGGAGTTGGGTGGCGCGGGTGTAGGCAATCGGCTTCATGGCGGCATTGTCGCGGCCGCGCTGCGCACAATGGCTTTCCTTCCAGGAGATGCCCGCATGACCCCCACCGAACCGCGCCTCACGAGCCTCTCCCGCGGCGGAGGTTGCGGCTGCAAGATCGCGCCCGGCGTGCTGGCGGACATCCTAAAAAGCAGCAGCGGCTTTCCGCTTCCGCCCGAGTTGATGGTCGGGATCGAGACCGCCGACGACGCGGCCGTGTACCGGCTCAACGACGAGCAGGCCTTGGTGGCCACGACGGATTTCTTCATGCCCATCGTGGACGACCCGTTCGACTTCGGGCGCATCGCCGCCACCAACGCCATCAGCGACGTCTACGCCATGGGCGGGCGGCCTATCCTCGCTTTGGCTCTGGTGGGCATGCCCATCGCGACGCTGTCCACGGCCACGATCGGCCGCATCCTGGCAGGCGGCGCCAGCGTGTGCCGTGCGGCAGGCATCCCCATCGCGGGTGGGCACTCCATCGACTCGGTCGAACCCATCTACGGCCTGGTGGCGCTGGGGCTGGTGCACCCGGATCGCGTGCGCCGCAACGCCGATGCCCGGCCCGGCGATGTGCTGGTGCTGGGCAAGCCCCTGGGCGTGGGGGTGTACGCCGCGGCGCGGAAGAAGGATCGGCTCGGCCCCGAGGGCTACGCCGCCCTGATCGACGCCACCACCCGGCTCAACACCCCGGGCCCGGAGCTGGCCGCCTTGCCGGGCGTGCATGCGCTGACCGACGTCACCGGCTTTGGCCTAGGAGTCTGCGCGGCAGAGGCCCAGGCCGTCGCCGAGATCCCGGGGGCGACAGGCTAGGCGCTGGCGACGCCGCGTGGCGGGCTACGTCAGGAGCCGGAAACGACGCTTGTCGCCCCCGCGGCTCGGCCCGAAGGGTGGCCCCTGGATCCGGCGCATGCGTTGTCGCTCCTTCTTGTGGACACGAGTCCACGGCGGCGTCGCTCCTAGCCTGCGCCGGACCAGGGG
>NZ_JAPZSY010000130.1 GCF_027532025.1 Inhella sp. | reverse complement strand
TCAACGACGCCATCGGTGCCCTGCGCCTGAAGATCGGTCACAGCGAGTTCGCCAAGGCCAAGGGCTTGTTCGAAGACCGCTGGGCGCCGCTTTGGGTGGTGGACTTCCCGATGTTCGAGCACGACGACGAAGGTCAGCGCTGGAACGCGGTGCACCACCCGTTCACCGCCCCGAAAGATGGCCACGAAGACTTGATGAACACCGACCCGGGCGCCTGCGTGGCCAAGGCCTACGACATGGTGCTCAATGGCTGGGAACTCGGCGGCGGTTCGGTCCGGATTCACCGCGCCGACGTGCAGTCCAAGGTGTTCGAGGCCCTCAACATCAGCGAGGAAGACCAGCGCATCAAGTTCGGCTTCCTGCTGGACGCGCTGCAGTACGGTGCGCCCCCGCATGGTGGCCTGGCCTTCGGCCTGGACCGTTTGGTGACGCTGATGACCAAGGCGGAGTCGATCCGTGACGTGATCGCCTTCCCCAAGACGCAGCGCGCCCAGTGCCTGCTGACCGGCGCCCCGAGCATGGTGGACGAGAAGCAATTGCGCGAACTGCACATTCGCCTGCGCAACCCCACGCCAGTGGCTTGATCGGCGGGTTCCACCCGTTCACGTCGAGAGGCGGCCTGAGGCCGCCTTTTTTCTGGGCGCAGGTATAAGCCCGTCCATGTCGTTCAAGATCCCTGAATCGGTGCTGGTGGTGGTCTACACGCCTGCGTTGGATGTGTTGCTGCTGGAGCGCGCCGAGCCGGCGGGCTTCTGGCAATCGGTCACCGGCTCGAAGGACACGCCGGACGAGCCCTGGGCGGCCACGGCCGCGCGCGAAGTGGCCGAGGAAACCGGCATCGACGCTTTGGGGCCCGGCTGCCACTTGGTCGATTGGGGGCTGGAGAACGTCTACGAGATCTATCCCCGCTGGCGCCACCGCTACGCGCCCGGCGTGACCCACAACCGGGAGCGTGTGTTTGGCTTGTGCGTGCCCGTGGGCACGCCGGTGCGGATCGCCCCCCGGGAGCACCGGGCGTGGCGCTGGCTGCCCTGGCGGGAGGCGGCCGATGCCTGCTTTTCGCCCTCCAACGCCGAAGCCGTGCTGCAGTTGCCCCAGCAGCTTGGGGTAACCCCAGCGGCTTGACCGAAACACCGCTGCGGCTGGCATGCTTGCGACCATGACCGCCCGTGCCCGCCATGCCGCCCCGCGTTCCGAGACCCCGAGCGAACCCGCGCCGCTGCGGGTGGCCACCTACAACATCCACAAAGGCGTGCGCGGCCTGGCCCTGGCCAAACGCCTGGAAATCCACGCCCTGAAGCTGGGCGTGCATGCCTTTCAGGCCGACCTCGTCTGCTTGCAAGAAGTGCGCAGCCACCACTTGGGCGATGCGCGCCGTTTCTCGCACCCCTTGCTGGGATGGCCCGGCCCCCAGGCCGATTACCTCGCCCCCGAGGGCTACCACGTGGCCTACCGCACCAACGCCTTCACCAAAGACGGTGAACATGGCAACGCGCTGCTGTCGCGCTTGCCCATCCAGCAGGTGCGGCAACACGACGTCTCCGACCACCGCTTCGAGCAGCGCGGGCTCTTGCACGTGGAGGTGGATTGGCACGGCCAGCCCTTGCATGTGCTGGTGCTCCACCTGGGCTTGTTCCACGGCAGCCGTGTTCGCCAGGTGCAGCAACTGGGCCGCTACCTCGGTGACGAGGTGCCTGCCGACGCCCGCCTGCTGGTGGCCGGCGATTTCAACGACTGGCGCGAGCAGCTGGACCGCCCGATGCTCGAACTCGGCCTGAGCCGCGAGCCCGAAGGCCTGCATCGCACCTTCCCGGCGCGTGCGCCCTTGTTTGCGCTGGACCGCATCTACACCCGCGGCCTGCGCGCCAGCCAAGCCCAAGTGCCGCGCGGCGGCCCCTGGGTGCGCATGAGCGACCACCTGCCCCTGTTGGTCGACCTCCACCCGGCATGAGCCCAGCGTCATGACCCCCTGGCGCGAGCAGGCCCTGCCCCAGGGCGGGCACGAGGTGGACCTGCTGCGCGGGGGCGACGCCTTGTTCCCCGCCATGGAGCAGGCCATCGACCGGGCCGAGGCCGAAGTCTGGCTCGCCAGCTACATCGTCCACACCGACGAGGCCTCGCAGCGCATCCTGCAAGCCCTGTTGCGGGCCGACCGGCGCGGCGTGCGCGTCCGCGTGGTGGTGGACGGCTTTGGCTCGCGAGCCGCCCTGCCTTGGTGGCAGCAGCAGCTCAGCGGCAGCCGTGTGGCTTTGGCGGTGTTTCGACCCATTGACCGCTGGTGGCATTGGTTGCAACCCGGCCAGTTGCGCCGGCTGCACCACAAGCTGTGCGTGGTGGACGACGCCACGGCCTTTGTCGGGGGCATCAACCTCCTGGACGACCGCTTGGACCTCAACCACGGCCCGTTGGACACCCCCCGCCTGGACTTTGCGTTGGGCCTGCGCGGCCCCGTGGTGGGCGAGGTGCAGCACACCGTGCGCCGCACCTGGACACGCGCCTGGCTAGGCCACGAGGTGACCGAGGAATGGCAGACCCTGCTGCTGGCGCCCGAGCCCCTGCAACGCGCCCGGCGCTGGCTGCGCGCCCGCTGGAACGCCTGGCGTGGCACGCGCGCCGAACTCGACCGTCGCCGCCAGCAGCGCCAGGAAGCCGAGGGCGACGAACGCCCGGTGCGCCTGGCCTTTGTACGCCGCGACAACCTCAGCCAGCGGCACGCCATCGAGCGCGAGTACCTGCTGGCCTTGCGCGATGCGCGAGAGCAAGCCGACCTCATCTGCCCCTACTTCTACCCGTCGGCTCGCCTGCTGAGGGCATTGCACCGGGCCGCCAAGCGTGGCGTGCGCATTCGCCTGCTGCTGCAGGGGCGCTTCGACTACCGGCTGGCCGAGATGGCCGCCCGTGCCCTGTACGTCGACCTGCTGCAACGCGGCGTTCGCATCTTTGAATACCGCGCTGCCTTCCTGCACGCCAAGGTGGCACAGGTGGACGGCCACTGGTGCACCGTGGGCTCCAGCAACCTTGACCCCACTTCGCTGGTGCTCAACCTCGAAGCCAACGTGGTCGCCTGGGACCGAGGTCTGGCCGACCGCGTTCGACACGCCTTCGACGAGGCCCTGACCGGTGCCGAAGAAATCCACCCCACCACATGGCTGCCCGGATCGCAGGGTCTGCGCGGCTGGCTGCGCCGGGCGCTGGTGGGCTGGGTGGCGCAGGTCTACCTGCGGGCGGCGGGGGGTGGGCCGTATTGAGTCGCTTCTGACCCCCCCTGCTCAGGTGTGGTGGCGGTGCCAATGTCCCTGATGGGGCGGGGTTTTCATGGGGGGGGGCTCTAATGCGGGGGGGGTAAACCCTTGTTTGGCTGGCCGCTGGATCGGGGTGTCTACACCAAGTGGCTGGCATGCTGGGCCGGCCAACGGGCCGCCCTGCGCGGTACTTTGTAAGCAGGTGTCAATGGTTTTTTGGGCAAGGTAGGCCTAGCACAAGCCACGTCGCCCTGGCAAGGGCGGCCTCCGCAGGCCCGGGGTGGGTGGCCGGGCTGCGCGCCTGCGGGTGAAATCCGCGGCGCAGTCCGTGCCCTGCCGCCCCCCGCTCCATGTCCACCCCGCTGTTCCGCCCCGAAGTGATGCAAGCCCAAGCCGTGCAATGGCTGGGCAGCATCCGAATCGCCAGGCCGCCCAGCTTTGGGGTGGCCACCGGTTTGGCATTGGCATGTGCGGTGGCCCTGGTGAGCTTTGCCACCTGGGGCCAGTACACCCGGAAAGTCAGCGTGCCCGGCGTGCTGGTGCCCGAAGGCGGGCTGATGCACCTCAGCAGCCCTCAAGCCGCCACCGTGGCCGAGGTGCTGGTGAAGGAAGGCGATGCCGTTCAAGCGGGCCAGCCCCTGATTCGCCTGCGCGCCGAGCGCATGCTGGCTGCCGGCGAACTGGGTCAGTTGCAAGCCGCCGCCGTGGCCCAGCGCCGCAGCAGCCTGGAAGCGGAAGCGCGCTTGGCCGAGCAGCAGGCCCAGCAACGCAGTAGTCGGACCTGAAGAACCTCCGCCAAGCCCTCTTTTTCATAGGAGGGGGATCGCCCTGACAGGGGCAATTCCGATGGCCTGAACTCCCGGATTGCATTCCACTGCCCCGCAGTTTCTGGGAGTTTTGGGAGCACTGCCGATGGCCACCGACGACTTCTTCCGCGCGCGCCTGGATGGCATGGTCGATCCCCGCCACCCCCTCGTGGTGCTGGCCACCCGGCTGCCCTGGACCGCGATCGAAGCCAGCCTGGCGCCGCTGCTGGCGCGCAAGCCCAGCAGCCGTACCGAAGTGGCCGACCAGGACCTGTTCGGCCCC
>NZ_JAPZSY010000119.1 GCF_027532025.1 Inhella sp. | reverse complement strand
ACTTCTCGGCCTTGGCCACACTCGCCCGCACCTGGTCGATGTTTTTCACCGGCACGCCGTTGATGGACAGCAGCACGTCGCCAGGTTCTACACCGGCGAGAGCCGCGGGGCCGCTGGCTTGCTGTACGACCAGGCCGTTGTCGACACCGGCTTCCTGCTTTTCGTCGGGTTGCATCGGGCGCAGGGCCAGGCCCAGCTTGCCCTGGTTGGCGGCGTCTTTTTTACCCGCTTCGGCCTTGGCCGATTTCTCGTCGGCGCTGCCCAGCCTGGCGGTGACTTCTTTGGCTGCACCCTGGCGCCAGACGTCCAGCTTGACGCTGTCGCCGGGCGCTGCCAGTCCGATGATGGCGGGCAGGTCGCCTGAGGAGACGATGCGCTGGCCGTTGACGCTGCGGATCACGTCGCCGGACTGCAGGCCGGCCTTCTCGCCGGGGCCGCCTTTCTCCACCATGGACACCAGTGCGCCTTCGGGCTTGTCGAGCTTGAAGGAGTCGGCAAAGGCCTGGTTGACCTCCTGCACCGCCACGCCCAGGCGTGCGTGCTCGACCTTGCCGGTGGCGACCAGCTGGTTCTTGATGCGGGCTGCCACGTCGATCGGGATGGCAAAGGACACGCCCTGGTAGCCGCCGCTGCGGCTGTAGATCTGCGAGTTGATACCGACCACTTCGCCGCGGGTGTTAAACAGCGGGCCGCCCGAGTTGCCGGGGTTCACGGCCACGTCGGTCTGGATAAAAGGCACGGCGCTGTCGTCGGGCAGCGAGCGGCCCTTGGCGCTGACAACGCCTGCCGTCACGGTGTTTTCAAAACCGAAGGGCGAGCCGATGGCCAGCACCCATTCGCCGACTTTCAGGTCGGCCACCTTGCCGAGCGTGACGACGGGCAGGTTTTTGGCGTCGATGCGCAGCACGGCGACGTCGGTCTTGGGGTCGGCGCCCAGCACCCTGGCGCGGTACTCACGCCGGTCGGTCAGCTTGACAGTGACTTCCTTGGCGTCGCGCACCACGTGGGCATTGGTCAGGATGATGCCGTCGGGGCTGACGATAAAACCCGAGCCCTGGCCGCGTGTGGGCATTTCCTGCGCGTTGCCACGCCCGCCGGGACGGCCCTGGCCTTGCTGGAAGCGTTTGAAGAATTCGAAGAAAGGGTCGCCCGAGGGTGTGTCGTCGTTGTCGTCATCGTCGCCTTGGGCCATGGGCGAGTCGTTGCGCACCTTGG
>NZ_JAPZSY010000109.1 GCF_027532025.1 Inhella sp. | reverse complement strand
TCCAGCGTGTCGGCCATGCGGCCCACGCGATCGTGTTGCTTGACCAGCAGGTACTTGCTTTGGATCTGCTCGCGCGTGGTGTCCTTTTGGGGCGGGTAGAAGTCCTTGATCAGCTTGAACACGAAGGGGAAGCTGGGCAGGTCGAACACCAGCATGACCATGCCCTTGATGCCGGGCGCGATGCGGAACTTGTCGGAGCTGTGGCGCAGGTGGTAGAGCAGGTCCCGGTAGAACAGGTTCTTGCCGTGTTTTTGCAGGCCGATGGCGTTGTACAGCTCGGCCCGCGGCTTTTTGGGCATGAGCCCGCGCAGGAACTGCACGCAGGCGCTGGGCACCTCCATGTCCACCATGAAGTAGGCGCGGGCGAAGCTGAACAGCATCAGCAGGTCGTCCTCGCCGAAGAGCATGGCGTCGACCACCAACTGGCCGTTGGCGTCGTGCAGGATGGGCAAGGCGAAGGGGATTTCGCGAAAGCCGTTGACGATCTTGCCCACGATGTAGGCGCCCTTGTTGCGGAAGAACAGGCTGGACAGCACCTGGATCTGGAAGTTGGTGCGCCAGCGCTCGCCCCCGAGGCGGGCTTGCACGGCGTCCATCACGTGCGCGGCGTCGCGGGCCGGGTTGGCGAAGGGGCGTTGCAGCTGGAAATTGGTGACGATGCGCCGGAAGGTGTCGGCCAGCTTGCCGGGCTCGGGGTAGTAGGCGCGGTAGGTGGGGGTGGCGGCGGGCTCGTCGTTTTCGATGTACTCGGTGCTCACCGCCGGGCGCACGAACAAGAAGCTGTTGTGAAAGTAGCTGTGGTGCAGGATGCGCGTGCAGACCGAGTTGAAAAAGGTCTCGGCCAGCTCGGGCTGCAGGTGGTCGGTCAGCAGGCCGATGTAGTGCAGCTTGACCTGTTGCCAGACTTCCATCGGCAGCCGGCTGGCGTCAAAGCGGGCTTCCAGCAAGGCGACGTTTTCGCCCACGCGCTGGTCGTAAAACTCGATCCGCTCGGCCTGCGCGCGTTGTTGGCCGTGCCAGTCGGCGGCTTCGAAACGTGCCTTGGCTCGAGCCGTGGTCTCTCGGAAGAGGCGGAAGTGGCGGTTGAAGCCGCCCAGCAAGGCCTGTGCGATGTCGTGGGCGCGGGGGTCGTTGAGCTGATGGGGAAACACGTCGAACTCCATCGGTGGGCACAGGGTGCCAGCCTATCCGGTCGCCACCCAAGCCGAGGGATGGAGCATCCGCGCGGCACGAAGTCAGGGGCGTCTGACCGCTCAGCGCGACAGATGTCCGTCGCTCACGGCTCGCCCAGGTAGCGCCGAGCCACCCGCGCCAAGCCTTGCTGGTACGCCGGCATCACCTCGTCGAGCGCGTTGGCGGTGATGCGCAGGTCTTCCAGCAGGCCGTTGTGCAGGCCGTAGACCCAGCCGTGGACGACCACCGTCTGACCGCGCTCCCAGGCGTCCTTGACGATGGTGGTGTGGCACAGGTTGCGCGCTTGCTCCAGCACGTTCAGCTCCACCAGGGCGTCCAGCCGGCGGGCGGGGTCGTCGATGCGCTGCAGCAGGCCGAGGTGGGCGTCGCGCACGTCCTGCACGTGGCGCAGCCAGTTGTCCACCAAGCCGGCGCGCCGCCCATTCAGGGCCGAGCGCACGCCGCCGCATTGGCTGTGGCCCACGACGATGATGTGCGTGACCCGCAGCACGTCCACCGCGTACTGCACCACCGACAGCGCGTTCAAGTCGCTGTGCACCACGAGGTTGGCCACGTTGCGATGCACAAACAGCTCGCCCGGCAGCAGGCCCACCAAGTCGTTGGCGGGCACGCGGCTGTCGCTGCACCCGATCCACAGGTACTGCGGCTCTTGCTGCGACAGCAACTTGGTGAAGAAGCCCGGCTCGCGGGCCTCCATCTTGGCGGCCCACTTCTGGTTGTTGGCGAACAGGTTGTCGAGGGCGTCGCTCATGGGGCCGGGGTCGGGAGGTCGTCGCGCACGGCGGCGTAAATGTGTCGGTCGATCACCCGGCCGCGCTTGTAGGCGCTGCGCCGCTGAACGCCCTCCAGCACCATGCCCGCGCGGCGGGCCACGCCCATGCTGCGGGTGTTGCCTTCGTGGATGGGGGCGAACACGCGGGTGATGCCGTCTTGCGCCAGGCCACGCGCGACCATGAGGCGCGCGGCGTGGCTGGCCACGCCTTGCCCCCAGTGGGCCGGGGCCAGCCACCACCCGGTTTCGAGGTTGCAGCGCTGGAAGCCGTCCAGTGGCGACAGGCCGCAGCCGCCTTGGGGAATGTCGTGCAGGCAGAGGGCCCAGTTGTCGCCCGTCGTCCGGTGCCCTTCCTGCACCCACCAGGCCGCGTCCTTGAGGGTGTACGGCTCGGGCCAGGTGTCGCTCATCCAGCGCAACACCTCGTCGTCGTTGGCCGCGCGGGCCAAGGCTTCGGCGTCGGTGCTTCGCCAGGGGCGCAGCGTCCAGCCTGGGTGGGGCAGGGCCAGCGTCGGCAGGCTCATGCGGGGCGGGGCATCTTGCCGCCCATCCAGCCCAGCGGCCCCAGCAGCAGGCTGCAAGCGAACACCCACCACAGGGTGAAGGTGCCGCCTTCGAAGGCCAAGATGCCCAGCGAGCGCAGCACCAGCACGGCGATGGCGGCCATGCCCAGCAGGGTGCACAGCGCGCCGGCGCCGCGCGTCAGGCCCTGGATGGGGCCGTCGTTGGCCGCGGCCACGAAGAGGCCGTAGCCCAGCAAGGTCAGGCCGGGGTAGGCCAGCCAAGCCGTCCAGCCGGGTTGCAAGCTGCTGAAGCCCACGGCGGACGCCGTGAGCACCCCGCCCGAAAGCAGGCCCAGCACCACCATCAAACCGCCAAAGGCCAGCATCAACATCACATCGTCTCCGCGAAGAGTTCTCGGCCGATCAGCATGCGACGGATTTCGCTCGTGCCGGCCCCGATCTCGTACAACTTGGCGTCGCGCCACAGGCGACCCAGCGGGTACTCGTTGATGTACCCGTTGCCACCATAAATCTGGATGCCTTCGCCGGCCATCCAGGTCGCCTTCTCGGCGCACCAGAGGATGACGCTGGCGCAGTCCTTGCGCACTTGGCGAACGTGACCGGCGCCCAGCAGGTCGAGGTTCTTGCCGACCGTGTAGCAAAAGGCGCGGGCGGCCTGCAGCACGGTGTACATGTCGGCCACCTTTCCCTGGATCAGCTGGAACTCGCCGATGCTCTGGCCGAACTGCTTGCGGTCGTGGATGTAGGGCACCACGTTGTCCATCACCGCTTGCATGATGCCGATGGGGCCGGCGGCCAGCACGGCGCGTTCGTAGTCCAGGCCGCTCATCAGCACCTTGGCGCCTTGGTTCAGGCCGCCCAGGATGTTCTCGGCGGGCACCTCGACGTCTTGGAACACCAGCTCGCCCGTGTGGCTGCCGCGCATGCCCAGCTTGTCCAGCTTCTGCGCGATGGAGAAGCCCTTCATGCCCTTCTCGATCAGGAAGGCGGTGACGCCGCGCGCGCCCAGCTCGGGCTCGGTCTTGGCGTAGACCACCAGGGTGTCGGCGTCGGGGCCGTTGGTGATCCACATCTTGCTGCCGTTGAGCAGGTAGTAGCCGCCCTTGTCTTCGGCCTTGAGCTTCATGCTGATGACGTCGGAGCCGGCGCCGGGTTCGCTCATGGCCAGCGCGCCCACGTGCTCGCCGCTGATCAGCTTGGGCAAGTACTTGGCGCGTTGGGCCTCGTTGCCATTGCGCTTGATCTGGTTCACGCACAGGTTGCTGTGCGCGCCGTAGCTCAGGCCGACCGAGGCGCTGGCGCGGCTGATCTCTTCCATGGCCACCATGTGCGCCAGGTAGCCCATGTTGGCGCCGCCGTACTCCTCGGGCACGGTGATGCCGAGCACGCCCAGGTCGCCCATCTTGCGCCACAGGTCCATGGGGAACTGGTCGCTGCGGTCGATCTCGGCCGCGCGCGGGGCGATCTCGGCGTCGGCAAAGGCGCGCACGGCGTCGCGCAGGGCGTCGATGTCGTCGCCGAGTTGGAAGTTCAGGCCGGGGAGGTTCATGGCAAGGGTTACTTCGTGTTTCGTGGAGCCTGCCATTCTAGGAAGGGCTCTCTAGGGAGGTCTTTACGATCGGGCCATGCACGTCCAACAGATCCTCTTCAGCCAAGGCTTTGGCACCCGTCACGAATGCACCGGCATGGTGGTCAACGGCCAGGTGAGCCTGGCCGGCCGCGTGCTCGACGACCCCTTCGAGGACTTGGACACCGACGGTCTCGTGCTGCACGTGAACGGCGAGGCGTGGCCCTACGCCGAGAAGGCCGTGGTGCTGCTGCACAAGCCGGCGGGCTACGAGTGCAGCATGAAGCCCAAGCACCACCCCAGCGTGTTGAGCCTGCTGCCCGGCCCCTTGCGCGTGCGCGGCATCCAGCCCGTGGGGCGCCTGGACGAAGACACGACGGGCCTGCTGCTGCTGACCGACGACGGCGCTTTGATCCACAAGTGGACGCACCCCAAGCGCAAGCTGCCCAAGGTGTATGACGTGACCCTGAAGCACCCCATGGATGAGGCCGCCCGGCAGAAGCTGTTGGCCGGCGTGGTGCTGGACGACGACCCGGAGCCTGTGGTGGCCAGTGCGGCCGAGTTGCTGACGCCGACGCTCTTGCGGCTGACCATCACCAGCGGCCGCTACCACCAGGTCAAGCGCATGGTGGCGGCGGTGAGCAACCGCTGCGAGGGCTTGCACCGCAGCGGGTTTGGCCAGCTCAGCGTGCCGCCCGACCTGAAGCCCGGCGGCTGGGTCTGGGTCGATCCCTCGGCCGTTTAAGGCTGAGCCGAGGGGGCCTGCGCGGCGGTTAGCCCCAAGCGCTGGCCGATCTCCAGCACCAGCTCGCTCTGGTTCAGCGCGTAGAAGTGCAGGCCTGGCGCGCCGCCGGCCACCAAGCGCTCGCAGAGGCGGGTGATCACGTCCAGGCCGAAGGCGCGGATCGAGGCCGCGTCGTCCAGGAAGCCTTCCATCTTCAGCGCCACCCAACGGGGGATGTCGATGCCGTCGCGCTGCGCGAACTGCGCGATGCGGTGGAAGTTGTGGAAGGGCATGATGCCCGGCACGATGGGCTGACTGACCCCGAGCTTGCGCGCCTCGTCCACGAAGTGGAAGTAGGCCTCGGGGTTGAAGAAGAACTGGGTGATGGCGCCGTCGGCGCCGGCCTTCATCTTGTGCGCGAAGTGCTGCAGGTCTTTGGCGGCGTAGCGGCACTGCGGGTGGGTCTCGGGGTAAGCGGCCACCTCGATGTGCCAGTCGGCGCCTTGCGTTTCGCGGATGAAGGCGACCAGCTCGTCGGCATACCGGAACTCGCCCAAAGACGCCGTGCCGCTGGGCAGGTCGCCGCGCAGCGCCACCACTCGGCGGATGCCCTGGGCGCGGTACTCGGCCAGGATCTCGCTGATGGTCTCGCGCGTGGCGCCCACACAGCTGAGGTGCGGGGCGGCCTGCGCGCCGGTGGCGGCGATGGCCTTGACCGTGGCCAGGGTCTTCTCGCGCGTGGCGCCGCCGGCGCCGTAGGTGACGCTGAAGTACTCGGGCTGCAAGCGCTGCAGCGCGGGCACCACCTGGTTCAGCAGCTTGTCGTGCCCCACGGGGGTGTTGGGCGGGAAGAACTCGACCGAAACCGGAACTCGGGTCATGACTCGATCCAAATGAAGAACTCGCGGTTGCCGTCGCCGCCGGCGATGGGGCTCGCGAAGTAGTCGCGCACCCGCAGGCCCAGGGCCTGCACGGCGTCGCGCAGTTTGTGCTCGACCTCGGTGTACGAGGCCTCGTCCTTGACCAAGCCGCCCTTGCCGATCTGACCGGGCTGCAGCTCGAACTGCGGCTTGACCAGCAGCAAGAGCGTGCGCGCCAGCGGGGCCACGGCGGGCAGCACGAGCGTGAGCGAGATGAAGCTGAGGTCGCCCACGGCCACGTCGAAGGGGTCGCCCCCCACGGCTTCCAGCGTCAGTTCGCGGGCGTTGATGCCCTCGAGGCAGCGCAGGCGCGCGTCGCCGCGCAAGCGCGGGTGCAACTGGCCGTGGCCCACGTCCACGCCGACCACCGAGGCGGCCCCGGCGTGCAGGCAGACCTCGCTGAAGCCGCCCGTGCTTTGACCGAGGTCGAGCACGCGCTGATCCCTGAGGGCCAGGCCGGTGTGCGCCAAGGCGCCTTCCAGCTTCAGGCCGCCGCGCGAGACCCAGCGGGTCTCGGCGTCGTCGGTCACCCTCAGCTCGCAGCGCGTGGGCAGGACGTCGCCGGCCTTCTTGGGCGCGGCCCAGCCTTGCGGACCGAGCCACTGCACCGCCCCGGCCGCGATCAGCCGCTGGGCGGCCGACCGCGTGGGCGCCAGGCCGCGCTGGACCAACAGTTGGTCCACGCGCGTGGTCAAGGCAGACAAATCAGTACCTGTACGTGTCGCCCTTGAAGGGGCCTTGCGGCGTCACGCCGATGTACGCGGCCTGGGCGGGCGTCAGCTCGCTCAGTTGGGCGTTCAGCGTCGTCAGCTGCAGGCGGGCCACCTTCTCGTCCAGGTGCTTGGGCAGCACGTAGACCTTGCCGGTTTCGTACTTGTCCTTGTGGGCGTAGAGCTCCACCTGGGCCAGGGTTTGGTTGGCGAAGCTGGAGCTCATCACGTAGCTGGGGTGGCCCGTGCCGCAGCCCAGGTTCACCAGGCGGCCCTTGGCCAACAGGATGATGCGCTTGCCGTCGGGGAACACGACGTGGTCGACCTGCGGCTTGATCTCTTCGAAGGTGCAGCCTTCCAGGCCAGCGACGTCGATCTCGTTGTCAAAGTGACCGATGTTGCAGACGATGGCGTTGGGCTTCATCTTCTCCATGTGGGCGCGGGTGATGACGTCGCGGTTGCCCGTGGCGGTGACGAAGATGTCGGCCTTGTCCATGGCGTACTCCATGGTCACGACGCGGTAGCCTTCCATGGCGGCCTGCAGCGCGCAGATGGGGTCGATTTCGGTGACCCAGACCTGGGCGCTCAAGGCGCGCAGGGCCTGGGCCGAGCCCTTGCCCACGTCGCCGTAGCCGGCCACGACGGCGATCTTGCCGGCGACCATCACGTCGGTGGCGCGCTTGATGGCGTCGACCAGCGATTCACGGCAGCCGTACAGGTTGTCGAACTTGCTCTTGGTGACGCTGTCGTTCACGTTGATGGCGCGGAACAGCAGCGTGCCCTTGGCGGCCATCTCGTTGAGGCGGTGCACGCCGGTGGTGGTTTCCTCGGTCACGCCGATGACCTCGGCGCTCTTGCGGGTGTACCAGGTGGCGTCCACGGCCAGCTTGGCCTTGATGGCGGCAAAGAGGATGCGTTCTTCTTCGCTGCCCGGGTTGGCCAGCACCGAGAGGTCTTTTTCGGCCTTCTGGCCCAGGTGCAACAGCAGGGTCGCGTCGCCGCCGTCATCCAGGATCATGTTGGGGCCTTCGCCCGGCGTGCCCGGGGCACCGGCAGGGGCCCCTGCGGGTCCCGTGCCGAAGTCAAAGATGCGGTGCGTGTAGTCCCAGTAGTCCTCCAGGGTCTCGCCCTTGTAGGCGAACACCGGCGTGCCGCGGGCCACCAGCGCGGCGGCGGCGTGGTCTTGCGTGCTGAAGATGTTGCAGCTGGCCCAGCGCACTTCGGCGCCCAGGGCCTGCAGAGTTTCAACCAGCACGGCGGTCTGGATGGTCATGTGCAGGCTGCCCGTGACGCGGGCGCCCTTCAGAGGCTGGCTGGGGGCCAGCTCGCGGCGGATGGCCATCAGCGCGGGCATCTCGCCCTCGGCGATGTTGATTTCCTTGCGGCCCCATTCGGCGAGCGACAGGTCGGCGATGTGGAACTGGTCGGTGGAAATGGGTTTGGCAACGG